>JBAYUG010000051.1:0-24427 GCA_041675325.1 Kapaibacterium sp. (SeqCode)
CGGTATTCCAAAACAACAAGTACCGTTATCCTTTTGCTTCTTTTTATCTGCTGTGTATTCTCCTTTTGAAACGGCTATAATCGCATCAACTCCTCTGTTTATTCCTTCAAAATACTTTCCTTCCTTAAAATACGGATTCATTTCTTTCGTACGAATCTGTGTAGTATATGCATCGGTCAGAACTCCTTCGAGCCCGTATCCTACTTCTATTCTTAGCTTTCTGTCATTCTTCGCTATTAATACTAGTACACCGTTATCCTTTCCTTTCTGTCCAATCTTATTTTTCTCGGCAATAGTTTGCGATACATCCTCAATAGATTCACCGTCGAGAGAATTTATCATGTAAACGACAATTTGAGTGGATGTTTGCTTATCAAAATCCTCAAGCTTCTTGAGCAGTATGTTAATCTCGCTCTGAGATAATGTTCCTGTTTCGTCAACAACATACTTGGCAAATGCTGTAGGGTTTTGACTAAGTGAACGTGATGGCTGTTCTTCCTGGGTATAAACCTTAAGAGAAACTACAAATGATAATAATACGAGAATAATCCTAAAAGCTTTCAAAATAAATTAATTTAATTAACCATAATTTGATAAATTTATGCGTTATAATAAATGTAAATCATAACATTTCGCATAAGAATGTCTTAAAAACAAAAAGCGGTTTAAGCTTAAACTTAAACCGCTGAATATAATTTTTGTTAGTATATTTTTAGCCGCCGGCTTCAGTTATTTTCTGAAGGTCAGCATCTTCCATCTTTATGAATGCATATCTCTTTTCAATTTTTGCTCTCGAGATTTCATCAAATACGTCCGACATTACGTTGTATTTCATCTTTCTGTCGAACTTCAGGAGGAGAAGTAATTGATCATTAACAGCAAATATTTTCTCAAGCTCTGATGCTACATTCTTTACTTCGATTTTTTTCATCGCAGATTCAGAACCGTCAGGATTGCCCTGAGCGAAGTAAACGTTACCTTTGTCAGATACTCTGACGTAGAGAACGTTACCCATATCAACTTTTACTTTATCTTTTACGTCACCTTTTGGAAGAGAGACTTTCATTAACTGAGGAGCAGACAAAGTAGTCGTAAGCATGAAGAATGTAAGAAGAAGCATAATGACGTCCACCATTGGGGTCATGTCAATATGCACACCTCTTCCAAGCCCAGCCTTTTTCTTTCCTTTTCCACCTCGTACTTCCGGGGCATCGAAACCGCCACCACCAGCCATATTTTAAACTCCTGTGTTTTTAGTTAACAAAATAATTATTCCTTTGCTTCTGATTTTATCATCGTAACCAAAGAGAACACCTTGTTGTCCGATTCATGCAATGACGTCATAAGGTCCTCAAATACTCCATACGGAACATCCTTGTCACCTTTTACTACAACCTGAAATTGTGCTGATTTATTTCCTGAGACTGTCTTCAGAGAAGATTTAATATCAACAAGTGTTTTCTCAAACTGCGCTTTATTCATCACATATACTTTTCTCTTTATTTCCTTGTCTCCTACCTTTCCCGTTGTTTGAACAGGACTTTGTGAAAGAGAATCAGGATGGTATAAGCCTATTCCAAATTGATCGCCAAATACCTTCTCGCGGATTTTGTAGTTATCTACATCAAGGAATATATCACCTTCTTTTGTAAGAGAAATTGTCATAACATCGGTTTCTTTCATCTTATTATCAGGGTCAGAATAAACAGACTTTGGCAGTGAAACTTCGACAGCCTCTGATTCTGCAGCCCTGAATGTTGCCGTTAACATAAAAAACGTCAGCAACAACATAATCACGTCCACCAATGGAGTCATATCAATATGGATGCTCGGTTTTTTTATATTTCTTACTTTTTTCATTTGTTCTTTTTAAAAATTTTGAAAAAGTTAAACCGAAATCACTTACTTGGACTTGAAAGCAATGATTGATAAAATGTTATATGTAGCTTCGTCTATCATATAAGTTATGTTTCCAACTTTTGTCAGGAAGAAATTGTATGATATCGTACCTACGATAGCACCAAAAAGACCTAAAGCAGTGTTGATAAGAGCTTCAGAAATACCTGATGAAAGTTCTGCGGCGTTAGGTGTTCCTGCTGTTGCAAGTGCCTGGAATGAACGAATCATACCTAATACCGTTCCGAAAAGACCAACGAGCACTGATACTGACGCGATTGTTGCAAGTGCAGGCAGGTTTGTGTTTAATAATGGAAGTTCAAGACCCATGGCTTCTTCAATGGCATTTTTTACTTCTTCGAGTTTTCTTTCCGAATCCATATTCTTATCGAGAACAAGAACCTGATATCTTTCTAAACCCTGCTTCAGAATGTTTGCAATTGAACCTCTTTGTTTATCGCATAATGCAATCGCTTCTTCTATGTTGCCTTCCTTTAATGAAATCTGAACCTTCTTAAGAAAGTCTTCGATGTTTCCCTTGCCCTTTGCTTTTGATAGAGAAAGAGCTCTTTCAATAGTATATGAAATAGCCATAATACTGATTGTAATAAGAATAGGAACTATGACGCCACCGAGATAAACAGCACCTAACAGGTTTGCAGGTGTGGTTTTTTCAGGGTTCTTAAAGTTTGCCGGGTTTCCGAGCACAAAGATGTACAATACTAATGCCACGATAAAAGCAACGATAATCAGTAAAGACGTGAATAATCCGGATTTTTTCATTGAGTTTTAACCTCCGATTTCTTTGGTTTTAATTTTTTGAATTTATTTGTTTGAAAATTTTTTATTTAAAACTTGCGACCGCTTCTTCTTTTGAATTATAGCAGTCAAATATTAATGATAATTTTGTTATCACGAAAAGGTTTTCAAGGTTTTTGTTTAATCTTGTTAGTTTTATTTCGCCTTCCCGTTTCTTGTAATTTGCATGTGCTGATATAAGGACTCCAAGTGCTGTACTATTTAGGTACATAACGTCCCCGAGGTCTATTATAAGTTTACTGTTGCCTTTTTCGGCTACTTCTTTTATAGCAAACTTGAGATCATCGGTCTCGTCCCCACCTATAAAACTTCCCTTTGGTTCAAGGATAAAAATATTTTTCTCCTTGACTTCAGATGATTTAATTTTTGCTGCCATACTATTTTATGAATTTAATTTGTCAAAATACTGTAATTAAAGATTAATTTCAATTATATAATGAAAAATATTTTTTCACTATTCCATATTTTGAAGCAAATTCAGTATTTTTCCGTTAATTTCTTCTATTTCGCCGAGACCGTTTACTTCAAAAATCCTTTTATTATTTTTATAATAGTCAAGCACCCGACTCGTTGCTTCGCTGTATATTTTTAACCTTTTCCGTACTATAACTTCTGTATCATCAACCCTTCCCCTTTTTAACAACCTGTCCACAATTTCATCATCGGTTGTTTTAAGATATACAACTTCAATATCCTTAATTCCCATTTTTTCAAATATTTTATCAAGTGCAATCGCCTGCTCGTATGTCCGCGGAAACCCGTCAAGAATGAATCCTTCTTTTCCTTCAAGATTTTCTTTGAGGGCTTTACAAACAATCTCTATCATTATTTCGTCAGGTACAAGTGAACCCTTTTCTACGATTTGTTTAGCTTGTATACCGAGTTCAGTATGTCCGTCAATTTCTTTCCTTAAAAATTCACCGGTTGAAAAATGGAATAGATTGAGATTTCTTGCTATCAATTCCGATTGTGTTCCTTTGCCTACGCCCGGTGGACCGAATATTATTATCTGGTGCATAAATGAAGTATTGAAGTTCTTAATTATTCTTGACAGCTAACTGACCGCAAGCAGCATTGATATCTACTCCGCTGCTGTTTCTGAGGTTAACAGTAACTCTATTGCTGCGTAAAGTATCTGTAAAATTGTATAAATTATTTGAATTTGAAAGTGAATTTTCTTTACTCAGATTAATTTTTTCATGGATTTTCTCGTTTAGTTCCTTTATAGGTTCTGCAAGTTCAAAGTCAACCGGATGGAATGGGATGATATTTATGTTGCAGGGTACCATCCTTGAAAGCTTCACAAGCCTGTTTATATCATTTTCAGTATCGTTCAACCCCTCAAAATATACGTATTCGTATGTAATTTTATTTCCTGTAACCCTGTAAAAATAAACCAGCTCCTCATACATTTTTTTCAGATTGTTTACTTTGCCCGTCGGTATTAGCTTTTCCCTGAATCCATTGTCAGTGCTGTGTAATGAAAAAGCAAGTTTCACGTTTGAAAGTAATGGGTTGCTTTTTATGTCATCGGCAAATTTCTTTATCCTGTTCACGAATCCCACTGTCGAAACAGTGATTCTTTTCGATGAAATACCGAGACCTTTTTTATCGGTTAATATTAAAAGCGAATTCAGAACATTCTCGTAATTCAATAAAGGCTCACCCATCCCCATGTAAACAATGTTAGTCGGTACAACATCTGTAATCTTAATCATCTGGTAAACCTGTGAGACAATCTCTCCGGCAGTAAGATTTCTGTTGAGGTTCATTCTACCGGTTGCGCAGAATCCGCACCCAACATTGCATCCTGACTGTGTTGAAATGCAGAATGTTTCCCTCTCTTCATCAGGGATATGAACACTTTCAATCTTTACCTTCTTCATGTTCTCGTCAGTCGTCTCAAAAAGTAATTTTTTGGTTCTGTCATTCGGAGATTCTGAAACAGCAGCATTGATTAATGAAGTTATGACAAATGAACTGTTTAATGATTCCTTCAATTCTTTTGGTATGCCAGAAACATCTTCCAATATTTCAGAGAATTTATTATGAACCGACCTGAAGACTTGTTCGGCTCTGTATTTTGGGATTCCTTCCTTCACGAATAAATCGCCTAATTCAGCAAGCGTAAAATTTCTTATATCATTTCTCATATACAATAATATGCATTCTTATGTTCTAATTCTACTCTATTTGTTTTATGTTATTCCATTTACCCGTTTCAAGGTCTATTATTCTTTATTCTCATACTTAAATTGAGTATTTTAGTTTTCTACAATTAAAATTCACGGAAAAAGTTTTTATACATAGATGTCTTTTGATATTTCAAGTTTAAACCCCGCTCAGAGAAAAGCTGTTGTATGCATAGATGGTCCTTCTTTGATTATTGCAGGCGCAGGGAGCGGAAAGACAAGGGTACTGACGAGCAAGATTGCGCATCTGATTGAAAGCGGAATTAATCCTCACGAAATACTCGCCCTTACTTTTACGAATAAGGCTGCCAAAGAAATGAAAGAACGGGTTATCCATTTTGCGGGTAATCGTTCTGAACAAATCTGGATGGGTACTTTTCATTCTATGTTTGCAAGAATACTCCGCATAGAAGCTGAACTGCTCGGATTTACTCGAAACTTCACCATTTACGATACTAACGATTCTGTCGGCGTTATAAAAAACATAATGCTTGAGCAGAACATTTCAATTGATAAGTTCAATCCTAAAAGTATTCATTCATACATCAGCAAAGTTAAGAATAAAGTGATACTCCCGCCTGAATTTAACAAATTAGCTAATACACAATTTGAAAACATTGTAAGCGATGTATATACTGAATACTTCGAAAGGATGCGAAGAAATAACTCGATGGATTTCGATGACCTGCTTGTTTATCCCGTTATACTTCTCAATAGGTATGTGGAAATTCTCAGGAAATACCAGAACAGATTTAAGTTCATTCTCGTCGATGAATATCAGGATACAAACAAGGCACAATACGAAATTGTTAAAGCATTATCCGCGGTTCATAAGAATATAACAGTCGTCGGTGATGATGCACAATCAATCTATAAATGGCGGGGAGCAGAGATACAGAATATTTTTGACTTCAGAACTGATTTCCCCGAACATAATATTTTCAGACTCGAACAAAACTATCGTTCCACTAAAAAAATACTCGATTTTGCAGGAATAGTTATAAACAAGAATGTAAAACAGATTGAAAAGAAACTTTGGACTGACAACACTATCGGCGACCATATTACTATGATAGAATCAATTACCGATAAAGAAGAAGCGCTTAAAATTTCAAGATATATTTCAAAAGAGATTCAGCATAGGAAATTAAAGTTTAATGACGTTGCAATTCTATACAGGACTAACGCTCAGTCGCGGACGTTTGAAGAATATTTCCGCCTTAACGCAATACCTTACATTATTGTTGGCGGCATAAGATTTTACGAACGAAAAGAGATTAAAGATATTCTTGCCCATCTTAGAATTATCGTGAATCCCGCTGATGAAGAATCAATATCGCGTGTTCTTCTCCTGAAAGAAGGTTTCGGTAAAACAACGATGGATAAGCTAAGGGATATTGCAGCAGAAGGAAAAAAGAATTTATATCAGGTATTTGAATCAACAGATAATCTCGGCAGCTTAACGGGCAAGGCAAGGAACAAAATACTTGAAGTTTTAAACTTCATTAATAAGTATAAATATCTTCGTGACGATATTGAACTCCATGAACTCGTTAGAGGTGTGATAGATGAAATGGGAATATTGAAAGCCCTTCGTCTTGAAAATACAAACGAAGCAGAAGAAAGAATTAATAATATTGATGAGTTTGTTTCAGCTGTTGCCGATTATACGGAATCGCATGACTCGCCATCGCTGGATGATTTCCTGTCGCAGGTTTCTCTCGTAAGTGATATTGACGAAATAGACGATAAAAAGAATGCAGTGACCTTGATGACTATTCATGCTTCTAAAGGACTGGAATTCCCTGTTGTGTTTATAGCAGGTGTCGAAGAGGGAATTTTTCCGGTAACAGGTTCGTTAAATTCTCTTGAAGAACTTGAAGAAGAAAGAAGGCTCTTCTACGTTGCAGTAACACGCGCAATGGTGAAACTTTATATCTCATTTGCTGATATGAGATACAGGTTCGGAAATAAGATGTATCAGATTAAATCAAGATTCCTGAAAGAGATCGAAGATGAGTACAATAATAAGGAACTCGTTGAATATGAAAATTTTAAATCGGGTAAAAACAAAGTCTCGTTTCATTCAAAAAGACCAAATGCTAGTCCGAGCATAAAATTTAAATCTAACCGTGAAGAATTTGATGAAAATGACGGTGAATTTTCGGATATCGTGAAGGGCAAAGGAGTTTATCATGAAACTTTCGGAAGCGGTGTTGTGATTGGCATTAACGGAAAAGGAAAAGATAAAAAAGCTGACATACTTTTTGAGGATTGCGGACTTAAAAAGATTATACTTAAATACGCTAAACTAAGAGTTAATTTTGATAATTAAATAATATACAACTTGGAATTTATTAATGAATTGTGGACTTACGTTTCTAATCCTGATTTTTTGAAGATACTTATCAGAGATGTCGGATATATCGGATTATTCATCATAATATTCTCCGAAACAGGATTATTAGTCGGTTTTTTTCTTCCGGGAGATTCTCTGCTTGTAACAGCAGGTTTACTTGCAGCAACTGTAGTTCCGGGAAGCCCGACAAACGAGACTTATCTGAATATTTACTACTTGAATTTCCTTCTAATTCCAGCTGCTATACTTGGTGATGCTGTTGGTTATTACATTGGAAAAAAATTGGGGACAAAACTTTACAGCCGCAAGTCATCAAGGTTCTTTAAAAAGGAGCACCTTATCAAAACTCATAACTTTTATGAAAAGCACGGCGGCAAAACGATTATTATTGCAAGGTTTATGCCTATCATAAGAACATTCGCTCCGACCGTTGCAGGTATTGCTGATATGCATTACCTGAAATTTGCTCAATTCAATATCTTCGGTGGATTGTTATGGATACTAAGCATGACACTACTCGGTTTTTATCTCGGTAATATACCCGGTGTTGAACACCATATTGAAAAAGTCATTATAATAGTTGTATTCCTTTCAATACTACCGGCAATAATTGGATGGTTGAAGTCCAAGTTTAAAAAGAAAAGTATTAATACACAGGAATCCGATTCTTAATTATATAATAACCTCAAGAGCGGAGTCCGATGTTTGTTCTTGAGGTTTTTTCTTACCAATTTTACACTTTTTTCCTCTGATATTGAGATAGCTTATGAAGACCTGAAGCTGAAGTTATTTCATATTAACTTTTGTTCTTTTTATTTCAAAATAAGGAATCTGAAACCATATATTACTGTTTTCATGATTAATACAATTATCAAAAACGTATAGAAATAAAAAATGCATATCAATAATAAAAGGAAACTTATAAGCTGGTTTGTTTTTATCATAGTAATCATTGTCGTTACTGTATGGATTATATTTTCCCGGAATGATTCGGTGTACAGTGAAAAGAAATCAGAATCGTATATGATAATGAATTTTTTTTCCGATATGCGGTCATTTCCCAATGAGTCAAATGCGGAGCAGAAATACTATCAGGCATTTATAAATAAAAATCTATCGCCGCTTGAAACGGATAATTACAGCGTCTGGACAAATATCGGACCAACTAATGTTGGAGGAAGAACTTTATGTACGGCTATAAATCCTTATGACACTTCAATTATATGGCTCGGCGCTGCATCAGGAGGTTTATGGAAATCAACATCCGGCGGAATCGGTTCAAATGCCTTTACAAACATTCAAACAGGTTTTCCTGTTTTGGCAGTTAGCAGTATAGTTATTGATTCAAATGACGTGAATATTATGTACATCGGAACGGGTGAAACTTACGGATACCAGCAGGCTGAAAATGGACTCGGCATCAGACAAACAAGAGGGTCATACGGAATCGGAATTCTTAAGACAACTAATGGCGGATTAAACTGGACAAAATCGCTCGACTGGACAAGTAATCAGAGCAGGGGTATATGGGATATATTATATAATCCATTAAATCATAATATTATTTATGCGGCTACTACCGAAGGGGTTTATAAATCTTATGACGCAGGCGATAACTGGGTTCAGGTGTACGCGGCGCAAATGGTCACTGACCTGGAAATAAATAGAATTGATACAAGTACGATATTCGCCGGAATTGGAAACCTCTCAAGTCCATCGCCGGGACTTTACAGGTCAACAGACAGCGGACTGAACTGGACAAAACTTACAGTAGGTCTGCCCGGTTCAGCAAACGACGGGAGAATTACTGTCGCATCATATTATTCAAATCCGTCTATAATATTTGCCGTCTTCGGAAATAGAAATTCGACTGTTGGTGTTTACCGTTCCGATGATAACGGAAATAACTGGGTTCAGACATCGGGAGTTTCGCCGGATTTTCTTGATGATCAGGGTTGGTACGCAAATGGAATTAAAGTTAAAGATACTGATTCGTCTAAATTACTTTTCAGCGGTGTGGGTTTTTATAAATCAATAAATTACGGTGCAGACCTTGAGAAAAAATCAAGCAACACTTCAGGAGATCCAAATTACATTCACGTTGACCACCATGATATAATATCAAATCCGAAAAATCCCGATAAACTTTACATATCAACCGATGGCGGGCTTTACAGATCTAATGATTTTGGTGAGACATTTTTCAGGTGTCAGAGCGGATATGTTACAACACAGTTTTACTCTACACTCGCCAATTCAAAAACGGATTCTGTGATGATATTAGGTGGAGTTCAGGATAACGGTGTTGTAAGATTCGGCGGAACAACGAACTGGTACAGGTCGGCAAGCGGAGACGGAATGATGTGTTATATAAATCCGCTCAATAACAATTCCGTTATCGCATGCAATCAATACCTTGAAATCAGCAAGTCGTATTCGCGGGGCGATCAGAACACCTGGACGATCTATTACAACGCTTCAAGCAGTACAGTTGCTAATTTTGTTGCACCTCTCGCTTCATGTCCATCTGATACATCTGTGTTTTACGGAGGAAAAAAATTAATTGTAAAATCCACGGACGGAGGAACGAATTGGTTCGATGCTTCCGCTGACTTAGATGGAAATAAAATTTTATCAATTGCAGTTTCACATACTTCAACGGACACATTATACGCAGCAACAGTGCCAACCGGCACACCGATGGGATTTTTCAGGTCAACAAACGGCGGTACAAACTGGACAAATATTTCATCCGGTTTGCCTAACAGATACCCGACCGATATTGAAGTTAATCCTGATTACAGCCCCGAAGTGTTTGCCGTTTTCGGCGGTTTCGGTACATCACATATTTACCGCAGTACAAACGGCGGAACAAACTGGACTGATATTAATAACGGACTTCCGGATATCCCCTTTCATACTGTCGCAATCGACCCATTATACACTGATAATATTTATGCAGGAACAGACCTCGGCATATACGTCAGTACAAACTCGGGGAATAACTGGTATTCGTTTAGCGAAGGACTGCCTGAAGCTGTAATGGTTTTTGACCTCGCAATTTCGTATGCTAACAGGTCACTCCGCGCTGCCACTCATGGACGGGGAGTTTTTGAAAGATACCTTGTAAACGATATTCCGTTACCTGTTGAAATGACGTCAATGTCAGCAACATCAAAAGCAAACAACGTTTACCTGAAGTGGACAACTGCAAACGAACAAAATAACAAGGAATTCCGTCTCGAAAGAAGTATCGGCGGCAGTGCATATGAATCCATTGGCAAAATAACCGGAGCGGGTAACAAAGACACTCCGACAGATTACAATTACACGGATAAAAATCTGAGTACGGGAGAATACAGATACAGAATCAGACAGATGGATTATAACGGTAACTTCAAATATTTTAACTTTAATAATCCTGTGCAAATCGGCTCGCCTGATTCATACAATCTTGAACAGAATTTTCCGAATCCGTTTAATAATACAACGGTATTTAAATTCCGTTTACCCGTAACAAGCAGCGTTAAAATCAATGTATATGATATTACAGGAAAGGAAATGAAAGTTTTAGTTAACAATAATGAAGCAGAACCCGGTTACCATTCCGTTGTTTTCGACGGTAGTAGTTTTGCTTCAGGAATTTATTTCTGTTGTTTAACCGCAGGAAGTTTCAAACAGATTAGAAAAATGGTTCTCGCAAAATAATCTGCGCGGTACTAAAAGCATCTTATATCTTTTTCCAGTTTGCTTTTATCTTTGCTATGGTTTTTTCGTCTTGAAGTTCTTTTTCACGTATATATTCTTCAAAATAACCGCAGGAAATACATACATAATACTTTGTGAACAGCCATTTCAAAGATGAAACGGGAATCTGACTTCTTTCGCCCCTGTTCGGCTGCTGGCTGTCTGTATATATTTCATAACTCCCGCATTGCGGACATATACCGGATTTCAGATTTTTGTTGTCCATTCAAATTCTAAGTTTCCACTTAAATTAATTATCATAAATCGATTTAGCAATATCATTTTCTTTGTTTCGATGAAATGTTCCGACTGAAGTTTATAATAATTCACTTCAGATGAAAACACTGATTTATCCTATTCGAAAGAGTAAGTGCTCGGAGTTAGATTATTTATTTATCAGGTTTCTGTTTATTGATATACCGATTGCGGTAAAACAAATAGACCTATGCACCTGAAAATAATTGGATGACTAAAAGGAATCTGATAAAAATAAAAAAGCAAATGAAATTTCTTAAAAACGACAATCAAAATTTAACAACATTGATGTTAGATTAAAATTCAGCTTCCACTTTTTTTAGAATTCTTTCATCTTGTCATCACAACAATAGTTGATTCTTGTACACCATTTTCATCTTCAAAAATAACTTGTGCATTCCACCCAAAATCCATTATTTCTGCTATTAAAAATTTAAGACATTATTCTATCTGTACAAATCCCCGTTTAAATATTTTAAACCTGAATCACATATTATTGTCACAATTGTTTTTCCCGCACCGATTATTCTTGCCCTTTGTATTGCCGCCCAAACATTTGCACCCGATGTAGTACCTCCGAAAATTCCTTCCTTCCTTGCCAGGTCTCTCGCAGTTTTATAAGCATCTTCATCCGAAACTTGAATGATTTCATCCGCTAAATCTAATCTACAAATCGATGGTACAAATCCCGAACCGATTCCTTCCAATTTATGATTTCCTGTGATATCACCTCCTGAAAGAGCACGAACATTCTTCGGCTCTATCGGTATGCACCGTATATTTGGAATTACTTCTTTAAACACTTCGGCATTTCCAGAAAAACTTCCACCTGTTCCAACACCCATAATAAATTCATCAATATTTTTTCCAAGAACATCAATAATCTCTCTTGCCATGCTATGGTAAGCATTCCTGTTATCAACATTATTAAACTGGTTCGGCCAGAAAGTATTAGGGGCTTTGCTTAGTTCTCCTGCTCTCGTTATCATATCATCAATAAGTTTTGCATTTATCTTACCATTTTCACTCGGAATTAATTCCAGTTCAGCTCCGAAAGCCTTCATCGTCTGAAGCTTTTCTTCCGCAAATGCATCCGATGAAACAAAGTGAGCTTTATATCCCTTTACTGCGCAAACCATCGCAAGTGAACTTCCTGTACTTCCTCCTGTATATTCTACGACCTTCCCGCCGAGTCTTAATTCACCTCTTTTTTCTGCACCTTTAATCATTGCAAGTGCCATCCTGTCTTTCATACTGCCTGTAGGATTGCTTCCTTCGTATTTTACGAATATATCAGCACATCCATTTTCAGAAAGTCTCTCTAATTTTATTAGTGGTGTATTGCCAATTACGTTCATATTTATTTTCAATTTTCCCTTTTTGTTTTAATGAACACAGATATAATTTCAATCCTTACTCCGCCCTTATTTGAAAGTAAAAAATATATTTCAACTATCCAATTCAATAATAGGAGTGAGAATGCGATGATGATTTTGTAAAAATCTTTTAAAGTATAAAATTGAGGAGAAACAGCAAATTGCTTATTCAAACATCAGCAAAATGTTCGGGAGAAAGAAATTTTTAATATTATTATTTAATTTCATCCCATTCTCTTTTTAACATTGCATATTGAAATTCACTTCCCCATTTCCCTTTGAAAAATATATTTTCTATGAAATGTCCTTCCTTATTAAATCCTGTACTCGCCAGTAAGGCAATAGAAGCAGTATTTTCGACATCTACTATTTCTTCAACACGGTGTATTCCTTTCCCATCAAACAGAAAAGTTAAAATGCCTAATAGAGCTTCCTTTGCGTAACCTTTTCTTTGTTCAAGGTGTGAGATTGTAATTCCTATTTCTGCAATTCTCGAGTCATTCAGTTCAAGTTTAATCGCACAGTCGCCGATGATTTTCCCTGTTTCCTTTTTCTCTATTCCGTATTGTACCCATTCTCCGGGTTTACCAAATCTCTTATCAGTTTGTGCTATGATAAACTCTTCTGCTTGTTCAAGAGTCATAACGTCAAAGCCCTGATATCTGGTAATGTCCGGATTTGAACGATAACAAAGAAAGTCATAGAGGTCTGTAACTTTAAGGTTTCGTATTTGAAGACGTGGTGTTACTAAATTTAAAATTTCCATTATCTGAACTTATCAGAAGTTATTCTTCTTTTTAATCTTCTTATAATTCTTCATCATCTTTCCGAATCCCTTATCCCTGTTCCGTCTTTCTGAATCTGTGGATTCAAAATATGTTTTCTCTTTTTCCATTTTCAGATAGTTTTCATATGATTCCTTATCCAGTTCACCGTTTTCAACAGCTTCAAGAACAGCACAGCCTTTCTCCTGTTTATGCGTACAATCTTTGAACCTGCAGTTTTCCGAAAGTTGATAAATTTTGTCGAATGTTATCTCCAGCCCGTTTGCCGTATCTGCAATTCCCACTTCCCTCATACCTGGATTGTCAATCAGTATTCCTCCTGTTTCAAGAATAATTAATTCTCTGTGGCTTGTAACGTGCCTTCCTTTATTCGTGCTCTCGCTGATTGTATCCGTTTTCATAACTGGATTCCCTGAAAGGTTATTCAGCAAAGTAGATTTTCCGACACCGGAAGACCCAAGCAGACAATATGTTTTCCCCTTTTCAATAAATTTGTTTATTGCATCGTATCCGTTCTTTGTTTCATTGCTTAATGCAATCACAGGAACATTCTTAATGCGCGTATTTATACTTTCCAGAATTTCTTTCAAGCCGTTTTCATCCGTCAAATCAATTTTGCTGAGGACAATTACCGGTTTCACTTTCGAAGTATTGCAGATTGTCAGGTATCTTTCCAGTCTGTTAATGTTAAAATCCCTGTCAACTGCCTGAGCCAGAAATGCAAAGTCAACATTAGTCGCAATAATTTGAATCCCGCCAAACTGCCCGACAGCCTTTCTTTTTATGATAGAAAATCTCGGAAGGATTTTATGAATTACTGCAAAATCAGAATCATAAGTTGTAATAGCAACCCAGTCGCCTACAGCAGGAAAATCTTCTCTGTCATTTGCGTTAAAACGCATATTGCCCGTAATCTCCGCATCAAACTCTCCATTATCCGTCTTAACCGCATATCTTTCCTTATGTTCAGCTATAACTCTCCCTATCTCAAAATCCGCAATATTTTCTTCAGCTCTGAGTTTCTCAACTCTCTCATCGAACCCCAAATCTTTTAAAACCATAATCCTCACAATAATTTTTAATACCTTAAAGTTTATTTACTGTACAAAAATGTTCACTATGAAAACTTTATACAACGCAAAACTTTTCCCTGCTTATAAAATGTCAAAGATTTGTCATCTGTATTCTTTGGTGAGGGGAAAATATTTTGCTGAAATGTTCCTTTGTTCTTACTCTAAAAATCTCTTTGCTCTTAATCCGTTCTTATCCGTTTGATCTATGCTGCTATCCATATAAACGTTGTAATAAAAACAAACTTTTTTTAAAAAAATAGATACACTCTTTTTATCCGTGTTTTTCCAGCGGGCAATAATTCTATTTTCAAATCCGCGAAAATCAGTTTAATCCTCGAAAATCAGCCTGCCTGCCTGTCTACCTGTTGCAGACAGGCAGGCAGGCTTCCTTTCCGCTCTTTGCGGTAAAAATCTTTTAATCAGAGGTAATCAGTTATAATCAGTGGGCTTCAGTGTGAAAATCTTTACATAAACGAAATTCTCTTCCCCTCTTCACTATACTTAATCATTTTCTCCAGCCTTCCAAACCTTGTCTCTTCTTTCTTCGCCGACATAATCCAGTGAACTACAATCCTTTGGTATGACGGTGCCTGCTTCAAAAAGAAATCCCTCGCCGCTTTATGCTTCTTAAACTCCCTTTCAAGAAAAGGACTAAGTTCTATCGTATCATTCTCAAAGCTATAAACCTTCGACTTCTCTTCCTTACGAAAACTAAAAGCCTCTAATCCTGCTGGCATCATCTTTCCTGCTTTCATCAGCTCTTCCACTTTAGCAATATTAATCGCACTCCAGTTACTCGACTTTTTTCTCGGCGTGAAACGGTTACAATAAGATATTTCGTCAATAGACCTGCGTGTACTGTCAATCCATCCAAAACAAAGTGCCTCATCTACAGCATCCGACCACGACATATTAAACTTTCCCGAATCTTTTTTATAAAAACCTACAATCAGTTCCGTTTCTTTCTTATGGTTCGCTTTCAACCATTTCCTGAACTCCGCCTGATTTTCAAAAAATACTGGTGACATTAAATATTTTAAACCTATTAATAATGAAAACGGTTACTAACATTCCAAAACTTGCGATTAAAAAGATAGAAAATCAAAAATATTACATTACAGCTTATTCTTGTTTTTCAGTTTTTGATATTCTTTTTCTACCATATCACTCTTGCTGGAAAAATATGATTCATAAAAATCAAATAATAGACCTATGCCCCAGAAAAATGAAACATAAGCAGGCCATGGGAGATTGTCACCTATGTGAATATTAATTTGTCCAATATATTTGGTAAATAAATTAAAAAGCCAGAATGCCCATAACACTGCATTTACTAATATATAAGAAGTTAAATGACGTTTAAACCCTGCTCTTTTGCGCGCAATATTCCAGAGCTTGGTATCTTTTTGATCTGTATTGTTTTGATTGTTATCCATATCAATTGTCTAATAATTTTGAGTAATGAGTAAACATACAAATATTCCTGAAATACTAAAATACTATATTTCCCTCTTAACCTTTCTTTGATCTTCTTTGAGTTATTTGGGTTCTTAGCTGTAATATCTTTTCTTTGTTCTAATCCTAAAAACTATTAATCAGTATATATCTGTCCAATCCTTGAAAATCCGGTAAATTGGAAAAAGATCTCACTTCCATTAACGGTGCGTTCTATTATTTTATTGTTTATTGTATTAAAAATCTATCCTCGGTGATCTCCTTGTCTTCTCGGTGGTCTCTGTGAACCAACAATAAATATAATAACCACGCACGCTACTTATTCTGCTCGGTTTTAGTAATACCGAATATGTCATAAGGCTTCCGGCTAAAATTATCTTTGAACAAAAAGACACTAACAAATATAAACGCCGCAAACCCAAGCAATACAATCATCTGTACACCCGAAGTTTTTTGAATATCATGTCTTGCTTTCACATCGCAAACTTCACCCGGACAGTGCTGGGCTTTTTCCTTATAAAACAAATTGTAAAACTTACATCCCAGACAAATTCCAAAAACTGATTCAAAGAAAAGAAATACAAGACAGATTAAACAAATTATTCCCGTTATCGGACTGAATGCATTTATCAAAACCATATGCACGAACATTGCACCTGCAAGACCAACGCCAATATACCACGAAAACTTTTTCTGTGCAGCACCGACGTATTCAGGCGTTTGATTCCTGACAATCAGCCGTCCAATTATTAAAGTAGGCGAGTACTTAGGATTAATAAACACGCGAATCAAAAAATCCACGAGAAAGCCCGTGATAACATATTTAAACATCGTGAAATCTTCTTTGAAAACAACTATCATAAACGCAATAAAAGTAAACAGGAAAAGAATCCCTGCCGCAGCTCTGATTTCGCGTTCATTCAAAACAGGTATGTTATAACCCTCAACCTCTTCCCCAAAATTTAATGCTTTACTCATATATTATTAATTATTTGATTTATTATTAAAACGAAATAAATGAATATTTGTTACAATAATTCTTATCTCCCAACAATCTGCATCATTCAACCAAAACGTTTTGCTGTTACCTGAATTTCTATCTTCATTCTTGAATCTGCCAGCCCTGCTGAAAACATCGTTGCCGCGGGTCTTATCTTGCCAAAACATTTTTTTAATGCAGGCCAACACTTCTCAAAGTCTTTTGCATCGGGTAGAATATACATCACCCTCACAATATCTTCCATACTTGAACCCGCTTGTTTTAATGCATCATCAATATTCTTAAGGCATTGTTCAGTCTGCTCAACCACATCATCGGAAATAGTCATATCCTTATAATTAAAACCCGTAGTCCCTGAAACAAATACCCAGTCGCCATCAACCACCGCCCTCGAATACCCAATCAGGTTTTCAAAATCCGACCCTGAACTAATTAATTTTCGTTTACTCATATTTATAAATCATTTTTAAACTACTTTTTAGGTATAAACTTCAAACCCCAAATAGCTACATACTCCGATAATGGAATCAATCCCATTTCTTTTCTCCACTCATCAACCTTGCTCTCATCCTCAAGCTGATAAAGCTCAAACGATTTTGTAGAGTTGTTAAATGTCACCTGAGAACCGTAACGCTGAGGCTTGTTTTCATTCATCTGTATCCTGTCATACATTAATGCATAACTTTCCCAGTTTGCTTCTTTAATCTCGCACAAAGCTTTTATTGTTGGTAAATACTTCTTTTGTTTCTCATAATTCGAATGCTGTATTATCAGAAATGCACCACCGGCTGCATTTTCCCCTACATCGGATATCTTCGGCCAGCCTTTTGTTTCTATGATGTCTTCTAGATTCTTAAGGTTCGTTTCGTTTAGACTTTTCTTAAATTCCCATAATGCAAATTCAACTGTTGAAAACATTCCAATCTTTTTCTGAGCCAGCATTATCTCTTCGTAATACGCCTGGTCAACAGCTCTCATCTTCCATAATTGTTTCGCTAATTCTATATCATTATAATAATTCTTATATTTAATCTTAAGCATTGAAATAAGTGTCTCTTCAAAATCAATCCAGCGTTTATCTTCACGTATTGTTAAAAAGTCAGGATCCGTAAGAGTATAAACAGCAGTATCTAATGATATTGCTATGTATATATATTTAAAGGCTGAATCCTTTTGTCTATCCTGAGCAAGAGCACAGGCATAATCGAAAACAAATCTTTTATCGCTGCTGTTTGAATAGAACCCTCTCCTGAATTCTTCTATGGCACCTTTAAGGTTTCCTTCCTTTTGTAAACTATCTGCTAAACTGCTGCTCGTAATATTCTGCGAATAAACAGTATTAATTAATACAATGAAAAGAACGGTTAATGCAAAAACTTTAGTTTTCATATTATTATGTTAAGATTAAAGATAGTATTCTTTATTATTCTACATTTACAATCAATGATTTCACGGGATTACCATTCTTATCAAACCTTCTGATGGTGTATTCTCCACTCCTTAAATACAAAGCATAATTTAATTTTATGTCTTCAATAAGTATCTGGTCGGATGGAATACTTCTTTCAATATCTTCATTTGTATTTATTGCCTGAATCAAACAGGTGTCGTTTATATCCCAGAATTTCATATCAATCTGATATTCTTTGTTGCCATTGAGGTTTATCAGCCAATTGGGTCTTTCGTTAAGATAATCTGTCTTCGAAGGAAACAGTGTAATATCATAACTGTTAGCTTTTAATGAATATGGTTTTCCCTCATTGTTCACAAGCATAACAGGTAATTTATTCTGATATTTACTCCTAAACAATTTAAAAAGATTATTCGAGTAAGAGCCGGCCGTATATTCTGCCATATCAGTCTGTTCAATCGTAAGTGGATTCAGACCTGACTTCAATTTAAAAACCGAAGCCATCCATCCCTGCTTTTTGTTTTCATTAATATGGCTATGACCTGCAAGGACTAATATCTTAGCATCCTTGTGCTTACTGATAAAATTCAATATATTATTTGCCTGTTCGGTTTCCCTGTCGCTTGCTAAATATACTTTCCCGTTATTTTGCAGAACAGCTTTATTAGTATCTTCGTAAGACAAAACTGCAAAGCCAAGTCTGAAAGCCTCCCGCAGCAAATTTCCATAAGCCGGCTCAGATGTGTACCAGCCGCTTTCTATAACTGGATATTTGCGAGTATTCAACAAAGAATCTTTTCCATTCACTGCTTCACAAAACAAATATCGAAAACCCTTCTTATAAAGAATTTCCAAAGAATTCAGAATCGTAACTCTTGTTTGCGGACGCAAATGGTCTTCATTAAAGAATACATATTTCACTGAATCCGGCAGGACATTTAAATACGAATAGATGTTCAGTGTATCATAAGAATCCATAGATTTCAGTTCATCATCATATTTATTTGTAAGATTCAGTTCTCTACTGAAGAGTAATTCATTTTGTTTGAAAGCACCAACGAAAGAATATTGCGTACACGACATCTGGAAATAAAAACTTCTGTTTGTATTCTTTAATGAATCATTCACATTAAGCAAATACCTGATAGAATTAATATAATAGCTGCCATTATTACTCTTCTGAAAGTTAAATAATGGAGGTACCCCCACAGATTTATTAATTCCAATCTGCGCAAAGCCAACATTACCTAATAGAATTGAAACCAAAGCTATTAAAACAAATTTCCTTTTCATAAATATAGATTCATATAATACTTGTTTATGCCTAATTAATATAATAATTCCCAAAAATGTATTCCATATAAAATTCAAAATCTTGTTTAATAATTAAAAAATCTAACATTGAAAAGTTTACTATATTTAATTAGGAGGTAAACTATATCCATAGTTTTATACAATATTTAACATGCCAAAGATTTGAGCTTTTTTAACTTTTTCTTTAAGAGGCGAATAAATCCGTTTTAAAATAAACCTATTTTAGGTAACTTGCGTATCATAATTAAAGAGAGTTGTCCGAGTGGTTGAAGGAGCACGCCTGGAAAGTGTGTAAATGGGGAACTGTTTCGCGGGTTCGAATCCCGCACTCTCTGCTCTGTTCATAAAAATTACGAGGCATACGACTGTATTTAAACATCATAATTAATGTTTTAATAAATACAATCTTTTTAATAAATTTAAACTCTTCGATTTTCGGCATCATTCTTAAGATTAAATAGTTTTCTATGCTATTTGCGTCCCTTGCAGCTAAATCTTTTAAGCTTAAAAATGATAATATATTATCTTTGTGTGCTTCGTGATTTTCTCTGAGTACTCTGTGAACCAATTCCTATAAAATCTTTTCTTTGATTGTGGTCGTATGCTGCGCCGTATTCTTATTTCATGACCGATTTCAGAAACGCTTCTGTCTCGTTTGTTGCATCAATCATTACTTCCTCCACTAATCCTCCTATCTGCTTTGAAAGCATTGAAGTGTTCATTCTCGATAAATATACTTTTCCGTCTGACTTTTCATAAACTGAGAATCTGCAAGGCATGAGTGATGAATAAATCTTTTTGTCATCCTGTGAGAGTAATCTGTATGAATGTTTAGGGTTGCATACTTCAAAAACCTTTATCGGAAGAACTTCCTTATTTGCCTTCTTCATCGATTCCTGAAGGTCATGCACGACCGATATTTTCCAGCCGTTGTTCGTGATTGTTTCAGTCAGAATCTTTACTGTCTCGTTAAAATCGAATCTGCTTTCCGATTCAATGAACATTTCATTTGTCTGCGCTTTTGCTGATAAAGCAGCAAAGAAAAATGCGATTATAAGCACTGATTTTTTCATGTTTAATATAGTTTACATTTTAGATTTTAAACTATATAACAATTTGCAAAGGATATTAGTTGCTATTAGCATATATATTCTTTATTTTTGTATATTATATTAAATTAAACATTACAATAATATGGAAATGGAAATATTTTTCGAAGGTAACAAAAAGGTTAGTGCGAACCTAAACGGCACGATTATTAGAACCGACCAGCCAGTACAGGCGGGCGGAGACGGCTCTGCTGCCGCACCTTTTGATTTATTCCTTGCGTCAATCGGGACATGTGCAGGAATTTATGTTAAGGGATTCTGCGACCAGAGAGGTATCCCCTCAGACAAAATTAAGATAATACAGCACATGCATTACAACAAGGATACAAGACTCTTCGGCAGGATTGACCTTGAAATAAAACTTCCTGCTGACTTCCCTGAAAAATACAAAGATGCTGTAATAAACGCTGCAAACCTCTGTGCGGTAAAGAAACATATAAATAATCCGCCCGAAATGGAAGTTACAGCAACTCTGGGATAAGACACTTTTAAATTTTTATCACAGCTATTGATTTAAGAAAAGCCGCATCATTTCAGCGGCTTTTCTCATTATCTAAATCTCAAACAGTAAATTAATCCTCCTCCGTTAAGCATTCCAAAAATATTTTTCTGAAAAATCTAATTATCGTAACTAATATTGAAATGTTTTCGTACTATATTTAATTATTATAGAATTCAAAATGAAGAATATATTTGTTGTTGCAATTTTAATTGCGTTTGCTTTTATAAGTAATGTAACATTCTCTCAGTCGAATACATCAACCATTAAAGGCACAGTTGTTGACAAAGTTTCGAATAAACCTTTGGAATCCGCCGCTGTTCAGGTTTTTAGTTCAAGCGATTCTTCCTTGGTAACCGGCTCGCTTACCGACGTTAGCGGCTCTTTTTCAATCAAAGATATTCCTGATGGTAATTACTATGTTAGGATTAGTTATATCGGTTACAGCAATGCCGTTGCCAAGAATGTTACAGCGGGTAACGAGAACAGGAATATTAATTTCGGTACTGTAAAACTTGAAATCAGCGAAGAAACGACTCAGGAAATTGAAGTCGTCGATGAAGCTCCTGTTATGACTTTTGAAGCAGGTAAGAAAATTTATGACGCTAAAAAGGATTTAACTTCTCAGAACGGCAACGTCATGGATGTTCTTAAAAATGTACCTTCCGTGGAAGTTGATAACGATGGCAATGTCAGTCTAAGAGGCAGCAGGGACGTCAAGATTTTAATCGACGGTAAACCCTCTGCTCTGTTAAGCAACGGCACGCAGGTTCTCCAGAATATGCCCGCTAACATTATTGATAAAGTTGAAGTCATTAACAATCCTTCCTCTAAATATGAAGCAGAAGGAGTTTCCGGCATTATCAATCTTGTTATGAAGCAGCAGAATCAATCGTTGGGATATAACGGAAATATAAAAGCTAACGGCGGTACAGAAGATAAATATAACCTCTCAACAGGAGGCTCTTATAAGAAAGGCAAGCTTAGCCTCAACGGAAATTACAGTTATTGGAATTATTCAATGCCCGGTACAACTAATTTTGACAGATACAATTACTCAAGTATTAATTCCAGATTTTCTGACCAGCTTTTGAACTGGAAATATAAAGGTCTTTCGCACTATGGCTCTTTTGGAATAGATTATGACTTGGATAAAGAAAACACTCTCTCACTCGTTACGAATATTTTCTTTTACAACAGAGACGTCAACTCAACAAGCAGCATTGATTTCTACAGCGCAAACAACGAGTTAACATCGAGTTTCGTTTCGCATAATGAAAACGGTAGAGAAGGCATGAACCTTGAGGGTACCTTAACGTATTTCAAAAAGTTTAAAGATAAAGGAAAGGATTTCTCAACGTTTATTAACTATTCATCGCGAAACGAATACGACGACACAAAATACAACAGCACAGTATCTAACGTAACAAACGAACAAATAAGGAAGTCTGATTATAGGTTCAATTTCCTCAACTTTCAGGCTGATTATATTCATCCGTTCGGCGAGAAAAATAAACTCGAATCCGGTTTAAAATCAGAAGCACGTTTTATTAACGGTGTTTATTCTTTCAGATACTTTGATTCACCCACTAATCAGTGGCTCCCCGCACCCGGAAAAGATAACGACGCAAATTACAGGGATGTCATATCCGCTGCTTATGCAGAATTTACTGGTGAATATAAAGACTTTACATACAAAGCCGGGTTAAGAGGTGAATTTACTTTAGTTAATTTTGATATCATGAGAGAAACACAAAAGTATGATGATTCATATTTCGATTTCTTCCCAAGCGTTAATCTCTCACAAAAACTCGGAATTGAAAATCAGGTGCAGCTTAGCTACAGCAGAAGAATCAAAAGACCTAATCTCTTTTTTCTTAACCCGTTCGTTGATTATATCGATGAATACACAAGCCGTTCAGGAAACCCTTACCTGAAACCTGAATACATAAATTCATTTGAACTC
This sequence comes from Kapaibacterium sp. (SeqCode), assembly GCA_041675325.1. Taxonomy (GTDB): domain Bacteria; phylum Bacteroidota; class Ignavibacteria; order Tepidaquicellales; family Tepidaquicellaceae; genus CAIKZJ01. The sequence goes on from JBAYUG010000051.1 coordinate 23,257, forward strand.
GGTTATACAAGGTCTCTAAAAATCGCAACTCTTACACTGTCGGGTTTCTACAGAAATTCGAACAACCCGGTGAACTTTGTTTCCTTCGTTGATACAAACGGTGTTTCAAATTCGAAACCTGAAAATGTCGGGAAGTCGAATACGTATGGCGTGGAATTCATCGCCCAAGGCGGACTTGCCAAATGGTGGACTGTAAACGGCACCGTTAGTTATTTCAATACTAACATCTATGACAATAGTGACCTTTTTAATTTTGACAAAACATACAACGCCTGGTCAGCAAGATTTTCGACCAATGCCGCTATCCCGGATTTATTCGATGTTCAGTTTACTTATTTCTATAACGGTAAACAGCTTTCTGCACAGGGAAAAATCGAACCGATGCAGTCTATGAATATTGCTCTGCAAAAAAGCTTTATGGATAAAAGATTTATAATCGGTTTCAGAGTCAACGATTTATTCAATCAGCAGAGATTTTCTGCTTACAGCTCCGGAGATAATTTTACTCAGACAATTCAGCAGAAATCAAATTCAAGGTCAGCTTTCTTTACTCTTACTTATAATTTTGGTGATAACGGCATGACAAAATCCCAGAGAACTTCCCAGAGAAAGCAAAGAGAATCCGAAACCGAAATTCAGCAGTCAAATTAATTTATTCAATACTCTAAATAAAAAAGAGAAAGGCATCCCTTTCTCTTTTTTATTTATCCTTACTTACATACTATATCCCAAATAAACTGGTTTTACTCTTATCAATAAAATAATTCTGCGTTCTCTGCGCCCTCTGCGCCCTCTGCGGTAAAATCTTTTACGCCTGATAATAAGTCCATATAATATCTCTGCTGTAAAATCTTTTATGCCTGATAATAAGTTAAAATAATATCTCTGTGTGCTCTGTAATTCGCCTCTGTGTGCTCTGTGGTGAAATTTTTTCTTTGTTTAGTTCTTGCTACGCCGTGAGCTCTGAGAACTCGGTGGTAAAAGTTCTTTTATTCTCAGTCTTAATAAACAAATCATCCTCATCCAAGCAATTTCTTCTTACCTGCCCGAAACTCCTCCTCCGTAATAACTCCTTTTTCTTTCAGCTGATTTAGTTTCTCAAGCTCTGTCCCTATATCATTATCGGTCGAATTTCCGATTGCATCCGCAAATTCTTTCGCCTGGTTTTTCA
>JBAYUG010000052.1:0-23546 GCA_041675325.1 Kapaibacterium sp. (SeqCode)
ACTCCCCAACACTAAGCCGACTTTAGGGCGTTTTTCATCTTTCATAATAGTAATCCTTTTTACGTATAGATTTTTTTATATTACCAGTCAAAATTGACGCTCTATTTTTTGCAATAGAGATAACCCAATTTACTATTTTATTTAATTCATCATTAATATATTTCATATTATTGTACTGCGATGGATAGCCAACTAATTCCATAAAGCCAACACCCACCACTTTTTTCCCACCAAACAAACCACTTACCTTTAGTGGTCCTTCCCAATAATTTATTGATCCAAACAGCAATTCTTGATTTTCGATTTGTGCCGACAAATTTAAATCAATATCTCTTTCCGGTATTATAATTTTCCAAGACATAGGGTAAACCGCCTTGCTTTTTGGACTTTTCCATTTTTTTTGCAAAGGAATAACCTCAATCACTTTGTAATGCTCCTGGAAATTATCTGAATAAGAAATATCTGCAAAACAAGTTTTTATCTTTCCGTCATCATACACACAACATACTAATTCCGTATCATTATCCAATTGCACTGAAAACCAATCCCACTTATCTTTTGAATAACTTGCATTAGCCCATTGATGATCCATCCATGACTTACCTGCAACACAAACCCATTTATTATTAATTTTGATTTTACCTTCGGTTCTCAGATTAGTTAATGAATAATAATAGGTTGTTTTAGAATTAAGATCTAAAAATCCATTTCCACCCACTAATAGAGGTTTTTTTGTAGAAACTAATTTCAAATCTATGCTCTCGTTTTTTATGTGATAAACTGACTCATCTAGCTTTTCTATTGAACAGTTTATATATTTTGTCACAATTGCTGGATTGATGTAATTAATAAATAGCAATGGTTTTGAGAAACTATCACCTGAAATAAGAGAAAAAGGAGTTATTAAATGACTGAAGCTTTTATTACTCAAATCAGATATAAGCCAGTGGGAAAAATAAGAAATTTTCAGCGGTATTTGACTTAAAAATGATATTTTGACTTTTTTTACATTCACTCTAAAGAAACAATTCATAAAAGAATATTCATTGCCAAATATATCTTTTAAATGACCATTAAAATACCACCATTCGACTATATGGTTATGAACCAATTCGTCTTCCGGGAATTTTATTGGTTTATAATCTTTTTGCATAAAAATATTTTAAATGTATATTAAGAAGCGTTTCATTGCTTTGTCACAAATTTATTTTTAATTTGAGAATTAGAAAAATATTATGTTATTAAATATTTTTGAATCTAAATGTCCTTTATTGATAGTTTATGAAATTTCGATTTATGATTAACATTAAACAATCCATTTATGAATATGTACATTGTTGTATTTATGACATCAAAATCTCTCAATAATGAATCTTTAAATTTATTACTTATAAAACTTTGCAATATCAGAAAATAGGATTTCATATATACTTCTGGTGATAATTTGACTATCAATCTTTCACGTTGGCATCTTTTAATTATCCGAACTATTAACGATTCCACATTGTTTTGATGTGGTATAAATATTTCGTTATATATTTGAGGATACTTTACTCTTAAGTCTGGAATAAAATATTTCTGATACTTTATGTAACCATATGTTACATAATTAATTATACGAATAAATTTATTATAGCTATCTAATTTACTTTCAGATATTGTCGTAGTTTCTTTATTACTTAATTCCAGTATGTCGTTTACTATCTGATACACTAACTCATCTTTGGATTTAAAATATTTATAAATGGTTTTCTTACTTATATGCAATTCTCTAGCAATTGTATCTATAGAAGTAATCTTGATACCCTCTTTTATAAACTTCTTAGTTGAATATAATATTATCGTTCTCTTAACCGACTTAAAATGCTCGTGTTTCATTGTATGTTTATTAATTCAAATGAGATATTAATTCATATCCCATAGCGCTCCTTAAAGTATTCTTCAATTTCATTTGTTGAATAAATAAATCATGTTCTGGTATAATATTCTCATAGTGCATAGGACTTTTAAAGTAAAACGAAAGCCAATCTTGTATTCCTTTATAACCCATTCTTTTCGCAAAATCCATAAATAGCACAAGGTCTAAAACAAGCGGTGCCGCTAATATGGAATCCTTACATAAGAAATCAACTTTGATTTGCATAGGGTAACCTAACCATCCGAATATATCTATATTGTCCCACCCTTCTTTATCGTCGCCTTTAGGTGGATAATAATTGATTCTTACTTTATGATAGTAATTGGAGTAAAGGTCTGGATATAATGAAGGTTGTAGTATATAATTGAGAACAGATAGTTTACTTTCCTCCTTAGTTTTAAAAGAATCTGGATCTTCAAGAACTTCTCCATCTCTGTTACCGAGTATATTAGTTGAAAACCAACCGTTAAGACCAAGCATTTTTGCTTTAAGCATTGGTGCAATAACGGTTTTCATTAATGTTTGCCCTGTTTTAAAATCTTTGCCTGCTATTGGAACATTATTTTCTAACGCATAATCTATAATAGCAGGAACATCACAAGTAAGATTTGGTGCACCATTTATAAAAGGAACATCTTCTGATATAGCTGCATAAGCATACAACATACTCGGGGAAATATCAGGATCATTATTTATCATTGCGTCAATAAAATCGTCAAGGACTTGATGTATTTCATTAACAGGGATGTATATTTCTGTGCTTGCACACCATATTACTACTAATCTATCAACGTCATTTATTATTTTGAAATTTCTGATATCCTCTTTAATCATCATCATTTTATCGAATTTGTTGTTTCCTTCCTTTATATATTCACCCTTGAGTCTTTTAACATATTCTTGTTCGAAAACACCCTTCATTGGTCTAATAATCATCAATTCATTTTTCACTATTTCAATATCCTCTTTTTTGAGAACGTTAGCATACAGAGCTGATTCATAGCAGTTTTCATCTCTAATATCCCAACCACCGAAAACAAGGTCACTTAAATCAGCAAGCGGAACAATATCTTTGATTAGCGGTGAATTATTATACTCTCTTCTTCCTAATCTAATAGTTCCCATTTGAGAAATTGAGCCCACAGGAGATGAATGTCCTTTAATGATAGAAAAAACACCGGAAAGAAATGTTGTAGAGACAGCACCGTTAAGACCGACAATAAGAATTCCCAATTTTCCAACAGGTTTTTCGTTTGTAATATTTTTTGTGTCCATAATATTAATTGTTTAATTATTTATTTTTAGAATGTCGTTTAAATATTTGAGGCCACTTATAATAGAATCAGCAGAACTTGTATCCATGTATTTGTTAATACCCTTACTATACAGCCAAATTGTTTTACATCCAATTATTTTTGCAGGTATAATATCTCTTTTGTAAGAATCGCCAACAACGATAGTTGTGTTAGGATTTGCTTCTAATTTTTTCAAGGCAAGTGAAAATATTCCGGGGTGGGGTTTAGCAATTCCTACCTTTTTTGAATCAATGATTATATCGAAATAATCTTTAATATTGAGACTAGTACAAATATCTTCTAGATTACCATAAAAATTTGAAACAAGACCGAGTTTATAATTTCCTTTTAATGAAGAAAGCAATTTTTCTGAATCGAGAATACATATAGAAACATCATACCAGATTTCATTTAATATCTTATTTAATATTTTGTTTAATAATATGGTATGGATTTTCTCGTTCCCTACTGATAATTCATATATAATAAAGTTTATCTGTTCTTCTAAAAGTGATTTGTAATCTTTGTATTTATTATTGTTCAAACATAAATGTTCATCGGATTTAACAAATGCTTCGTTGAACTTATCCGTATCTATTGTCAGACCATTGTTTTCAAATGTTCGTTTAAATTTGCGACTCCAATGTACACCGTTAGTATCAAGAGTTCCTCCAAAATCGAATATTATTGTTTTATCTTGTTTCATACTTCATTTTTATTATGTTTTAATTGTGGTTTTGATTTTTTTGATTTATTTAATTTGATTAGTATCATACCTATTATTATCCAAAAGAATTCTCTTATGCGACTTATAAGAGAAACATATATACCGATTTGAGATGAAATTCCTAACGTACCTACAATGTAATATAGACTTGCTTCTTTTGAACCGGTTTCCATCGGTATAAAGAATAGTAAATTTAGAAATAAGGACATCGCACCATAAATGTAAATTGCCTGAAAAGGAGACACAACTATGTTTAAAGAATAAAGAATAAAATATATTTCGGAAGAAGCAGCAATTCTTGCGAGCAGTTCTGACAATATTACTAAATAGAAATATTTACGTTTATTTGAATAAAAACCCCTAATTGTTTTATCAATGATTAAGATTTTTGCTTCCTTTTTTTCAATATAATTATTGAGCTTTTTAAAGATTAATCTTCCTTTAAATACTTTCATAATAATATCTAAAAACCCTTTTTTGAAGCCGATAATGAATAAGAATATAACAACAGATAGAACGACAAAGACAATAAGTGATAAAATAAACATAGTTACATCACGAAATATCAGAAGAGAGATTAGACAACAGATACTCCAGAAAATTAAATGCGAAAGAACGTGAAAAATATTGTAGAGCAAAGTTGATGAAACCGCATTTTCTTCATCCATATATTCAGAAGCATTTAATATTCTGTAAGGCTCACCTCCCAGACTTACAATGGGAGTCAAATAATTAATTGCACTGCTGCTTATATGAATTGATAGTAAAGTACTATATTTTATTTTGGACTTCGCATGTTTCTGGGCAACAAACCATGTAAAAGTATTCAATAAGTATATTATAAACCAAACGAGAATAATAGGAATAAACCAGACACCTGTTTTAGAAATGTTTTCAATAATATTCTTCAACCCCAAATTGATTATAAGAAAAATAAAGACTATACTGCCTATTACAAGAAATATCAGTTTATAATTTTTCTTTAACTTATTTTTCAAAATTTAACGTTTTTTTGGCTTTAGCAGATTTGTAACAATAATCAAGCATCTTGATTACATTAAGAGATTCATTTACCATTTTCTTATTAGTACTTTTCGAATTTATTTCTTTAATGAAATCTGTTAATAATTCTTCGTATAGTGTTATGTATGTATTCTTGTCAGCCACATTTGGAACTTCGATATTTTTAGATTCTCCATTTTCGGTAAGTTCCAATTTGCTGCCATCATAATACAGACTTTTTGTTCCGTCACTCATATAAGCCGTGTTCATTCTTTTATCAGCCGCCCAGGTCAAATTAATTTCTGCAATTCCTTTTCGGGAGTTTATTATTGTCATTGATGTGTCTTCAACTTTGTAAGGTGTTTTCTTAAGCCTATAATTTAATGATGTAATATTTGTTGGATTGCCCAGTAACCAATTTACCAAGTACAAGTAATGTGAACCCGTATCTGCAAGAATTCCGCCGCCACTAATATTTTTGTTTGTTCTCCATGAAGGAAGATTATTATCAAAACCCAAATCTGCCGACATTCTATATACATTAAATTGCAGTAATATTCTATTCGCATTTAAAGAGTTCATTATTACTTTCTTGAATAATTTCCATACAGGAGAGTATTTGTATTGATGTACCGGATAATAAACGATATCCGAACTTAATAAGAGATTTTTTAGGTATTTCGCTTCGCTGAGTTTAGAAGTAAATGGTTTTTCACATATAATATTGATATTCTTTTTAACCGCATATTTTATGAATTTTCCATGAAGCCATGGAGGGACACATACATCAATGAAGTCTATATAGTTTTCAGAGTACATTTCGTCAATTGTTGAATATACCATGGCTTTCGGGAAAGAATTCTTGAATAGATTACGGTTAGTTTCGGAAATATCCACGCCAGCAGAAATACGGATTTTATCTTTGAATCTGGCGTTTAAATATGCAGGAACATGCGCTGTTTGTGCAATTTTACCAAGTCCGATGATTGCTCCTTTTAGCATTTTTCAATTTCAGTTTTAATTGTGACTTTTGAAGTCAAATCCCGGAATTTAATTCTGTGGCAGTTTAATACATAAGCGAAAATTATGTTCATAAATACGATTTCAAATACAAAATAATACAAAGGTCTATTTATCAAGATGAATATTGAAAGTGCAGCAATTCGTGAATTGATAGTCAAGAAATTATAATATTTTATCATAGGTCTGAAACTAATTTTAAAATTTTTTTTAATGTATTTCGGAATTGACTGATATTCTGATCTCAAATAATTATTGAATTTTAAAAAATCTCTTGAAAGAAATTCCTGTTGCTTTGTATAAGAGTAATAAAGTTGAAGTAAGAGTTTTTTTAAAAAAGATTCTTTCCATGACATATTGTTTAAATTAGAACGTATATCTTTTGAAAATTCAAGTTCTGATTTCCCGTCTTGTGAAGTATAATACATAAATATATTTCTATAATAATCTGCGATTGAAGATTGAAAACTATGACATACTATAGAAATCAAAGCAATTATAAATATAGTTATTCCGAATCCATCGTTCATAAGACGCAAGCATAACACTATATAAATCGCTAAAAAAACAAGATCCCCTCCTAATCCATCAAGTATTCTTCCGAATTTTGAAGATTTGTTACTCAAACGGGCAAGTTGTCCATCGGCACTATCGAGAATATCCGAAAATATAAGAAACAAAATGCCCGTAATATTAAAATAAATGTTAACTGGTAGAAAAAATATACTTCCTATTATACCTGTTATTACACTAAAAGAAGTAATAATATTTGGAGTCAAACCTATTTTTCTCGATAGCAGAGCAATAAGATATCCTACCGGTCTATAAAATGTCTTATCAAGATATTCTTCAGTATCTTTTGATTTATATGTTAATTCTGTCGGAGACAATATTTAATGATTCTTCAAAAATATTAATACCTTCCTCAGCTATTTCTATATTAATTATAAGCGGAGGGTTAATTCTAATGTCTGGATTATATCCCATCATAAGTAATCCACGATTCAAAGCTTCTTTAAACAACATTTGCGAATACTTCTTATCAAGTTTTTCTTTTGTTTCCCTATTCTTCACTAATTCTATACCTATCATAAGTCCTTTTCCACGGACTTCACCAACAATAGGATATTTTTTCTGAAGTTCTCTGAATTTCTCAATCATAAACTCACCAATAATTCTTGAATTATCGACAAGATTTTCTTCTATAATTATTTTCAAAGCACAAAGTGCACCGGTTGAAGCAATGGGATTACCTCCATAACTTGAAGAGCTGCCACTTGGATTGGCAAAGGGTTTTGAATTAATGATTTCATCTCTTGACATCAGACCCGTCATCGGAAATCCTCCACCAAATCCTTTTCCTATTGTGATAATATCAGGGATTATACCATCATGCTGACAACCAAATAATTTCCCTGTTCTTCCAAAACCTGTTATCATCTCATCGGCAATCAACACTGCTCCGATATCTTCGGTTACTTTCTTAAGTTGCAGTAAAAATCCTGCCGGCGGTACTATGTTACCGGCTGTTCCCTGAATGGGTTCGACAATAATTGCGGCGACATCTCCCGTGGTTTCGTATTTGATTTTCTTTTTGATAAATTCAACACATGCCCAATTGCATGATGGATATTTCAAAAAAAATGGACAACGTCTGCAAGTAGCGTACGGAGCCAAATGCCTGCCAACGGGGAGAGGACCAAGATTATTCTTAAAGGTATCACCCAGCAGCCCCACAACTCCCAAAGTTTTTCCATGAAATCCTTCCCAGAAGCCGACGAATTCCGTTTTCTTTGTATAAGATTTTGCAAGTCGTAAAGCCGCTTCCACAGCTTCAGCACCACTGCTGTAATATTGGGTTCTCTTTAAATCGCCAACTGCAATTTCAGAAAGCAACTTCGAAAGTTCTGCTCTGTTTTTTGATGTAAAACTTCCAACGTGAATTTTCGAATATTGTTCCGACATCATCTTTACATATTTAGGATGATTATATCCAATAGAGGCAACTCCTACTCCTGCAAAAAAATCTATAAATTTGTTACCATCAGCATCTTCAATAATACATCCGTTTCCTTTTTCTACTACAATTTTAGATAAAGTAGCTATAGTCTGAATACCCGGAGAAATATATTTCTCTTCCATCTCATAATATTTTTGAGATTCAGGTCCCGGAATTTGTGTTTTAATTTGTGAGTACATTTTAACTTTGGTTTTGATATTTATAAACTTTATTAATAATTAATTTTGCAATTTCTTTACTTGCCTTTTCTCTAACAGGGGCAAAACTTGGCCAATCATTCATATCTACTATAATAATCTCCGAATCCTCAGTAATTATTGCATCGCCTCCGAATACTTCTAACCCAAGAGCTCTTGCCGCTTTGTTAGCAATATTCTTTAGTCTTTCCTCGTTGAAGTTTACACAATATTTTAAGTCAGTCGTGTAGAAATAAAATAAATCACTTCCATATACAGAATAGAATTTTACAGTATTTCCCTCGATATGATTTTGGATTACACAATCTTGTAAACCCCTATTCCGGAATTCATTAAAGATGTATTTTACTTTTACTAAACTGTCTAAATAGACTACATCCTCTTTTTGAACGGCGTGCGCATCAGACCTCTTTATCCACACTTTATTTTTAAAATTTCCCACAAATACAAAATCTTTTGTGCCGGTATCTATAATACTATTTTTGGGAAAAGGGATATTATTTTCTTCCATAATCCTGTTCATATTATATCTGTAGCAATTTATTACACTCTCCGGAGTATTGAGAACAAATATTTTATTTTTTGCTATATCTAAAAGTTTATTTGAACCCTCCGGACTTTGCACCATAGAGAAAATATAATCTTCTCTTATTTCTACATCGAATAAATCTTCTTCGTTGTAGATTGTAACTTTTACCCCGAATTTTCTAAGTTCTTCTGCTGTTTCCTGCATTATTAGAAAATCATTAGAAACATGATGTGGAGAAAACTCCACCTTCCTCTTAATTCCTGCTATTTCTATCATATCTTATTATTTAAAATATTGAAAAATTTATGTATTTTTTTGGATTCTTTCTAACGTTTATTAGTAAATTGTTAAACTCTTTTATTATTACTATAAATTTCTTATACATTTCATCATCATTAAGTAATTTTCCTACAGTAGAATTTCCGTTTACATTCGTCATTATTGTGTCAAGTTTTTCTGAAATTGATTTTACGTTGTAATAAACTGAATCCGAAGTCAATAACTTTCCTATTGTTCCCTTTCCTGATTTTAAATCCTCTGTTATTGTTTTTATATTTTCAGTTGTAAGTTGTAGATTATTATATAATTCATCGTCGTAAATCGTTTTTCCAAGTGTACCCCTTTTTTCAATTATAGCATCAGTAATCTTACTGAATTTTCCTGATACAGAATTTAAATTGTTGTAAAGCGAAGAAGAACTAATTAGTTTCCCGACAGTACCTTCACCGCTGTTTATTTTCGAAGTGATAATTTTGAATTCCGATAAGACTGAATCAACATTATTAAGAGTAACGGTAACTTTATCTTCTAAATTTTTCACTCCTCTCTCTATACTAAAAGAGGGAGCTACATTTATAAAATGCCCATCCTCCAATACTTTTTCTGTCGGCATTCCCATTGTAATATCCACGTATTTATCACCAAGTATTCCAATTCCCTTTATTGATGCAAAGGATTTTTCGGAAATCATCGTTTGATATTCTTTTGACATAGAAATTGTGATAGTAATCCCGTTCGTCCCGTTCAACTGTGTAAATTCAAATTTCTTAACCTGTCCTATTTTCATTCCCCCAAGTGTTACCATAGAACCATCCGCCAATCCTTCTAAATCGGTTACGAATAAATTAAGTGTATATGTTTTTGTAAATAAATTACTTTCCGTACCAACGACAAACACAAAAAATATAAATATTGCAATTCCAATTAATACGGTGAATCCAACTTTTAACTTTGATAACTTTCCTAAAATCATAAATAATTATTGTTTATATTTCAATTTATACGAATACATTGATTGTCGGGCTTAAAAAGTTATTCATTCCAGCAAAAAATTCTTTTATAAATTCATTGTCAGATTTTAAAATCTCGCTTATTGTTCCCTTTTGTATAATCTTCCCTTCATCTATTACAGCAAAATAATCCCCGACTTGCAAAGCACTATGAACATCGTGAGTAACCACAATTGAAGTTGCACCATCCAACTGTATTTTTTTCATCAATTCAATAACTGCCCTTGAATTTATCGGATCTATTCCTGTTGTCGGTTCATCATAAAGTATTATATTCGGTTTAAATGCTAATGCCCTTGCTATCGCAACCCGTTTCTTCATACCGCCGCTTAACTCCGAAGGAAATAAGTCTTCCGTATTTTCGAGGTTTACAAATGAGAGACATTCTTTTACTCTTTCCTTAATTTGTTTTTCACTTGTAGAATTTCTTTCTTCCAAAAAATAAGATATATTTTCCTCAACCGTAAGCGAATCAAACAATGCATTACCCTGAAAAACTACTCCCATTCTCTTTCTTAACGGCAATAATTCTCTTTCTTTAAGTTGAGTAATATCATTCCCATCAACAAAAATTTTTCCTTCATCAGGATTCCATAAACCAAGCAGTACTCTTAAGATTGAACTCTTGCCTGCACCGCTTGGTCCAAGAATAACTAAGGTAATTCCTTTATTAACAGAAAAACTTACGTCTTCTAAAATATTTCTTCCGCTAAGACCGATTGATACATTTTCAACTCGTATTATTTCTTTTACATTATTTCCCATACTACCTTTGTGAATATAAAATCAAGAATTAAAACAACAATTGACGAAACAACAACCGAATTAATTACTGCCCTTCCGAGCCCGGTTGTCCCGCCGTTAGTTTTTAATCCGTAATAACAACTTATCGTTGCTATAAAAAAACCAAAAACTATAGGTTTTGTAAACCCAACAAATAAATCTTTCATTTGTAACCCATAAAATGCTTCCTTCCAAAAAATGGAAGGATCTATTCCCAACGACATTTTAGATATTATCATTCCTCCAACTATTGCAACAAAATCCGAAATTAAAGTTAATGGTAGAAACATAATTAGTGATGCCAATGTTCTCGGCAATACTAATTTTTCAATCGGGCTAGTTCCAAATGCCCTTAATGCATCTACCTGTTCACTCAATACCATTCCACCAATTTCGGATGTGTTTTTTGAACCTGTCCTCGATCCAAGTAATATGCCAGTTATTACCGGACCTAACTCCCGCACCATTCCAAGTGATACTGTTCTGCCAACCATCGTCTTTGCTCCAAACGATGCAAAACTATATCCAACTTCAAGAGATAATATTATTCCCATAAAAAGCCCGCTCAAGAAAACCAGCATAAAAGATTGTGCCCCTATTAAATACATCTCTTGAGTTATGCTTGGAATGTTTTTGTTTATCCTGAAAAAACTTTTAAATAAATCAACAAGCATCAAAACATAATCCTGTAATTTTTCGACACTTTCTATGAACTTGTTTCGGGACACTATTTCTTGTGTTTGGCTCAAGATGATTTTTCCATTTCTTTTAAAAATCTAACTGCTTCTACTAAATCATTTTTATGGTCGAGGTCAATTATCTTACTAAAAGACATGGCTTTAAGTCTTATTCCGGATTCTACTAAATATTGTAAGAAATTTCTTAGTTTGCTTATATTATTTAGTAGTGCTTCATCTGTATAGTCAATTATTCCCTTTCTAAAATAATATATACCACCCGTTACAAAATTCGCATCGTCTTTAATACTACTAAATTCGGTTATTATATTGTCCTTATCTGTATTTACCCAGAGTGGTTTTTCGTCATCAACATATCCGGTTACTGCAATTAAACCATCGTATTCCGCTTCATCCCTTGCTGTTTTAATAAAAGAAGCAAATTCAGATTCGCTATAAATGCTATCTATTGTCATAAGACAAAAAGAATCATTAGAAAGAAATAAATCCAACTCATTTAGACTATGTAAAGAACTTAGTGTCGATTTGTAAATACAGTTTATTATTAGATTTTTGTAATTATCAAATATTCTTGAATTTATTACATCGTCTTTGAATTTATCATTAATAATTATATTGCAAGAATCAAATCCGTAATCATCTGTAATCTTTAATGCTCGTTCAAGAAGTGTTATCCCCCCGACACGTAATAAAGGTTTCGGGTCTATGATTCCTTCATCTTTTAATCTCTGACCGTCACCTGCTGCTAGTATACCTAGGTTCATATTCTTTCCGTTAAAAGGTGGTTAGCAAAACAAATAATGCTTTGCTAACCATTGATTATTTTTAGAAATAATATCTTGCTGTGATAACTGTGTTCGTACCAAGTTTAACATCGGATTTTTCAACAGGGATGTCTCTTTTGAATCCGATATCTGCATTGACGGATTCCTTGATTCCAAAGCTGAAATGCTTATCAATAAAAAACTCACCACCAAATATTATTCCTGCCGTTACACTGCTTTTCCCATCGGGTACGGTACCTGTCTCATAATATCCTGATTCTTTCTTGTATTGATAAATACCTTCCACACCAAGGTATGGAGAAAATCTTGTTTTAGTAAAATGGTATATGAAAGATAAACCGCCTCTGAATGCTGTGCCGTTTTCTTTTGTATATCCTACTATTTCATCTCCACCCGGAAATTCCAGATCGGTACCGATTATTACCTGACCTGCAACATTATCGGTAAGAAAATATTTTAAGAGAAAATTTGGTGATGTATTGATTCCGTCTATTCCAAGCCCAACTTTTCCTTTACCTGGAAAATCCTGAGAATATCCGACGGCTGCTAACATTAATAACGCGATTATTAAAAATGTTTTTTTCATGACAATTAAGTCCTTTCTTTTTTAATTTTAATTTTAATTTTAATTTTAATTTTAATTTTGAACTATTGATTAGTTCGTTTCTTTGTTTATTTCATATTTAATTTCTTCGGGTACATTTTCCGCAATCTCAGAACCGATTACCTTTTTGCTGAATTTTTCTTTTGCACTATCGATCAAATAATACAAAATCGGTATAAGGTAAACAGAAATAATCATTGAGGATATTAAACCACCGATAAGTACCCATGCTAATCCGTTTTTATATTCAGCATCTGCTCCTTTAGCAATTGCAACCGGAATCATACCGACAACCATAGCAATAGTAGTCATAAGAATTGGGCGTAACCTTAATCTACCTGATTCAACCAATGCTTCTTTGTAATATATTCCCCTTTGCTTTAACTGGTTAGTGAAATCAACAAGTAATATTGCATTTTTAGAAACTAATCCAAGCAACATCAGCATACCAAGAATAGAAAATATACTGAGATTCGATAAAGTAAGATTTAATGCCAGTAATGCTCCGATTAATGCAACGGGGATTGAAAATAGAATAACAAATGGGTACAAAAAATCATCGAACAATAAAATCATTACAAAATATATGATTATCAGGGAAATAAGCATTGACATTCCAAGAGAACCAAAACTTTCATCTTGTATTTTTATAAGACCACCCCAAAGCATAGGGGTAGATTTCAAAACTTCATCTATTTGAATTTCGCTTTTAATATCGTTAGCAATCGAACCATAACTTCTTCCAAGATTATAAGCAGTTACAGTAATGGATGTTCTTCTATCCCTTCTTTCGAGTAATGTTGGACCTGCGCTCCGCTGAACATCTGCAAACTGACTCAATTGCACCTGCTGTCCCATATTATTGATAAATCCGATTTCCTTTAAATCGTCCGGGTTTTTCCTGTCGAATGCATCCAGCATAATTCTAATATCATAGTCGGAACCATTTTCTCTGTATTTAGAATCATTATTACCTGACAATGAATTTTGAATTGTCCCCCCAACAATTGCTGTATTCAATCCGAATTTTGCCATTTTTTCATTATCCATATTTATTCGCAGTTCAGGATTTCCTTTTTCTTCAACTGAAATTTTAGTATCTATTGCTCCGGGGATTTTTTCAATTATATTTTTTAAACGTTGTGCCGACGCAAATATTGTCTCATAATTCTCTCCCGTTAATGTTATTTCTATAGGAGAAATCGCAATATTAACTATACCTACTACAGTTGTTGTATATTTTATTCCGGAATATTTCTGCTCTAACTCTTTCCTTAAATTCAACATATACTTTTCAGTTGAAATTTTTTCCCGCTCATTCTCAGGTTTTAATTGTATTGTCAATTCTGATTCATTTTCAAGACCAAATCCTGTGCTGCCGAAGCCTGTTTTGGGCCCCCCGATATTTGCAAATATAGATTCAACTTCAGGTTTACCTCTTAGATATTGCTCTATATTTTGCATAATAAGATTATTTTGGGTTACGGTAGTACTTTTTGAGAATTCAAAAGTCATACGGAATTTCCCCTGATCACCTGATGCAAACAATTCCTGACCAAGTATTCCCATTTTCATCATCAAACCTGTGGCAATAAACGATAATACAATAATACCAAGTACAATTGATTTATGAGAAAGACTCCATTTCAATGATTTGGCATAAAACTCAATTAATCCATTCAACATTTTCTCAAATTTTATCAATAACAATTGAATTGGATTTTTAGGATTCAAATGTTCCAATTTCGAAAAACGAGAAGAAAGCCATGGTGTCAAAGTCAAACTTGCAAGTAGAGATATTGACGTTGCAAACGCAACTGTATAAGCAAATTGTTTAAGTACGTCAGCAATTATACCTTTTAAAAAAGTAATAGGTAAGAAAACAACAACGATTACAACTGTAATTGTGATTACCGAATGTGTAATTTCTTTTACTCCATCGACAGTTGCCGTAACTTTATCCTTTCCCAAGGCAAGATGCCGCTGAATGTTTTCGAGTACAACTATGGAATTATCAACAAGTATTCCAACAACCAGAGTCATTCCAAGAAGGGACATTAAATTGAGTGAATAATGTAAAAAATACATCATAACAAAGGCAGAGATCAAAGAAGTCGGAATTGATACCATAACATTTATAGCATTCCTTATACTATGCAAGAATAGAAGCATAATTAAAGTAACAAGTACTACGGCAATAGCTAAATCTTTTAATACAGCATTTACAGATTGTTTGGTTATAATACTCGTATCGTCAATTACTATAAATTTTACATTAGCATCTTTATTCCCTTCTTCTATTACTATTAGCCTTTCCTGGACCTTATCACTAATTTCTACATTGTTGGCATCAAAACTTTTTTTAATTAGAAGAGCAATACCGTTTTGACCATTATATCGGGAAATAGATTCTGTTTCTCTTATACCATCCTTCACTTCAGCAATATCCGATATTCTTATTGGGTTACCCATGGGAGGAGTGAATACGACAAGATTCTTTATATCATTCATCGAAGTGAATTTTCCCGCAAGTTTAACTGTTAATTGCTCATCGCTTCCTTTAACTTTACCCGTCGGAAATTCAAGGTTCGCCATATTAACTGCTTGGGTAACCTGTAGAAGCGATAACTTATAAAATTTTAATTTTTCCTTATTTACGTTAATCCTGATTTCTCTTTTTTCTCCGCCAAGTAATACGACATCTGCTACCCCCTTGATTTGCTGCATCTGAGGTAAATATTCATCCTGCACTTTTTGGTATAATACAGACTCTGGCATATTTGAAGTTACAGATAACGTCATAACAGGTAAATCATTTGGCGATACTTTTTTCAGCATTGGAGCAAGAGCATCTTTCGGCAAGTCTTTTCTCACCTGGTCAATTTTTCTTTGTGCATCCTGCAGCATAAAATCAATATCTGTACCTGCGTAGAAATTCACAATAACAACAGATGCATTATCGAGCGATTTTGACATAATATTATCTATGTTATTCATTCCCGACATTGCATCCTCAATTTTTTTCGTGACCTGGTTTTCAACTTCACCAGGTGCCGCTCCGGGATAAACTGTTGTAACAGTTATAGTCGGGGTTGTTAGCGAAGGAAGTAATTCATATCCTAAATAATTAAAGCAAAATAATCCTCCAAGAATCAATAAGCTAAAAATAACAATAATTACCGAAGGACGTTTTATAGATATCTGTGTTAAATTCATAATTTTAAATTGACTTCTAATTAATTAATAGAGTTTACTAATGCACCATCATATAGGTTAATTTGACCTCCTATAACAACTATGTCTCCATCGGTAAGACCATTTAAAACTTCAAAATAATCTTTCGTAGAAACTCCTATTGTAATGTCTTTCAAATAAACTTTATCATTTTCGACTTTATAAATTTTAGGTTCTTTTATAGTACCGACAAGTGCTGTAACAGGTATCGATAAACTTGTCTTACTTAATGTATTCCCGATTTTTAAGGTGCCAAACATTCCCGGTTTCAAGGGATAAGTCTTTGAGTTCTCGATTGTTACCTGTACAGGGAAATTATGTGAATCATCACCTCTTGAACCAACCATTGTTATTATTCCCTCGTATGAAATACCAGGATATACTTCGGTAAGGACTTCTGTCTTCATTCCTTCCTTAAATCTTGTTAATTCGTTTTCCGGAATATTTAAATTCAATTTCAAAACCGATATATCGGTAAGTTGTAAAAGCGGAACTCCCGGACCAAGTACAGAGCCAAGGTCAAATAACCTCGTTGTTACAACTCCACCAAATGGCGAAATTATTGTTGTTCTCGATATTTGTTCTTTTAAAGTCTTAATTTGTACTTCGGCCGATTTTCTTGCTATATTTGTTTTTTCTAATTGCACGGCAGGTATAGCATCACCTTTGGAAAGATTTTCATATCTTTTTACATCCAGCATAATTCCTTCAAGTTGAATCTCTGCAGATTCAAGTTGAAGTTTCAACATTGTATCGTCAACTCTGGCTATTACATGTCCTTTATTTATATAATCGCCCTCATTTACTCCAACATAAACAACTTTTCCCTGCGTTTCAGAAGCAATTTTATTTTCACGATTAGCGGTTATTGTACCGATATATTTTTTCTCTTCAAATAAATTCTGATAAGATACTTTAGTTGTTGTTACCTGAATTTTTGCATTCTGATCTGTTCGATATACTTTTCCTTCCGTTTCATTTTTGTTAACGAATAATTTCCATATAGTCAAACTTAATATGACTGCAATTACTATTATCCAGATTGTTTTTTTCATTTGTTTATATTAATTATTATTGACATTTATTTAATAGTTTAATAATTTGCCTGCTGCTTTTTTCCAGGACAACTGAGCATTAAGCAAGTTGATTAGTGAAACGAGATAATTATTCTGAGCTTCTCTTAAAGAATTATCTGATTGCAATACTTCTGTAATATTAATCAATCCCTCATTAAACTGCTGACGGACCTGCCCGTATATTTTTTCTGCAAGAGATAACTGGTCTTTTCTGCTTTGTATGTTGGATTCCTGAAGATTTATCTGATTCTTTGCATTACTCAACTCCATACTGATATTTTCGTTTATCTGGTTTAACTGTAAATCAAGTTTCATATTCTCAACATTCTTCTGGTCAATCTTTGTTTTCCTGCCTAATCCGTCAAAAATATTCCAGCTTAATTGCAAACCGAACCAGCTAGCAGGATAACCTTTAAATAAATCTGCTCCGCCCCCTTTGCCATAGAACGTATAATTATAAACGCCATAAGCATATAAAGACGGTAGATATCCTGCTATGAGATTTTTTCTTTCAAGTTCATTCAATTCTTTTTGCTTTTCTAATAATTTTACTTCTATTCTTTCAGGCTTGCTCAATCGTAAAGGCTGAATATCTATTTTAGTTGAGATATCCTTGCTGATAGATAATTTATCGGACTGAGGAAAGCCTGATAAAAACTTCAGCATATTAATAAGTTCATCATAAGTAACGTTAATTGTATTTTCCTGTGTCTCCAGCATAGTCTTATTTAACTTGAGTTTTTCCACGTCTGTATTCTTTATCATCTGATTTTCAAAGAGCAATTCTCCTGTGGATATTAATTTCTCCATGTTTACAATATTACTTCTAATAAATCCTATATTAGCAGAAATAATCTGGGCATTATAATACAGGGTGCTGACGTTATACACTATATCCTCTTTAGATTTCCTGACGAGAAAATGACTTAAGTCCTTTCCTGTATTAGCCATTTTAATTCCGTTAATGTATTGCTGGCTATATATCAACTGACCTGCGGATATTGTTGTGCTTAAATTCCAGGGTGTTCCAAATTCGAAAGGGATGTAAACATTTTCAGGACCGCCCAAAGTTGATGAAGGAACTAATTGTAAAGGCATTTGCGAATAATACTTATAGTCACCATTAATATTTATCTGCGGAAGCATATTAGACTTAACTTCACTTACGCGTTTATCTGCAATCGTTTCATCTAATACAGATGATTTAATGCTTTGATTATTTTGAAGTGCTTTGTTTACTAAGTCCTTTAAAGAAAGTTCTTGCGACGATTCCTGTGCATTCAAACATAAAGGAATTGAAATAATAAAAAAGAGAAGTATTCGTTTTGTTGCATTATACATATTATTTATTGTTGTGTTTTAAATTATCGTTTAAATATTAATTAAAAAATTTTGGTTTCCTCTGTGTTTTGTTTATTTATGTTAAACGTTTATATTATTTATTAGTTTCAAACAAATGTTTAAATACAGCATAAAAAAATTATTTATTCTTCAGAAAAAGAAAATTAGAAACCATTTCTATCGCACGTTCCTTTTCTTGTTCTAAAAACTTCTTATATGATTTTTCGGTGAATCCTCCAATTTCCATCAAAAGCCTTGATGCTACCATAGGAAATTGCATTTGACCAATAACAATAGATAATGCTGATATTGGGTCAATTTTTCGTATAATTTTCTTCTCTATGTTTTCCCTGATTTGTTCATTCCATTTTTCTAAAAATCTATCTTTTATCATACCCAATTCTTTTAATAAATTCTCTGGATTATTCCTACTTTCACTGTAGAAAAATATAAATAAATCCGGATCTTTTTGCTGAACCTCAAGTTCACTTTCCATTATCATACGAATTTTTTTTGAAAGATCAATTGGTTTATTCAATATACTTACAATATCATCCAAAAAATCATGAGCAACATCCAAAAATATTATTTTAAAAAGTTTTTCCTTTTTCCTAAAATAGTAATTTGTAAGTGCAACATTAAGGCCGGCTTCTTTTGCAATATCACGCGATGTAGTTCCTTTGAAGCCTTTTTTCATAAAGACTTTTCTTGCTGCTTCCTTAATTCTATTCTCCGTGTTTATAATTTTTTCTTCCATTATTGATTATACTTCTCTACAAAGATATAAAATGTTTTTCATTTAAGCAAGTAAATTAAACATTTGTTTAAATTATTTTATAAATGAATCTAAGCGTAACAACCAGAATGGCAGCATAATAAATTTACCCACTTAAATTTCTATAAAAAGCTGAGACTCTAACCATTGTGGATATAATAATGTCAAAATAGAAATAGAGCAATTAATGAAAATGACTCATAAATCAACCGTTGATTTTCATGCGGGCAATACAAATGATATTGACGATCAGTTTGTTATTCGTGCGAAGGGTAAATTCAAAGTCAACTCCTTTTTGATTAATTAATAATTGAAAACCTTTGTATTAAAATACTATGTTAAATAAAACACAAAAATTCTCGGGAGGTCGTTTGAGTATATATTTCCTTAAATTGAATGATTTATTTAATGATAAAGTGTCAGTACTTTTGTCAGCACTTTTAACAAAAATGGGTTGATTTTGGGCAATTTGGGGAGTAAAATAGTGCAAAAATAATTAAAATTTGCTGTTTTTATTTCCGGGTACTTTCTATCAATCAGGAGGTCGCGAGTTCGAGTCTCGTCGATTCCGCAAATGCCGGTATATTTGCCGGCATTTTTCATTTACATTGAAATAAACTTTCTACTTACAGAACTTTTCTATGTATTGACCGGCTTTTTCATAACCGAGCGAAAAAGCTTTTTGCCAGTCTTCACAGCCTTTTTCTTTATTTCCTACTCCCATAATGTATGTTGCACCTCTGACAAAATAACCTTCGCTATAACCAGGATTAAGCTCTAGAGCTTTAGAAATATCGCTTATAGCTTTCGAATACTCCTTTAAAACTCCGTATGAGTTTCCACGATGATAATATGCCTGCCAGAATTCATTATTCAGTTTAATTGCGTCGTCAAAATACACAATTGCATCTTCATACTCACTTTTTTCAGTTTTAAACCATCCTTTGCAAAACATCCCATATTCTGAATCAGGATATAACTCAATAATTTTTTCCCTCAGAATTCTCTTCTCGGTCGAGTCTTCCGAAATCCATGATTTCTCAAATAGTTCTTTCGGCTCGTCCTGAGCATTTACATTTATGGAAATTAATGTAACAGTTGTTATTAGAAATAATATAAGTTTCTTCATTATAGTTTTAGTTTTTAGCTTAAACAAAAATTTTAAATACAAATTCCAGTTGGTTTTTCTTGTATTTCATTACTCGGATTTCGTACATACTAATTACACCATTTATTAACAGAGAAATAACTATTATTAAGTAATTAATAAATAACACACTTACTATGATTTTAGTTACGGGCGGTGCAGGATATATTGGTTCTCACACCGTTAAAATGCTCATTGAAAAAGGAAAAGATATACTTGTTCTGGACAATCTTTCAAGAGGTTTTAAAGAGGCAATTAATTCAAAGGCAGAGTTTGAAAATGCCGATTTACTCGACTATTATTCACTGGAAAATGTCATTAAAAAATACAATATCGAATCAGTCATTCATTTTGCTGCTTTTGCATACGTCGGTGAATCGGTTGAAAATCCGCAGTTATACTACAACAACAATGTAGTAGGAAGTTTTAATCTGATAAAAGCAATAACAGCAAAAGGAATAAAGAAGTTTGTATTTTCTTCAACTTGTTCAACATACGGGAACCCTGTTCAAATACCAATATCAGAATCGGAGACGACAAAACCAATTAATCCTTATGCTAAAACAAAACTCATGATTGAGAATATTCTCGAGGATTTTAACACAGCATACGGGTTGAATTATGTTGCATTGCGTTATTTCAATGCAGCAGGTTGCTCAGAAGACGGGGATATAGGAGAAAGCCACAATCCAGAACCGCATCTGATTCCGCTAGTTCTGCAAAGCATGACAGAAAAGACAAGACAGCTTAAAATATTCGGTGATGATTATGAAACACCTGACGGCACTTGTATAAGAGATTATATTCACGTCAATGACCTTGCTGACGCACACATTCGCGCATTAGATTTTCTTAACAATAATGATAATCCTGTTGTTATTAATCTTGGAACTGGTGACGGTAACAGCGTTAAGGATATAATAAATACATCTGAAAATGTTACAGGAAAAAAGGCTAATTTTGTAATAAATCCGAGAAGACCCGGTGACCCTGCTATACTTGTTGCGGATAACAAGAAAGCAAAAGAAGTACTTGGCTGGACGCCGAAATATAAACTTGATAAAATAATTGAGACTGCCTGGAAATGGCATTTGAATAAAAAGTACTAAACAAAGCCCCGTTAGGCTAATGGATAAACCACCAGATTCCGGTTCTGGCTTTGGAGGTTCGAATCCTCCACGGGGCACAATAAATATTTAAATATTATGATTATGGATTTTAAAAATGATTTACGACTTGCTGTTCTTATTGATGCTGATAACGTACCCTACTCAAATGTGAAAGCTATGCTTGAGGAAATTGCAAAATATGGAAGCCCTACTTTTAAACGAATATATGCCGACTGGACTAAGCCGACTGTTTCCGGATGGAAAACTGTCCTGCTTGAAAATGCAATAACGCCGGTTCAGCAATACAGCTACACACAGGGTAAGAATGCCACAGACTCGGCAATGATAATTGATGCTATGGATATTCTTTATTCTGGTAAGGTTGATGGGTTTTGTATAGTTTCAAGCGACAGTGATTTCACAAAACTTGCAACAAGGCTCCGCGAAGCAGGGATGAAAGTATTTGGGTTTGGAGAGAAAAAGACACCGAGACCATTTATTTCGTCATGTGACAAGTTTATTTATCTCGAAATTCTTAGTAAAGTTTCGTTAGATACAGAAGATGACAAAACCGAAACAAAGGAAAAAGAGAAGAAGGTTTTTAAAAGAAGGACCAGAACTTCTTTCACAAAACCTATGCTTAAAGCTGATAGAGAACTCGTTACAATGATAACCGACAGTATTGAAGATATTGCCGATGAAAACGGCTGGGCATTTCTTGGAGACCTTGGGAATCTGCTATTAAAAAAGCAACCAAATTTCGATCCAAGGAATTATGGATACATAAAACTTGTTCCACTTATAAAGAGCTTTGGCAGGTTTGAGATAGATGAACGAGAAATTGGCAAGGGAAAAGTAAAACATGTTTACGTAAGAACCAAATAAACAAGCAAGTTCTGAAAATTTTATTAAACTGTGTTATAATTATTTGTTTTAAATTATTCTGACACACAAAACAATTAGATTTGAATACAAAAAGTTATAACGCTCATACATTCCACATTCCAGTGATGGGAATCGGATTTACAATTGACACTCCTATTAAAGTAGCCCATCTGGGCATTTCATCCGTTATTTCACTTGTTGATGATATTTTAATAGAAAAGATGAGAGAAAAATACTGTGAGCTGAATAAAATTAACTTCCTGCCCATAACAATGCAAACTGATGACTACAGGGCAAAAAGAATTACAGCTTACCTGAATCTTATAAATGATCTCGTTACAGAAAAATTCAATAAACTGAAGAACTCAGAATACGCGCCAGGAAGCGAACTTGAGAAATATTTTGATCTCCTACCTGAAAATTCTGTATTAAAATACGAATTCAGAAATATGGTACGGACGAATACTGATAAAAATATTGTACAAGAGTGGATTAGAAATAATATAGTAAGGGGCAGTATTGATGTTAATATTATGACAAAGCTCGATAGGGCTAATTACAGGGATAAAGAACAGCTATCAATAGAATATAATGATGCACATGCCGCTTTGCGCGGGTTTGCAAACAGTAATCTTGAATCTTCAATAGTACTTTCGGCAGGCGTCAACACGAGACTTTATAGTTACTTTGAAAAGTTCAAAGATTTTTATCCCGATAGAAACGGAAACAGGAAAAAGAAAATTATACTGAAAATAAGCGATTACCGTTCGGCTTTTGTTCAGGGGAAAATATTCGCTAATAAAGGTCTGTGGATTTCGGAATTCCGGCTTGAATCTGGATTGAATTGCGGCGGCCATGCATTTGCAACAGATGGATATCTGATGGGACCAGTTTTAGAGGAGATTAATTTTAATCGTGATACCTTAAAGGAGAGTATGCATGCACTTATGAGTAAATCCCTGAAAAGCAAAAACATGTATTGTCCGGATAATCCATTTGAAATGAGATTCACAGCACAGGGTGGCGTTGGTACATCGGAAGAACATAACTATCTTTTAGACCAATATAATCTTGATTCAATCGGTTGGGGTACTCCATTTTTACTCGTACCT
>JBAYUG010000053.1:0-23025 GCA_041675325.1 Kapaibacterium sp. (SeqCode)
CTCTATGGAAAAATGGAACTGCTTATGATCCAAATTATAAAATGGCATAGAAGTAAAATAATATATTGCAAAACATACGGTATGTTTTGAGTTGACTTTTAACACAGTATCTTAGTGGTGAAATCTTTTCTATTGCTTGTAAATTTAACTACAACGGGTTTAAATATTTTCTATGTTCTCTCTGCGACCTCTGCTCTTCGAGTCGAAGATCCGCCGTCTTGTTGGGCGGACGAACCCTGCGGTAAAATCTTTTATGCTTAATAAAAATTTATTTGTTATCTCTGTGTGCTCTGTGACCATCTCGGTGTGCGAGTCGTAGATTCGCCGCGGCGAATGGTAAAGTTTTTCTTTGTTTGTAGTTATCGGCTATGCCGTGCTTCTTACTGCCTGTTTACCAGGAATTCAATTATCTTATCCCAGTCATTTTCTAAGTTATAATCGACCCTGTCCTCAGGTTTTATCGTAAATGCTTTCTCAATCGTTTCGACTGCCTTATCCATATCTTCCAGAAGGAAGTACAGTTTTGCCTTTTCATAATATACTTCAGTCCAATCCGGTTTCAATTCTATTACTCTGTTGAAAGAACTAAGCGCTTCATCGAATAAATATGTATCAAGCTGAAGGCATCCTCTGTCAAAGATTGCTTCAAAGTTATCGGGTTCAAGTTCAAGAACTTTTTCGTAACTTGCATTTGCTTCCTCAAGTAAATTCATCGCATACTCTGTGTCAGCCCTTGAATACCAGAGCTGTGTGTGATGTGAATTTATTTCTAGTCCCTTCTTAAAAAAGTCAAGCGCGGTCTCGTATTGGTTCATGTTGTAAAAGCATGACCCCAATCCAAAATATGAATCAAAGCTCTCAGAATTAAGCTTAAGTGCCTTTCTGAAATAGGGGATTGCCTCGGAGAAATTATCAAGTTCAAAATATGAATTCGCAATATTATGATAAGAATATGAATCCTTCGGATTCAGCTCGCAGGAACGTAAGTAATATTCTATGCTCTTCTGGAACATTCCGAGCGATGCATATGAATTTCCGCAGTTGTAATATGCCGAAGCAAAATTGATTCTTATATTAAGAGCGTATTCGTAGCATTCTATGGCTTTCATGAACTTGCCCTGCCTGCTTAGTACAATACCGAGGTTGTACCATGCATTTGAATTGAATGGATTCAGTTCAATGTGCTTCTCGTACGACTCTACAGATGAGAAAAGGTCTTCGAGAAAATCATAACAGTAACCCAGTTCATAGTAAGCGTCGGCGTGCTCGGAGTTAATTTCAATACACTTCTTGAAACAGTCAATTGCCTTCTCAAAATCGTCGCATCTTTCGAAACTAATCCCTTTGTTGAAGTATGCCTCAGAATTCTTTGATTCAATGTTCAATGCAAGATTGTAGCACATGATTGCCGCATCGTAATTTCCCTGTGAATCAAGCGAGATTCCTTTGTTAATATAAACTTCGTAATCGTTCGGATTCAAAGATATTGCTTTGTCATAATATGTCAGGGACTGGTCGTATTTACCCAGCCCGTCGAGTATCAATGCTTTCTTATGGAATAAATCAGCCGAAAAAGGAGAATGGTTCAGGGCTACATCAACGAGTGTTAATGCATCCTCGAAATTTCCTTCGTCGCAAAGCTGATTTATTTTCTCTTCGGTTGATTCAGAGTTATAACCCTGCATATCATCGTACTTGAAATAATCATCAGAATTGTATTCTATGTCATCAAAAAAATTCATTCAGTATTTTATGTTTAAATCAAATTATTAAATCAAATGTGATAAGTCAATAGAAAATATTATAAGAGAAAAATTTTGGTATATATTAATTTATTGCCTTAAAAGATTTGTCAATGTATAAAGTAAATTAAATTGTCGTGCTGTTTGGTATAAAAACGTCCGGGTAACTCGAAGAATGCATATAAATCAGGTACTCATACGATATAGTACCGTAGCAAGGTCTTTTTGTCTGTTAATATCAGAAGAAATTCCCCAAATGCCGTCCTCTCTTTTCTTGTTCTCTCCATTTCCTTCTTCAGTTTTTTCCTCTTCCTTGATTTCCTTCTTGATTTGCTCCGGATTTTCTTCCTTCAGCTCTTCCTCCTGTTTCAAATTCGGATCTTCAGGTGTAACTTTAAGGGAATCCTCCGTTTTTGTTTCCGGATTCATCGTCAGTGAATCCTGTACTGCAAGCGAGTCTTTTTTGTCTTTTGTTTGAGTTATAGTCGTTGTATCTTTTGCGTCCAGCGATTTATAGTAATCATATCTTGGCTTTATATTAGAAGCAAAATCTGACGCTGGATAATTGGTCATTAAAAGTTCATAGTATTTCATCACGCTGTCCTTATTGGGGTACAAATTTTCATATACCCAGCCCAATGTGTAATATGCTTTTGGAATCTCCGGATTGTTAGGGTTTTTCTCTATCGATGAGTAAAGAGTTTTTACCAGATTTTCCCTGTCTCCGTTCCCCGATACAATTTTATCCATTATCGAAGAAAGTGAATCATTAGAGCTTAAATCAATTTCAACATTCTTGAGTCCTAAATTATTTCTCGATTCATTCGCAAACACTGAGTTCGGATACTCTTTTATTACATATTCAAAATATTGTTTTGCCTGCTCATTATTTCCTTTTGACTTATATATAGTGCCTAAATAAAATGCAGCTTTGCTCTCAAGGTCAGAATTATCATACTCATTTATAATCTTATCAAGATAATAAATGGATGAATCCGCAAGATTCAGGTCATAATAAAATATTTCAGCAAGCTCAAAGTATGCGTTTATTTTATTCAATTCATACGATGCTTTAATCGAATCCTCATTAACAATTGGTACAAAGATCGAATCTTTTAACTGATTTTCTGTGACAACCGTATCAATAGGAGGAACCTTAGTATCCTGAATTGTATCGTTTCCTTCATTCTTGTTTTGTTCTTCAAGAATTTTCTGGAAAGATTTCAGGAGTGAATCCTCCTCGGGTATAGTATCCCTGCCCGATAAACCTCCGCCTTTTGGTTGTTCAAATCCGCTCTTTGGGTCAATCCCCGGTTTATTAAGCTCTTTGTTCTTTTCCTCTTCATACTTGTTCTTGAACAGTTGAAATTCGGGTTCCTCAACTGGTATCTCTACCTTAGTCGTATCGTTTATGATTGCCTGTATCGTAAAATATCTGTCAAGAGTGAGAGCTTTCTTGCTGCTCATTTCTGCATAATCGTGATTCAGCGATGTTTCGTTCGATTTTTTATATGAGACAAGTGCTTTTAGATAATCCTTTATAATGTTTTCGTAAAATACTCCGAGCCTGTAGTATGATTCTGCGGCAGCTTTCGAAGAAGGATATTTAACAATGATATAAAAGTATTTTTCTTTGGCTTCCTTATATCTTTTCTGATAAAAATCCGAGTTGGCAATTTCAAGTTCAACGAGCTGTTTAAAATCAGGATAATCTAGATATTTCTTGTCCATTTTATTCAGAATTTCAATGGATTCCCTGTATTTTGAAACTTCATTTAAAGCCTTTGCTTCGTTCAGTTTTGCATAAAACTCAAAATCAAAATCCGATGTATTCTTAAACGCAAGTGCATACATCTCAGGAGCGCTTTTCTTGTCGTATATGGAATATATTTTTCCCAGCAGAAGCATCCTTTCTGCTTTAGCTTCTTTATCCTTCGTTAATTCTATAGACTTCTTTAAATCTTCTATCGCAACAGAAACATTCTTAAGTCCTATATTATGAACTGCCAGCACCTGCAATACCTCAGCTTTGATTTCCTGGCTTTTTGAATTCTGAAGCAGCGACTTAAGTATGGTTTCTGCGTCAGCATTCTTCCTCAGCCTTAGTTTTGACATACCGAGATATAACAACGCCTCGTCGGAAATAGCACTCGTGGAAAGCTTCGAAAGAAATTCATTGAATTTCCGCTCAGCCTGCAGAAAGTCGTTGGAATAGAAATACGAAAGACCGATTAGCATAACTGCATCATCAAGATACTTTGTGTTCTTGTTATATTGTATTATCTTCGAACATCTTTCAATTACTTTTGTGAACTTATCTTTTGTTGATTGAAGTACGGGAGTAAGTATGTTAACAGAATCCAGTTTTTGATTGTAAGTTGCTAATCTTGATGCCTTAAATTCTTTTAAAGCTTCTTCATAATCTTCATTTGCAGTATAGAACTTGTTAAAGTACGTACTGAACGATTCAGACCTGTTCCCTAAAAACATGAATGAAATAAAATCCTGATAATTATAATCCAGAGATACTTTATAATCCGGGTCCGGTTCTTCGTCTGTAGTTACAGTTTCCTTAGAAAGTGTTCTGTGCGTAGTATAATCACAGCCGTTTACGAAAACAGCCGTAATAAACAAAGATATAAGGAAAATACTATTAAAAACTCTTGACATATTCCTAAAATTATCCCGTTTTTACCCCTTAATCAAGCCAAATTTTACATAAAATGCTATGAAAGCATAATTCCAATAAGTTCCAAAGTCTGCCTTTGGAGTGCATTAACAAAATCATACAACAAATTTATTAAATAATTATTAAATACTCTTCATAAAATCAGCGATAATCCGCTCTCTTCTGTGAAATCCGCGTTCAATTATCTTTTTTTAACATTACTATATTGAACGGATATGATATTGATTTATAATCCTCTTCCCATTTGAATTGAAACTCAAAACATATAGGTTTATATTTACAAATGAAAATAAAAAAGATAACCGAAGAGAAAGCCATTCTTGATATGAAAGACGATAATGAACTAAACGATAATTCACTCAACGTACCCCGCAATATAAAAGATAATTTCACGCAGGATACTTTACCCGTTCTGCCGTTAAAGGATATCGTTATTTACCCGTACATGGTCTATCCAATCCTTGCAGGCAGGGATTCCTCAATCCGCGCAATAAATAAAGCATCCGAGAAGGATAATAATTTTATATTCCTCGTTACTCAAAAAGATGGCACTATTGAAGAACCAACAACCGATAACCTCCATAAAACCGGCGTCATCGCAAAGATACTTCAGGTCGTTCGTATGCCTAATGGTCTCATGAAAATACTCATCGACGCTGTCATTGCTGCAAAAGTTGTAAACTTTTACAAAGATGATTTTATCTTTGCTGACCTTCAGATTAGAACCGATAACAACGAGTACGAATCTCAAATAGATATGCTCGCAAAAAGAGCCTCAAGGCTCTTTGAAGAGTACGTTACCCTGAACCCGACTCTTACAAAAGATTCTTACACCAGCTACGAGGTTCTTAAAGAGTACGATAAAAAGCTGTACTTCATCGCATCAACTCTTGCCGTGAACTTTACCGATAAGCAGAAAATTCTTGATACTGAAAATCTTTACGACAGGTACTTCAATCTTATTACGCTTCTCGTTTCTGAAGTGCAGGCATTGAAGATTGAAAAGGAAATCGAAGCGAAGGTAACATCATCTATGCAGAAGAATCAGCGCAAGTTTATCGTTCAGGAACAAATAAGAATTCTTCAGGATGAACTCGGCGAGAATGTTGAACTCGACCCTGACCTGCAAAAACTGAAGACAGCAATCGATAATGCAGATATGCCCGAACATGTTAAAAAGAAAGCATATGAGGAATTCGATAAGCTAAAAAAGACTCCCTCTATGTCGCCTGATTTCAGCGTTTCACGGAATTATCTTGAGTGGATGACCTCAGTTCCGTGGAATATATTCACTGAAGATAATTTCGACCTCGATAATGCAAAGAAGATTCTGGACAAAGATCACTTCGGACTCGAAAAACCTAAAGAAAGAATTCTCGAGCTTCTTGCTGTTCTGAAACTTCTAAAAGATAAAAATATAAAGAAACCGCCTAAAGGTCAAATACTCTGTTTCGTAGGTCCTCCGGGTGTTGGCAAGACATCTCTCGGTAAATCAATAGCACGTGCACTTAACAGAAAGTATGCACGCCTCTCTATCGGCGGAGTCAAAGACGAAGCTGAAATACGCGGGCACAGAAGAACTTATATAGGCTCTATGCCCGGCAGAATTATTCAGGCGATGAAAAAAGCAGGAACGTCAAATCCCGTTATTCTCATCGATGAAATAGACAAGATGGGTAATGACTTTCGCGGCGACCCTGCATCTGC
Organism: Kapaibacterium sp. (SeqCode); assembly: GCA_041675325.1. Taxonomy (GTDB): domain Bacteria; phylum Bacteroidota; class Ignavibacteria; order Tepidaquicellales; family Tepidaquicellaceae; genus CAIKZJ01. Next base: position 6,139 of record JBAYUG010000053.1, read on the forward strand.
AATGCTCGAAGTTCTCGACCCCGAGCAGAACAACACTTTCAACGATCATTATCTCGATATAGATTACGATTTATCAAACGTCCTGTTCATAACCACTGCAAACGTTCAGTATAATATTCCTCTGGCTCTTCAGGACAGGATGGAAATAATCGAGATGAGGTCTTATCTCGATTTTGAAAAAATTGCGATTGCACAGAATCATATTCTCCCGAAAGAGTTGATTGAACACGGAATGGATAAGGGTGAGATTAAATTTCCCGACAATGTCATTCTTAAAGTAATTCGCGAATACACTCGCGAAGCAGGTGTTCGTAATCTCGAAAGGGAGCTCAGCTCAATAATCAGGAAGTCTGCCAAAGATAAACTCCTTAGCGGAAACGGTAAAATAAAGAAGAACGTTAAAGTTACTCCTCAGCTTGTCGAAAAATATCTCGGCGTGCCTAAGTATGAAGATATTGACGCTAAGAAGGATGAGAAAACTAAAGTAGGCTCTGTTTATGGTCTTGCCTGGACTTCAATGGGAGGGGAGATTCTTACAGTTGATGTAACCGTTATGAAAGGCAAAGAAAAGATTACTCTTACCGGCAAGCTCGGCGATGTAATGAAAGAATCTGCTATCGCAGGATTGTCTTACATTAAGTCAAATGCAGATAAATTTAAAATTCCTGCGGACTTCTTCACAGAAAAGGAAATTCATATACACGTTCCTGAAGGCGCAATTCCAAAGGACGGACCTTCTGCTGGTATTACAATGATTATGGGCATGCTCTCAGCTATCACGGGCAGTCCCGCAAGAACCGATACAGCAATGACGGGCGAAATAACTCTTCGGGGTAATGTACTTCCTATAGGCGGTCTCAACGAAAAACTTCTTGCCGCTGTTAGAAGCGGAATTAAAAGGGTATTGATTCCTAAAGATAATGTTAAGAACTTAATAGAAATTCCTAAAGATATAACGTCCAAACTTGAGATTATAGCTGTCTCAAAAGTAGAAGAAGCAATTGAGCATTTATTTAATAAAAAGAACCTTACTATTACGAAAAAGTCAAAAAATGTCAGAACCAAAGTTTAAAGTATCAGCGTTAACGTTCAGGCCTCAGAAGTTTTCTGACGTGGTCTCGCAGGAGTTTGTTACTAAAACGCTCATCAATGCTATCAGGTCAAAGAAGATTGCACATTCTTATCTCTTCAGTGGTCCAAGAGGCGTCGGCAAAACTACTATCGCAAGAATTTTTGCTAAAGCTATAAACTGCAAGAATGCCAAAGACGGCGAGCCATGCAATGAATGCGAAAACTGCAAAGAAATTACAAGAGGCGTGCATCCCGATGTATTCGAACTTGACGCTGCTTCTAACCGCGGTATTGACGACGTACGCTCTATTCAGGATGCCGCAAAGTATTTTCCGATTAAAGCCGATTATAAGTTTTATATTGTCGATGAAGTTCACATGTTAACCATTCAGGCGTTCAATGCATTGTTAAAGATTCTTGAAGAACCGCCCGAATACCTTATTTTCATTCTCGCTACAACCAATCCTGAAAGAATTCCGCCGACAATTGTCAGCCGTTGCCAGAGGTTCGGTTTGCACAGACTTAAGATTACAGAGATTATGGAACAGCTTGAGTTTGTCGCTAAAGAGCAGAATGTAAAGATTGACAGGGAATCGTTATTCCTCGTCGCAAAGCTCGGCGACGGCGCTCTAAGGGATGCACTCGGTATTTTCGATATGGCAGTCTCTTTCTGCGGCGATAAGATTATGTTCAATGAGCTGAAAGAATTCCTCAACCTTCCCGATAATACTATTTACTTCAATACTTCAAAGTTTATTATTACATCCGATATAAAAAACATTATCTCTTATTTCAGCGAGCTCGAAGAAAACGGTCTTGATATTATAACATACCTGAACGGCATTACCGACCATTACAGAAACCTGCTTATCGTTAAAACAACGGAGAAAGCCGACCTTCTCGATGAATCGGATGATACCAAGAAGAAGTTTCTCGAAGAAGCTAAGAGCTATTCCATCGACCAGATTCAGAGGATTCTTAAACTTCTTTTTGAATCCGAGCAAAGATTTAAGTATTCGGGAAATCAGAAAGTCCTTATGGAATCGCTCCTCGTGGAACTATGCAGGATTAATAGGGAAGTCGTCGATATATCGGAACTCATTTCAGGGCTTGAGACCCTGAAAAAAAAAAGTTTGAAGTAAGCTATGACTCGTCTTATGAGCCTCCTGTTTATGATTTCTCTGAAGGGTATAACCGTGAGAGCGAGTTTATGAAGTCACTAAAAGAATTGTTTAAAATAGAAGAATACATACCAAAGAATAATGCAAACTCTTCATATAAATAAGAATTTTCTTGCAATAGAAGATAAGTATTCAAACTACAAGGATTCAAAGGTCGTTATTCTTCCCGTTCCTTATGAAGCCACTACATCTTACGGAAAAGGCGCGGCTAAAGGTCCCGCGTCCATTTACAACGCTTCGCACTATGTTGAGTTTTTTGATGAAGAGCTGAACAGGGAATTCTGCTTTGAAAAAGGAAACGGCATTGCATCACTTTATCCTCTGAAATTCAACGGTGCAAAAGGAAAGAAAGCACTCGATATTATTTATAATGAAGTTACAAAGCACATCAACAATAAAAAGTTTGTCGTTACGCTCGGCGGTGAGCATACTATTTCTACCGCTCCCATCAAAGCACATTTCGATTCTTACAAAGATTTATCAATACTTCATTTCGATGCCCATTCCGACTTAAGGGATGAATACGAGGGCACGAAGTATTCTCATGCAAGCTTCTGCGCCCGTGTTGCTGAGTTTACAAAAGATATTACTCAGGTTGGTATCCGTGCACAGTGCAAAGAGGAATACGATTTTATTAAGAAGAATAAAATTAAAACTTTCTATGCTTATGCAATAAGAAACGGTCTTCACGGTAAGAACTGGCAGGAAAAAGTCATTAAAGGTCTTAAGAAGAACGTGTACATAACTTTCGATGTTGACTATTTCGACCCATCGATTATGTCTTCAACAGGAACTTGCGAGCCTCTTGGATTCTACTGGGAAGAGACAATTGCTCTTCTGAAAAAGCTCGGCAAACAAAGAAACGTAGTAGGCTTCGATGTCGTAGAACTTGCACCTAAAAAAGGAAATCCTTATCCTGATTTTCTTGCCGCTAAACTCATTTATAAAATGCTAAACTACTTTCTATGAGCAAAAACGACCGTATTGAAAACCTGAAGAAGAAAGCCAAAGTAATCACAAAACGACTTGCAGAGAACTATCCCGACGCAAAGTGCCATCTCGATTTCAAAAGTGAATTCGAACTCATAGTTTCCACCGTTCTTGCCGCACAGTGCACTGACGATAGAGTTAATAAAACCATGGTGCCCCTCTATAAATCAAAGTATAAAGGCGTAAAGGATATTCTTAAAGATGGTCACGATAATTTTAGGGATAACATCAAATCAATTAACTTCTTCAATAATAAAACAAAATCAATTCTCGCTCTTTCGGAAGCAATCGATAATAATCACAAAGGCAAGGTTCCTGATACTATGGATGCGCTAACAGAACTTCCCGGTGTAGGAAGAAAGTCTGCATCTGTGGTACTCGGTAACTGTTTCGGAAAGCAGGATGTGATAATCGTCGATACTCATCTCAAAAGAGTCTCTGCACGTCTTGGTTTGATTGAAAATGAGAACCCCGATAAGATTGAAATCGAACTTAAAGAAATAATTCCCGATAATGAACAGTTCCATTTCTCAATGAGAGTAGGCGAGCACGGCAGAATGGTCTGTCAGGCGAGGAAACCTAAATGCGATGAATGTTTCATGAGTGATATATGTCCTTCATTTAAAAAAGTATAATGATTACAAAAAGATTAAATAAAAAGCCCGACCTCACGAAAATAAAAATGATACTCATGGATATGGACGGCTGTCTTACAACCGGTCACATCATCTATTCTAGCAGCGGCGAGGATATTAAGATGTTCCACACTCACGACGGATACGGCTTAACACGAGGCAGACAGCTTGGTATGAAGTTTGCCGTAATTAGCGGTATGGATTCTGCTGTTAATAAAAGACGAGTTGCAAGATTGAAGATTGACCACCTTTACGAGAAAATAGACGATAAACTTCTTCCATTTGAAGAGCTTAAAAAGCAGTACGGATATAAAAATGAAAACTTCGCTTATATCGGTGATGATGAGTTTGATTTACCGTTGCTGAAGAAAGTTGGTTTCTCCTGCTGTCCAAACAGTGCAGTTGATGAAGTCAAAAAGTACGTCCACTATGTCTGCAAAAAGAACGGCGGCGAAGGTGCCGTCAGGGAAATGATTGATAAAATACTTAAAGCAAAAAAACTTATTTAAATTTAAAATATTATAACTATGGACACAAAGAACAAGAAGTTCAATACAAAGCTTATACATGCCGGTGCATACAAGGATACTTTTAAATCTGCTACGGTTCCTATTTATCAGACTTCAACCTTTTCTTTTGATTCTGCCGAAGAAGGCGCTAAATGTTTCACGGGCGAATCAAAAGGTTATATCTATACGCGCCTCGGAAATCCTACTATCAAAGCTCTCGAAAATTGTGTCGCTGAACTTTGCGGCGGTTTCGACGCAGTAGCCGTCAGCTCTGGAATGGCTGCCGTTAATACAATCTATATGGCGCTTCTTTCCAAAGGCGACCATATTGTCAGTACAGCCGCTGTTTATGGTCCTGCAAGAGTTATCATGGAAGAACACTGGTCAAGGTTTGGCGTCGAATCAACATACATCGACACCACCAACCTTGATAACATAAGGAAAGCAATAAAGCCTAATACAAAAATGCTTTACCTCGAATCTCCCGCAAATCCGACAATTGATATCACGGATATAGCAGAAGCTTCAAAGATTGCAAAAGAGCATAACTTGGTTCTTGTTATAGATAACACTTTTGCATCTCCCGTTCTTCAAAAACCACTCGAACTTGGTGCTGACGTTGAGTTTCATTCAGTCACAAAATACATCAACGGTCACGCCGACGTTGTAGGAGGTATCGTGATTGCAAAGACAGAAGAGCTTTACAAAAAGCTCCGTCCTATGATGATATCACTCGGCTGTAACATGGACCCGCATCAGGCATACCTTGTAATCAGGGGCATAAAGACACTGGGAATAAGAGTTGAACGTGCTCAGGAAAATGCAGAAAAAATTGCTGTGTTTCTTGAAAATCATCCGAAGATTGAATGGGTTAGATATCCGGGACTTAAATCACATCCGGGTCACGAAATTGCAAAGAAACAGATGTCAGGATTTGGCTCAATGATTGCATTTGAACTCAAAGGCGGATACAAAGCAGGCGAAACCCTCATGAATAATGTTCATGTCGCAACTCTTGCAGTCTCTCTCGGCGGCGTCGAAACCCTTATAGAGCATCCGGCATCCATGACTCATTCAAAAGTGTCAAAAGATGGTAAGCTAAAAGCAAACATAACAGACGGACTCGTTCGCTATGCAGTCGGCATCGAAGACGTCGAAGACTTAATAGCTGACCTCGAACAGGGTCTCGCCAAATGCTAATAAATAAATGAGAGTAACGCGAGCTTTCAGCTTGCGAAATATGCTGTATTTTTTACCCTGTCATTCTAGCGGAAGCTGGAACCCAGGCGACTACACAAGATAGTAACTCAAGTTTTCCAGCTTGCGTAAAATCTTAAAGAGGTTAAGCATTTTCTAAAACCTCGAAGAGGTTTAATATGAATAACCCCCGACGAAGTCGGGGGTAAAGAAACAAAGAAATCCAACCCCGAATGGGGTTGAACAAAGTAATTGCAAAAGTGTAACGCAAGTTTACAATCCCGGTTTATCGGGACTTCAAGCTTGCGTAAAATATTAAAGAGTTTAAGCATTTTCTAAAACCTCGAAGAGGTTTAATATGAATAACCCCCGACGAAGTCAGGGGTAAAGAAACAAAGAAATCCAACCCCGCAGGCCTGCCTGCAGTAGGCAGGGGTTGAACAACTATAAATTATGAACTATGAACTATGAACTATGAACTATCAACAATCAACTTCAAAGAAACTTGATTAAATACTTAAAAATCAATATCAACTTTTGGTGTTTTTGTTATCAATCAAAAACTTTGAACAATAACATTGACTCCTTTGCGCTCTTTGCGGCCTCCGCGTTTAAATATTTTTATTGCTCCTATCTGTGTAAATCCGCTTCATCTGTGCAATCCGTGTTCTATTGTGTCCCCCAAGTTTCTTTCTTCCTTAATTCCATGCTTGGGATTTGTGCTATCAACTTTCAACTATCAACTATTTGAGAGCCGATTTACACATACATTCGAACTCCTCCGACGGGAAACTCACCCCGATCGAGATTCTCGAACTCGCAAAACAGAAAAACCTAAAACTGATTTGCGTCACCGACCACGATAACATCGAAGGCTCGGAAGCTATGCTTAAATATAACGGCAAAGACGATATCGAAATCATTCCCGGTATCGAGCTCAGCGCCGATTTCCACGGCAGGGAAATCCACCTCCTTGGATACTTTCTTGATTTCAGCAACATCGCCCTTACGGAACATTTGAAACTTATCAAAAATCTTCGTATCAGACGAATAAATAAAATGATTGAAAAGCTTAAAGAACTCGGTGTCAATATCAGCTCTCCTGCTTTATTCGAAAAATATTCTACAAGCTGCTCTATCGGAAGACCTCATCTCGCAAACGAAATCCTCGAGAATGGTTACGTTAAAGACTTCCAGACTGCTTTTCATAGATATCTCGGCGACGGTAAACCTGCTTTTGTCAAAAAGGAAAATCTTAACTATGAAATTATTATCGAACTCATACGTGTATCGGGCGGACTTTCTTTTCTCGCTCACCCCGGAAGTTACTTCAGGGAAAGCGCACTCGTGGATTTAAGAAGAGCCGGCATCGACGGAGTTGAAATATACCATCCTTCGCATACTGATAATCATATTAAAAAATACTCAAAGTTTGCAAAAGATAACAATCTCCTGAAAGTCGGCGGCTCCGACTTCCACGGATATGGGGAAAACGATTACGACAATATCGGCAGGTATTTCATAGGCGAGAATGAAGTTAATGCATTAAAAGAAAAACATAAAAGTTTAAGGAAATAAAATAATGAAAACAATAAAAGGCGAAGTCAAAGGCAAAGGATTAAAAATCGCAATAATCTCAAGCCGTTTCAACGAAGAAATAACAGGCAATCTTATCGAAGGCTCCAAAAGACTCTTTATTGAAAAAGGAGTGAAAGAAAAAGATATCTATCTTTACCTCGTTCCCGGTGCATTCGAAATTCCATCCGTCCTTGAAAAAATACTTAAGAAGAACAACAAGCTAAAATACGACGGCATTCTAACAATCGGCTGCGTTATAAAAGGGGAGACAGCTCACTTCGAATACATATCCGGTGCAGTCTCAACCGGCATAAATCAAATCTCTTCTAAATACGGCGTCCCCGTTGGTTTCTGCGTTCTCACAACATACAACGACGAGCAGGCAGAAGCACGTTCCCACATGAACCCATGCAATGCCGAAACAAACAAAGGCTACGAATCAGCCGACGCCGTCCTCGAAATGATAGACCTCATGAATAAAATATAATATTAAAATTATGAAACCGCTCACAACCATTATTATATTCTTAGCATTCCTTATAGCTTTTCAAAGCTGCGGAAACAAACAGTCCACAGAATTAAAACCCGGCTACGATAAAGCTGAACTTACCATGCTGCTTCCTGTAATGGAGCGCACCTACGACTCATCCGACATAGGTGGATTTAAAACACCCGAACCAAAAAACATAAAGAGTGTGTTCCGTTCGAAGGTATCACCGCTTATGAACAGGTTTGATGTATGGCTTACAGATGACAAAAAAGCCGTACTTGCAATAAGAGGCTCTATTGTGGATTCCGCTGCATTGAGCTTTACTGCGGCGTTCTACGTGCCGATGGTTCCTGCAATCGGTAAAATAAAAATGTCCGACACCAAAACGTTTGAGTATAAAGTTGCAGAGCTGCCCGATGCAGGAGTTCATCTTGGGATGCTTCTTGCTCTTGGTCATATTTCTGATGAACTGCTTGAGCAGATAAAGAAACAATACGCCGACGGAATTCGTGATTTTATTATTCTTGGCCACAGTCAAGGAAGCGGTATTGGATTCCTCGCAACATCCTACATTCGATATCTTCAGAAGGATGGAAAACTCCCTGCTGATTTCAGACTTAAGACTTATAATTTAGCAGCTCCGAAAACCGGTAACGTTCAGTACGCCTACGATTATGAAAAAATTACAATGGGCGGCTGGGCGATGTCTGTCAATAACGTTCTCGACTGGGTTCCCAGCATTGGTGTTACACTTCAGTCTGCACAGGATTTCCCGAAGATAAGTCCTTTCTTAAATCTTAAAGGATTTTTTACCGACGTGAATTATAAACCGGCAGCAACATTTGACGAATCCACAAAGAAGTTTCTTGCGGTAGTCCCAAATGCTTCAGATGAAGTTGCAAAAATTATTCACGAAAATGTCTATCCGAAAGTTCTGAATGCAATGCCCGGATACGTCGAACCCGAACTTTTAAAGACAACAGATTTTGAAAGAACAGGATTAAATATTCCATTGGTTCCAAATGCGGATTACTACAAGCTCTTCCCAAATGACCCTGCAAAGTCACAAGTCTGGGAAAATCATTCAGTCTATCCGTATTATATACTCGTAACAACAAATTAGGATATTAAAACGGGATTCTTAGCAGTGATCAGGAAGGAATAATAGAAATTAAAAACGGGAGCCTTGGATCCCGTTTTTAATTTCCTTCATCTTTTTTCACAGGATACTTAATTAAGTGTTTTCCTGTAACTAATTTATAATAATCATCAAATATTATATTAAATATTCCATATTCTAATAAATCCGGTCCTAATGGATTTCCAGACTCAGACCTCCTTAACATAACCGTTCCGTTTGAATAAAAATCAACTTCGCTTATTAATGTTATCGATGGTTTAGAAGTGTCAATACAATATAGACAATATGAGCTATCTTCAGTGCCTATATTTCTTTTCTTAAAATCTGAATCAGGATATTCATTTTTTATGAAAAAGAATGTTTTATTGTCATAGGTTTTTATATTCAATGTATCTATATAATCTTTATAAAAACCATAGTCATTTATTTGTTTCCATCCGTATTGATATTGTCCAAGGCAAAAATCATTTTTAAAGAATATCAAAGCTGATATTGCCAGAAATGAAATCAATGTTTTCATAAATATATTCAAATTATAATTAAATCAGGTTAATAAACTCATCTAAAGATAAACCTGCCTGCCTTATTATTGCACGCAATGTTCCTTTGGCAATTTCTTTATGGTTTGGAATTGTTAATCTGCGGAATGGATAATGACTGTTTCTTAAAATAATATGGCTTCCTGTCTGATGGTCAATTTCATAACCGAGCTTGGATAAAGCTTTGATTAATTCTTTTGACGATAAAACAGGCAAGCGGCTCACCCTGCAATCTCTACAATTTCCTCTGAGATGGAAGGCGGAATCGGTTCATTGTGTTTCTTCAGACTTTCGATATAACCATGTATGGCATCTTTTGCGTTATCGATTGCTTCTGCTCTTGTTTTCCCCTGCGAAACGCAGCCGGGTAAGGAAGGGACTTCTGCAACAAACATATTGTCCTCGTCCTGCTCTATTAAAATTCTATATTTCATTTTTATCTTTTGATAGAAAATATGTAAAAATGTTTGATAATTAAAGTCTAAGAATATAACGTAAAGATCCCAAATTTAGTTTTATAATTCGAAAATGGGAATCTGCATCAGCAGTTTTCCGTTTTTGCATTTCACTTCCTCACTTCCTTACTTTCTCACTTCCTCACTTCCTCACTTTAAAAGCACCATCCGCTTCGTATCACTAAATCCATCTGTTGTGAGTCTATAAAAATACACCCCGCTATTCAACCCGCTCCCATCAAACGTCACTTCATAACTCCCCGGCTGCAATCTTTCATTCACGAGCGTCTGCACTTCTCGTCCTAGAACATCAAATATTTTTAAAGTGACTTCTGAATTCTGACTTCTAGATTCTAACTTCTGTACTTCAAACCTAATAACTGTTCTCGCATTAAACGGATTCGGATAATTCTGTTGCAATAACATACTCTTTGGGTACTCGTTCTGAGTAATATTAATTCCCGTACTGATTGAAGATTTACCAATAAGAATATTGCCTTTTTGTCCAACCGTAAATATGCGTGAGGTATCAAAAACAACCATACTTCTTAAAATCGTATTATCATCTTGAGGATAAAATTTCGGGTATGCGGTAAATTGTAATCGATACCAATTATTTCCGCCGTTTGTAGTCTTTATTACCGTGTTTCCTCCGCCGCACATATAGCCGGTTGTCCGGTTAATGAAGTTTATTGCACTGGGATAGAATGCTGGACAATTCCAATTAAAATAAACGTTTGTCCAATTATTTCCCGCATTAGAAGAAACCATAAAATTTACCCAGTTATTTGAATAATCATACTTTAATAAGTAAATCAAACTGTCAACAATATCAATGTCATTGTAATTTATGTAATTAGTAGGTGACGGAGGAAAAACAAAATCCCAGTTTGTACCGCAGTTTGTGGTTTTCAGTAAATTTAGCCCTGCAACAAATCCAACCGAGTCGTTCAAAAATTTAACTTTCAAATTCTGCATTTCCGAAAAGAAGTCCTGATAAACAACTGACCAGTTATTGCCGGCATTTGTTGTTCTTAATATTGTCTGCTTGGAGCCGACGGCAAAACCCGTATTTGAATTAACGAAACCTACATTTATCAGCCATATTTGAGAATCAGAATGAACAAGATTCCATGTTGAACCGCAGTTTGTTGTACGAATAATTTTACCCTGCTCCCCGCAAATAAAACCTGTATTCTGATCTTTGAAATAAACACCGAATAGTTTATCGCTCAAATAAAATCCCGGATATAAATCAGTAAAAGTTGTACCGCCGTCAACTGTTTTTATAATTAATCCGTTATCGCCGACTGCAAAGCCGGTATTGTTATTAGTAAAAGCCACATCTTCTATATCATTAAGTCTTCCCGTTCTCCGTTGATGCCAGTTTATACCGCCGTTATAAGTTAAAAGCAGACAGCCGTTTGCACCGACTGCAATACCCGTATCCTTATTTTTAAAATCTATGCAGTATAATGATTCATTAAACCCCGTGTTAAAGTACTGCCAGTTTGCACCTTTGTTTGTAGTTTTTGCAATCTTCCCTGCTTTCCCGCATAAGAACACTGTTCCTGTGTCAGAAAAATCCAAGCTGAAATAATCACCTATGCTGTCAACCGAATACTGAAACCAATTGTCTCCTGAATTTGTGGTATAGAGGAATGGATTGGAGGATGGAAGTACTGCTCCTGTGTTATTGTTAATGAAAGAAATGTTATAAATGTTATTGTATTTCTTCGATAAAACACGCGTGAAATTTAAACCGCCATTAGTTGTTTTATAAAATGATGTGTCATAACTTGGATCGCTGTAAGCCCAACCTGATTGGCTGTTGTAAAAATAAACGTAATTCAGTCCATTAGGCATAACAAACGCATAATCAAAACTCGCTCCTCCATTTGTTGATTTAAGAAGCTGTGAATTTTTATGAGCAGTAAATACCGTAAGAGAATCCATCCAGTAAGTAGTGTTATAAAATGTATAATACGAATTATAATATCCGGATGAAGAGCTTCTTAATGTATAATTCCAGACTGCTCCATTAGTATTCGAATAAACGAAATACCCGCTGTATGAACCCAAAGCTGCCATTCCATCTTTCGGAGAATTTATAGACGTAAAAGTTTCCTGTATTTCATTAAATACCTGAAACCAGTTAATCCCTGAATCAGTAGAGCGCAAAATAGTCCCGTTTCCGCCCGCAGTAAGAACAGTGTTACTATTAAGCCATTTAGCACAATAGAGATTTGCACCCGTAATTTTCGGGTTCGAAAACTGCCATATACTCTGAGAAAATGACGAGTCAACAAAGCAAATAAGAAATAATATTAAAATATATTTTTTCAAAATATAGTTTTGTATTATTTAATTAATAGCATCTTCTTTGTCTCACTGTATCCATCTGTCTTGAATCTGTAAAAATAAACCCCGCTGTTCAGCCCGCTCCCGTCAAACGTCACTTCATAACTTCCCGGCTGCAATCTTTCATTCACTAGCGTTTCCACTTCACGTCCAAGAACATCAAATATTTTCAAAGTGACTTCTGAATTCTGACTTCTAGATTCTGACTTCTGTACTTCAAACCTAATAACTGTTCTCGGGTTAAACGGATTCGGATAGTTCTGACTTAAAAAATATCTTTCGGGTATTGTTCTGCTTGTTTTTAATAAATATGTGAGACCGCCATTTGTCGTTTTTAAAATCGTGCCATTGTATCCTGCAACCCATCCCGTTTGTGAATCCACGAAAAAAATGCTGTAGAGTGAATTCTGAGGTAAGATGTTAGATTGCAAATTCCAGTTTGTTCCACCGTTTGTTGTTTTATAGATTACACCGTTGCGAATTGATATTCCTATATTCCCTCCCACAGCCCATCCGGTTTGTGAATCAACAAATCGAATACTGTTTAATGATGTTTCAGAACCCATATTTACTTGTGTTGCCCAATTTTGTCCACCATTGGTAGTCTTATATATTGAATAATAATACACAGCCCAACCTGTTTGTTCATTTATAAAATGTCCTGAATTATATCGTTGTGTTGATAATGTAATCCAGTTATCTCCTCCAGTAGTTGTTTTAAAAAAGCCATCCCATCCACAAATCCATCCTGTATTGGAATTTATAAATTGAAAATCTCTTGGAGATCCATATCCCCCTGTCTGATAATTCCAGTTCGATCCGCCATTAGAAGTTTGCCAGATAATTCCTCCACCGCCAACAACCCATCCTGTCTGATTATTGACAAAATAAACTGAATATAATCCTTGTGTAGTGGTTGAAGATAATTGTGTATCCCAGTTATGACCACCATCCGTTGTCCTTAATATTTTATATTCATTTCCGCCGACTGAACCACCCACTGCCCATCCCGTCTGTGCATCTGCAAAATAAACACAATTAAGATTATTTAATGGTAAGTGTGCTAATGAATCCCAGTTTGTACCGCCGTTTGTTGTTTTATAAAGATTTGGGGTACCATCTGCTGCAATCCAACCGGTTTGCGAGTTTACAAAATTTATGGAATTTATGCTTAAACTCGTTCCACGTGATAATGAAACCCAGTTTAATCCTCCGTTTGTAGTTTTAAGCGTCATTCCGAATTCTCCTGCACACCATCCCGTTATTGAATCGGTAAAATAAATGGAATATAGGGTCGCATCAGATGTGCTTGTTTTTTGAACCCAGGTAATTCCTCCATTTGTAGTTTTACTGATATAACCATAAGTGCCGGTAATACATCCGTTTTGTGAATCAATAAAGAAAACTGAGTATAATATTGATGAACCGGTTTGCTGTACATTCCAGTTTATACCGCCGTTTGATGTCTTTAATACAACTCCATGAGGGTAAGAACCTGAATAACCTCCGCCGACAGCCCATCCGTTTTGCGAATCCGTGAAATGAATAGAATAAAGGTGATATGTTGTAACCTTTGTACAGGAGTCCCAATTCACTCCTCCATTTGTTGTTCTTATTATTGTTCCATTTGCCCCTGCAATCCAACCTCTTAAAGAGTCTATAAAATGAACTGAATTGAAAGTTGCCCAAATGCTGCTATTCAGATATTCCCAATTTTCTCCCCCGTCAGTGGTTTTCCGTAAAGCGGTAAGCGGACCCGCTAACCAACCTGTTTGGGAATCTATAAAATGAACGTCGTAAAATGTTACGTTCATCTTTGGAATCCAGTTTGTACCCCCATTCGTTGTTTTAAGTAATATCAGATTCCCCACTACCCATCCTGTTTGTGAATCTGAAAAATGTACCGCATAAAGATTATTCGAAGTTCTGCTGACTTGATTTTCCCAGCTTACACCGCCGTTGGTTGTCTTTATTATTGTACCATAATCGCCGACCGCATATCCTGTGTTTGAATCGGTAAATTTAATGGACTTTATTATGTTGCCTTGCGGTAACGGATTCTGCCATACCCACTGTGCTTGTGAATTCAATACAAAGAAAAGAGAATTCATTGTAAAAATCGTGATGAACGTAACTATTAACTTTTTCATACTCATAATTACTTAATTAATAACATCTTTTTTGTTTCAATGTAACTATCCGATGTAAGTCTATAAAAATAAACCCCGCTGTTCAGCCCCGATCCGTCAAACGTCACTTCATAACTTCCCGGCTGCAATCTTTCATTCACAAGCGTTTCCACTTCACGTCCAAGAACATCGAATATTTTCAAAGTGACTTCTGAATTCTGACTTCTAGATTCTGACTTCTGTACTTCAAACCTAATAACTGTAACGGGGTTAAAAGGATTAGGATAATTCTGTGATAGACTAAATTCATGCACGTTTTCTGCTATGCTGTTAATTCCTATTCCTTCATATATCTTTGCCCTCATTATACTCGCGCCTGTAGCTATTGCATAGTTATTACTAATAGAAAAATAAATTGATGCGCCGCTATTATAAAATGTCATTACATCGGACCAGGTTAAACCCCTATTAGTCGTATACACTCTTTTATAGTCCGATGATGCAAATGCATAGGGCTCTTTTACTACAAAATTTCGGAGACATACAGTTGTCGGACCCTGATAAAAAACATTCCAGCTGTCTCCGTAATTGGTTGATTTATAAATGTCATAACCGCAAGATCGTGCCATATAAACTGCTTCCGATGTAATTTGTAGAAAAGGGACATATTTGAAGTTTGTCGGAAGACCGTTTTTAAGCGAATCCCAGTTAATACCGCCATCGCTGCTTCTATAAATTCCGTGCTCAAAGAATCCCGCAAAAAGATAATTGTCTTTCATGCCTATGCACTCAAACCTGTCTCCTTGTGGCAGCCCTGTGGTTGTGACCTGTGAGATTGAGGCACCGCAGTCTGTTGATTTATATAAATTTCCTTCAAACGTGCCTAAATAAATATTATTTCCGGACTTGCAAAATGATGTAAAAGAATTTCCGGCAGGGGAGTCAAAGTTTCTTTTTTCCCAGATATATCCGTTATCCGATGATACCATTATTGTATTTCCAATCATAGCGTAAACTCTTCCGCTGTCAGTTAGCAAATCCACATGATAATAATAATACTCCTGACCCGGAACAATAGACATATACCAGCTGCTTCCATTATTTGTTGATAACGCAAAACTGTTTCCAATGAAGGATACATATAGATTACCCGTTGTTGCCCAGGTATAACTTAATCCCCACGGCGGCTGTAAATACTTGTTATTAAGGCTGCTCCACTCTTCACCTTGATTTGTAGTTTTATATATACCTGCTCCGCTATAATCACCTCCCAAACCCGCATAGATTTCATTCTCAATTTCTTCGAGCATACCTACATCCCTCCCCCCTAACTTATATGAACAATTCGAAAAAGTTTCTCCATTGTCAGTAGTCTTATAAACACCCATGTTGTTATTATTAATATAAGTTATGCCGTTATGTGTAAGCATAGTACCTAAATTAGTAGAGGGATTGCCGACGTTTAGCAGCCGCGCCCAGTTCTGCCCGTTGTTTGTACTCCTGTATCCGCCATTATTATTTATTGAAGCATAAAGAACGTTATTATTAACCTCGAAATCTGCTATTGGATATGTTATGCTGTCAAAACTATGAATTTTATTCCATGTGCTGCCTGTATCGATGCTGTAGTAAAGATTATTGGTCGTTGCTATGTAAATTCTTCCGTTCCTGATTTTCATTTTTTGAACTATATACTGATCAAGCCCGTTATTTGCAAAAAACCAGTTAAGCCCGCCGTTATAACTTCTGTAAACTCCATAACCTTCAGCCGAAGAAGCCAGTACTATATTTCCCATAGAAATAATAGAGGAAATATTTTTCACTGTACTCAAACTGTCCATTTTTATCCATGAATAACCAAGATTTGTAGAACGAAATAAACCATTATTCGTCCCTGCTAAAATATTTCCGTTGTGAGCACATAAACACTTTATCCATGTAGGATAAAGCCCCGACCAGTAATATATGGGATTCCAGACCTGTCCGTTGTTTGTGCTGTAATAAATTCTGTTGTTTTTCGTACCGAGATAAATAACGTCATTCATTTTGATGATTGAAGTAGGAGCTACGGAAGTAAGCCCGGTATAAGATGAATCAAACTGCTGGGCAAAGCAAATGTTGAATGAGAAAACAAATGATAATATTATGAAGAATTTCTTCATAAATTAAATTCACTCCTGTAAAATGATTTTAATGGCACCTCTACAAATCTCTTTGGTGTGCCATGTTTATAACCTAATTTTACTTAAAAATTAAAAAATATACAATGTACTTTTTTATTTTGAACACTCAAGCAGGATGCTTACGTTACTTCAAAAGCACCATCCGTTTCGTCTCGCTATACCCATCCGCCGTAAGTCTGTAAAAATACACTCCGCTCGTATATGCCGATGCATTCCATTGCGTACTGTACGTCCCCGGCTGCAATCTCTCATTCACAAGCGTCGCAACCTCTTTCCCTTTTACATCATATACTTTCAACACCACATTGTCGGTAAATTGTAAAAGGTCTCACTTCCATTAGTGGTTCAAAAATACTAATTTCAAGTATTAAATATGGAATCTCAAAAATGAAAGGAGACCTAAAATGTACAATGAAAATATAGTTAGC
>JBAYUG010000054.1:0-22780 GCA_041675325.1 Kapaibacterium sp. (SeqCode)
AAATGCGATATACCAGTATGTTAAAGCAGGGCTGTAGACAAAAGCATCAGATACGATTGAAGGGCTTCTGTATGAAATACCCGTAGGTCTTGAAAGAACCAATGAATATACCGGATCGCCCGAACCATCAGACATAATTTTCATAAACCACAGGGCACAGTTATTAGTAAAAGGAGCTGAACCGAAGCTTAAAGCAAATCCTAATTTGAATGTGTTGCTTGATGAATCGGCAACATAAAAATCAAATGAATTAAGAATGAATCCCTCATTCCATTTTATTGTCCAAAGAGGAGCCCAGTCTGCACCTTTATTTGTGGATTTGTAAACAAACAGCGTATCTCCCTGGAGATTGTTCACTGCGAGGTAAGCATTTCCAAGAGTATCAGCCCTTAAAATCTGATTTTTTCTGATTCCATCAACTCCGCCCATAGTCTGGCCGGTATGAACCCTTACGTCACCGGGACCCCAATCGGGAGTGTTGTTTCCCCAATTTGCATTCTGAACAACAACACCCGGAACCTGATTGTACGGAAGGGTTTTTGATGTTCTATCTGAATGCTTTGTGTTAAATTCAGAAAGTAATTTTAAATAATTTTCCTCATTTTGATTTTCTCTTGCTTTAACTACTTCTGACCAATCCTTTGCATATTGAGAATTGTCTTGAACAGGAGTGATTTTATCATCTCTTAAATCCTGTGAAAAAAGTGTTCCTGCAAAAGCAAACAAAATAACTATAATTGTATAAAGTTTCTTTCTCATTACTTTCCTTTCTATTTTAAGTTAACATTAATTATAATAATGCTGCATTACTGATTATAGTTCCTATAATTGAATAATATTTAAACATATTACAATTATTTAACATACTATTAAAGTGTTATTGCAAATTACTTACTTCAATAATAATTGGAGAACTTAAAAGAGGTTATTCAGATGTGTCCTAAAGCTATTCAATAACAATTCTATGCAGCAGCCATTCTTTCATTATTTTTGCATTATAGCGTTTATAAAATTTTAATGTGTTTTTGTTCCAGTCAAGCACTGCAAACTCGAGTCTTCCGCATTTTTTACTTTTGGCAATTTTAAGTAATTCATCAAAGAGCATTTTACCAATTCCAATGTTCCTGTATTTTTCTCTGACAAATATATCTTCAAGGTATAGTGTTGGTTTTGCGAGAAAGGTTGAATATGTAAAGTAGTAAAAAGCATATCCGATAATTCCGTTATTGTTCGCGGCAACAAGAATATTAAACAGCGGTTTTGCCCTGAAAGCATCAGCGATTAGCCGTTTTTGTGCCTGCCGATTCGGGGGTGAGAATTTTTCATATTCAGCAAGTTCTTTTATAAGCCGCAAAATATCTCCTGAATCAGATTTTTTTGCTTTGCGTATTAAGTTTTTATTACTGCGTATATTCATTTTAGTTTAATTTGATTGTTTGTAAATTAATTAAAATATTAGAATATGATAAGTGTAAAAGAATTCATTGTTAAGACATTATATCTAAGTGTAATTATTTCCGCGTCAATTTCCATTTTGAACTCAAATTCCTTTGCGGATGACGATTATGAAATAAAAGCTGTTACTGCAAAGCTGAAGAGTTTTGATGCAGCATTAGGTGAGTCGGATATTTCCGAAATAATAGCAACAGTCGGGAAATCATTTTTAGGTGTTGAATATGCCGCAGGAACACTTGACAGAAATGTAAATGAGGAAGAGCTTGTGATAATGATCTCCGGTCTTGATTGTGTTACTTTTGTCGAAAATGTTATTGCTATTTCCTGCATAATCAAAAAAGGGAAAGCAGATTTTGAAAGCTATAAGAATGAACTTCAAAAGATAAGATACAGAAACGGAGAGATTAACGGATATCCATCACGACTGCATTATTTTACAGACTGGATTTATGATAATCAGCAGAAGGGATTGATAAAAGATATTACTGAAGAGATTAGCGGAATACCATATAACAAGAAAATTAATTTCATGACGTCACACACGTCATCTTACATGCAGCTCGACGGAAACAATGAGTATATATGTGAGATGGAAGCAATTGAAGCGAATATGAACACACGCAGCCTTTACTACATAAAGAAAGGAGATGTTGATGACTTTTACGATAAGCTGCAAACAGGTGATATCATAGCTACTACAACGAATATAGAAGGGCTTGATGTAACGCACACAGGATTTATTTACAAGGAAAACGGGAAGACGAAATTCATGCATGCTTCTATTACGAAAGGTGAAATTGTTATTTCGTCTGAGGAGTTAAAAGAATATCTTAAAAGCAATAAAAAGCAAACAGGAATTATAATAGCCAGACCAATATAACACAATGTCTTACCCCGAATATATTTTATTGTGTATCCTGTTTTATCTGATAGGATCAATACCAACGGCATACCTGATACTTAAATTCAGACATGGAAAGAATATAACGCAAGAAGGTTCCGGAAATGTCGGTGCGCTGAATTCTTACGACGTGACAAAATCAAAAGTAACAGGAATCGTTGTTCTGGTTTTGGATTTTTTAAAAGGTTTTATACCCTCATTCATTTTTCTATACATTGCCGGATATAGTTTAGAAACGATGTTAATACCGATAGCACTGATATTAGTCGGACATAACTTTTCTGTATGGTTAAAGTTTAAAGGAGGCAGGGGACTTGCAACAGCGGCAGGATTATGCGTTGTTATCGAACCATGGATACTTCTGATATGGTGCGCAATTTTTATAATTTCGTACGGCGCATACAGGAAGGTACATTTTGGAAATATTATCGCGACACTACTTTTGCCTGTTGTATATTATTTAATTAACCCGATAATAATTCATACGTACACAGACATTAATACATTGATAACGTTTATTATTGTAATGTCGCTTATAATTCTCTTAAAACACATAAAACCATTTCTGGAAATAATTAAATCAACTAAATCTAAACAAAAACCTTTGAATTAATATAATTAATATTCTGTTTTAATTTGCTGAATCAAACCAATAAAAATTTAACATTAATATATTAAATGAGTAAAAATCCACAACTAAAGACAGTCGAAGAGCTTAATGAAATGGCAAGACAGATAAGGCGTGACATTATCAACATGCTTTTAATATCTAAAACAGGGCATTCAGGCGGTCCGCTCGGAACAGCGGATATATTCGCCGCATTATATTTTAACCTGTTAAACCTCGATAATGAAGAACCTTATTTTGAAGGAAGAGATTATGTTTATCTTTCAATCGGACATATTGCACCCGTTTGGTATGCA
Organism: Kapaibacterium sp. (SeqCode); assembly: GCA_041675325.1. Lineage (GTDB taxonomy): Bacteria > Bacteroidota > Ignavibacteria > Tepidaquicellales > Tepidaquicellaceae > CAIKZJ01. The sequence goes on from JBAYUG010000054.1 coordinate 3,281, forward strand.
ACGCTTGCACGCAGAGGATATTTTCCGCTGGAAGAGCTTGCAACACTAAGAAAAGTTAACGGAAGATTGCAGGGACATCCTGCACCGCTCAAGACACACGGTTTGCCGGGGATTGAGATTGCTTCGGGTTCGCTTGGGCAAGGACTTTCGATAGCAGTCGGAACAGCTCTGGCACTAAAGCTTGATAACAAACCGAACAAAGTGATATGTATAAACGGTGACGGTGAGCTTCAGGAAGGACAGCTTTGGGAGGCAATCATGACGGCAGCCCACCATAAAACAGATAACCTTATAATGATTGTAGATAAGAATGACTGCCAGATTGATAACAGGGTGCAAAATGTTATGAACCTTGACCCTCTGGGAGATAAATTCAAAGCTTTCAACTGGGAAGTGTTAGAGATGGACGGGAACAATATGCAGAATATACTTGATACTGTGAACAGAGCAAAAAAAGTGAAAGGAAAACCATCGGTGATATTAGCAACAACAAAGATGGGTCGCGGAGTATCATTCATGGAAGACGATTACAGATGGCATGGAGTACCGCCGAATGAAGAGCAGGGGAAGATAGCACTGACAGAATTGGTTGCGACAAAGTACGGTGATTTTGTTTAAATAAAGAAATATTGATTTGTTATTATAGACAGCCTCCTTCGAGGCTGTTTTCATTTGCATATAGTGATAGAAAATAACCTTGTAAATAAAAATTAATCTATCGAAGTTATAAAAAGATAAATAATTAATAAATTATAAATCTTAAAATTACGCAAATGAAAAAGCTAATTTTTCTACTCATTTTTTCCCTCTCCTTCAGTTCTATTATAATATCAAAACCGAGAATTATATTTGGAGGAAATCAATATTCTTCGGGTTCTGATGCTGTTATTTTGCAAAGAATTATTCTTAATGCAAATAACGTCTCGGCTTATTTCCAGAATACGGGGATATTTGACCAGAACACAACTTCGAGTAATTCACCCGGTCTTGAATGGCCAAAGGGTTCGGGAAGATTTGCAAGTTTTACGGCAGGACTTTCCATAGGATGCGGCATTAACGGACAGTATGCACAGGTAATGGCATCTTATAAAGGGGAATATGCTCCCGGTACATGGCAGAACGGAATTTGGACAACAAATGCCGATTTCAAGATGTACACTGTAAGACTTGGTGATAATGCTACAAACAACCCCGATTATGCAAATTGGTATAAGATGGTACCATACGGCGCTCCATATAAAGACGTAAACAATAACGGTATTTATGATGATGGAATTGATTTTCCCGGAGTACCTAATGCAGGACAGACAATTTTTGAATGCATGGGCGACGGTGATACATCACAAAGAAGCGCCGGCGAAGGATTTGGAGGAGGTATTAAAAATCCGCTGCTTGGAGCAGAAATACATTTTACATCATGGGCATATTCAATACCGGGTACAGAAGATATACAATTCTTAAATTATGTAATTCTTAATAAAGGACCGGTTAAATGGGATTCAACTTTTATGGGAGTCGTGGTTGATCCCGATTTAGGAGAACCGGAGGATGATTACATTGGATGTGATACAATGCTTAATCTTGGCTATTGCTATAATGCAGATAACAATGACGGATCAGGAGCACCTCCGTCATACGGAGCATCCCCGCCTGCATTTGGTATGGACTATTTCAGGAGTCCGATAAACAAGATTACTGGAGATACGCTTGGATTGACTTCGTTTGTGTTCTTTACAAACACAAGCAGTGCACCACCGCCTTGTGAATCAGACCCTAACGGAGAACCCGTTCCAGCATATCATATGCTTCAAGGACTAAAGAAAGACAGAACTCCATTCATGGATATAACACAGTTTCCGGCAAAAATAACGAAGTACACGTATTCCGGTGACCCTGAATCAAATGCCGGATGGACTGAATCCAAAGGCTCAATGCAGAATTGTGGTGGTCAAACAACCGGTACAATTATATCTGTAAATCCTTCAGGTGACAGAAGGTTTATATTTAATTCGGGAGGTCTGAACTTTGCAGTAAACCCGGGAGACACACAGAAAATAGTTGTTGCACAATTTGTTCAGAGAGGTGCCAACAATAAACATTCAGTAACACTTCTTAAAAGATTAAGCCAGACTGCTCAGATAATTTATGACAACAACTTTAATGTAACTCCGCAGCCGGCAGTACCTGTAGTTTCGCAGAGCATTACGCAAATAAACTCTACTCAATGTTCGCTGAATATCTTCTGGAATGATGCTCCGGAATCTTATTATTACTGGGACACAATATTTTACCAGAAGTCAGATTCAAATATTTACAAGTTTGAAGGCTATGAAATTTATGAAGTTGATAAAAACCTGCCGAACGAAAGTCTTCCTGATTTCAGCAGACCTCTTACTATAGATCCGACTAAGATAAAACTTATAGGGATTTATGATTTAAGAAATAACATAGGACTTGTTATTGATACTTTACCTATAGGATATATTAACAATCAGGAAATATATGCTCCACTTCCAATTGTTCCGCCTTACGGAATTAGTCCACCTCCAAACTTCCCGAACAGCGGGTTAAGCAGATTAATTAAAATTAACAGCACTCAATTTCCGGGAAATTACGGAGGGGTTTCTGAGATACAATACGGGCAGGTATATAAATTTATTGTAAATGCATATTCAGTAAGTACTTCAACGAAGATAAGAAAAGGTTTTAAAGTTATCAGGAATACACTAAGCAACACGTTATTCAACACAACACCGCAGCCTTATTCAAATAACTTATCTTTCACTTATTATAATGGAGACACACTGCCAAACAATCTGATTGACCTTGGACTTACTCCTGTTGTTGTTGGGCAGCAATTATTGCAAACTGCAAAATACAGGATACTTTTTGCAGGGGATACTACATACAGCATACAGAAATCAGTTAATAACGGAAGTTCATATACAACTCTGAAGACAGGTCTGAAGCCAACAGCATTTAAAACATTATCGCATGAAGATTCAAGAATATTTGACGGCATCTTTCTTAAAGTAGATAAAATAAGGTTTAGCGGCACTCTGCCTAATTATATTGGAAATGCTGGTTTGATTAAAGATCCGTCGAGTGTATTTACTCCCGATTCGATTCAAACGAGGCAAAGAGGCTGGGTTTGGTCAAATCAAGGTAACCAGTTTCTTACGGGCAGCAAATATAAACGAGATGAATCAAGGCTGTGGCAGTCGGAATCACAGTCAATTTCTTACCCGATGTCAGGTACATTTACGAATTTAAGGTCGGCATTAACTGTTGATAAGTTAAGAAAGGTTACGATACAATGGACTGCTCAAGGACAGGGACAATATGCATATTATTATCAGGATACCTCTAAAACAAATGACAATTTCTTCATCTACAAAGGCATTAAATCTGTTCCATTTAAAGTATTTGTTGATTCTATTGTAGTAGATAACCCAGCAATTCCTTCTTATACAGTTCTGAGACGCCAGGTAAATTGCGGTTTCCTTGAATCATCAGATGTCAATCCATTTACCTATAACTGGAATCCGACTACCGATTCATTGGGTGGAAAACTTCTGCTTTACACTTTTGGAACTACTTACGATACAAACATAACAACTCCTTATAAGGATAAAAATCTATTATTAAGTCAGTCACAATTTGATATTATGTTTGTTTGGTCTCCAAGGCTTGTAAGTCCGGGTGGTGCAGGACAGTCGGGTGAGGAGTTCTCTATGTTTCCTTATAATGTAACCAGACCATATTATAATGGTACAGTTCCTTTGTTCTATGAATTTACAACCACAGCACCAACGGTACCGGTAATAAGTATATCAACTGAAGTGCCTGATAAATATGATCTCATGCAGAACTATCCGAATCCATTTAATCCGGTAACGAATATCAGGTTTAAAATTCCGGAAAGATCGTTTGTAACGGTCAAGGTGTTCAATATTCTCGGACAACTTGTAAAAACGATTATTAATAATGAAAGACTTGATGTTGGAACACATCAGACTTCTTTCAATGCGGGCAGTCTGGCAAGCGGAATATATTTCTATACAATTCAAACCGAAAAATATAATCAGACAAAACGTATGGTGCTTCTAAAATGATGATTTCATATTATATTAATTTCTAACAATAGAAAACGACCTTATATTAAGGTCGTTTTTATTTTAGTATTCTGCTGTTTTTCCTAAACATATTATTTCTTCACAGTAAGCAAACTAAGAAAGTAGTTTGTAAACTATCTTACTGATATTAAATACCCCTAAAACGACTAAAATATCCATTTTTTACTGGCATGATAATTGGTGTAAGTTATATGGAAGATTTAATATTAAAATGAAAACCAGAAAATATTATACATGAAAATTAGATTTCTTTTCCTTATTGGAATACAGCTTTTTTTAATGTTTCCAAGACCTGGAATGCAAAATATTTCGCACTCAACAAATAGAGCAGGTGCAAAACATTCTTTCTATGAAGATGTTTTTAAATTAATTATTTATAAAGACATGATTAAATACAGAATTGCAGAAAATAAGAAGTATAATTGGAGATTCACTTTATATAATAGCTCCACTGACAGTTTCGAAACGAGTAAAAATGAAATGAAATAAACTTTTGATTTTATAAAAGAATAAAATTATGAAGAAAATAATTTTAATTGTGTTAATTCTTATTGCATTAGTAAGTAACCAGGGATGGGGAGACCCGTCACCCTGGAATTTGTACAATACGGGTGTACCGTATTCATTATTTGCAGTGGATTTTTCTGAAATTAATTCGAGTATCGGGGTTGCCGTTGGTCAGGGTGGTACAGTAATAAAGACAACTGACGCGGGGGAAGAATGGATGCTGACATATTCAAACATAAATATATGGATGAATGATGTTAAGTTTGATCCGAATTCACCCGGTGTTGTGTGGGCTGCCGGTATGGGTGGAGTTATAATCAAATCCACCGATAACGGAGATACTTGGAATTTGGTAAGACCTTTTGACGATCCTAATAATACAATTCGGGGTATTGGAATACCATTGGGTGTACCCGGATACGCTGTATTTATTGGATATGCAGGAACATACTATGAGACTCTAAACGGAGGTTCAACTTTTGATCGAAGATTTGACATACCATTTACTATGCATGCAGTAGATTTCTCTCCAAACTATACTGTTGATGGAAGAGGAATTATTTGCGGTACCGACGGCAGAGTCTGGAATACAACAAATCATGGGCAAACATGGGTATCGAGAATCACAAACAGGTTTGATTATTTAAATGATGTGGTATTTTTAAGTGCTTACGAAGCAATTATATGCGGAAACAACGGAACAATATTGCGTTCAACAAACTGGGGCAAGAACTGGAGTTTGAACATTCAATATCTGACAATCGAACATCTGCGCTCTATAGATGCTTACAGCAATATAGTAACACTATGCGGAGATAATGGGAAAATAATGACATCCAACAATTCCGGAGTCACCTTTGTTGATCAGCTTACAGGAGATAACAGACACCTATACGGCGTTGCTTTAAGGGAATCATCAATCGGAGTCGTTGTAGGGGAAGTAGGTTCTGCTGGTTCAGGAGCATTGCTTTACACCAGCACAAACGGGTTTGTCGGTATAACAAATACCGGAAATGAAATACCAAAAAATATCGTGTTGAGCCAGAACTATCCTAATCCATTTAATCCTGTAACAAGAATAGATTTTTCATTGCCTAAAGCATCATCGGTTAGCATGATTGTTTATGATATGGTTGGAAGAGAAATAACGAAACTTGTGAACAATGAGTTTAAATCAGCGGGTAATTACTCAGTGGAATTCAACGGACAAAACTTAAATTCAGGGATATATTTTTACCGTCTCCATACAGGAAATTTTATGGAAACGAAGAGAATGATTTTAATAAAATAATTATATAAAATTTTCAAAAAGGAAAATTAAAATGAAAAAGATTACAATTTTAGCAGCAATAATTCTAACTTTGATTATCAGTTCGGGGGCATATGCTCAGGTATTGTGGACAAATCCGATAACAGGAGTAAACCCTAACACTTCAAATCCTTATACAGTAGGTGATTTGAAAGATGCAAATATTACAGTTTCAGGAATTGGAAGAGGTCCTGGAATAACGGGAACGAATGCTCATGATAGATACAATGCAAACGATTGGAGCTTAGGGTCATCTATAGAATCTGATGATTATTATTACTTAACTATAACACCTGCTGCGGGTTATAGAATAAATTTTTCCAGTTTTGTTTATAACTCTCAAAGTTCACCTACAGGACCGGTTTCTTATGCCGTACGTTCAAGTCTGGATCAATATCAGAGTAATATAGGTACGCCTTCATCAACAGGTGCAGTAATTGACCTATCGGGTTATCAAAATATTAGCAGCGGGATTACATTCAGGATTTATGGTTGGGGCGGTCACGTCACATCAGGTACATTCAGCATAAACGATTTTACTTTTAGCGGAACTGCATATTTATATAATCCATTGACAGCACCCGTTTTAAGCAGTCCTTCAAATAATTCGACAGGCACGTCATTGACACCTTTGTTCGACTGGTCTGATGTTTCAACGGCAAACAAGTATCATCTGCAGGTTTCAACAGTGATAGATTTTTCTAATCTTTTGATTAATGAAAATGTATTAACAAATTCACAGTTTGTACCCGTATCAGGAATATTAAACCATAATACAAATTACTATTGGAGAGTATATGCGGGTGATAATAACGGATGGAGTAATGCATCTGAAGTCTGGAACTTCACAACATTAGCACCTCCTATTTTATCAGCTCCAACTTTGAGCAGTCCTGTCAATAATTCAATTGGTGTTGTACTTAATCCGATATTGAAGTGGTCTGAAGTTTCCGGTGCAACCGGTTATAAAGTTAAAGTTTCAACGGATCTCACATTCACATCTGTATTGGATTCTGCGACAGTAACTGCGAATCAATATACTGTAACAGCAGGAAAGCTAATTTACAATGTTAAATATTACTGGAAGGCAGCAGCTTACGATTTAAACGGAACGGGTAATTACTCTGAAGTATGGGAATTTACAACCACATCTGCTCCTCCGCCGGTACCATGGACGCTTTATAATACCGGTGTACCTTATTCATTATTCGGTGTGGATTTTTCGGATAGTGACCCCAACATAGGTGTTGCTGTTGGACAAGGCGGAACAGTTATAAAGACTACCGATGCAGGCGAAGAATGGATGCTTACATATTCAAACATTAACATCTGGATGAACGACGTTAAGTTTGACCCCAATACACCGGGCGTTGTCTGGGCTGCAGGAATGGGGGGTGTTATTATTAAATCAACGAATAACGGTGACAACTGGACTATCGTAAGACCGGATGATACACCTGACCACACTATCCGCGGAATCGGAGTTCCTGCCGGTACATCAGGTTTTGCAACATTTGTTGGATATGCTGGAACTTATTTTGAAACATTCAACGGCGGTTCAACGTTTGTTCAGAGATTTGACATACCTTTTACTATGCACTCAATTGCATATTCACCAAACTATGCTACCGACGGTAGAGGAATAATCAGTGGTACTGACGGTAAAGTATGGAACACTACAAATTCCGGGGTGACATGGGTATCAAGAAATACTAACCGTTACGACTATCTGAATGATGTTGTATTTATAAATCCTGATGAAGCAATTATTTGCGGAAACAACGGAACAATACTTCGTTCAACAAACTGGGGAAAGAACTGGACATTAAACACACAATATCTTACAAGTGAACATCTTCGCTCAATAGATGCTTTCGGAAGTATAGTAACTCTTTGCGGTGATAACGGAAAGATATTGACATCAAATGATGCAGGTATAACATTTGATGACCAGCTTAACAGTGAGAGCAGGCATTTATATGCGGTTTCTTTAAGGTCGTCTTCTGTAGGTGTTGTTGTTGGTGAAGTAGGTTCTGCTGGATCAGGAGCTTTATACTATACAAGTACGAATGGAATTGTTGGAGTTACTAACACAGGAACCGAAATACCTAAAGAATACATACTAAGCCAGAACTATCCAAATCCATTCAATCCGACTACAAAGATTGATTTTTCGATTCCGATGGCTTCAAAAGTATCATTAATAGTTTATGATTTATCAGGTAGGGAAATTAAAAGGCTAATAGATAATGAATTCAAATCAGCAAGCTCTTATACGGTACAATTTAATGCCGGAAATCTATCTAGCGGTGTTTATTTTTACAGGTTAGTAAGCGGAAAATTTACGCAAACAAAGAAGTTAATACTTATAAAATAAAGTTCTCCTCATACAAAATAAATTAAATGTCCGCTATCATTTGATTGCGGACATTTTTTACAGTTAACTTTCCGTACTTTTCTTTAATTTCCTTTCAGTTTTTATACCTTTTCCTCTGGACTATAGTGTACATACTTAACACATAGTTTGAATACTACATTACTTTGTTTTTAAACACTTAAAATAGCTTAAATTCTCAGCATTTTGTGGCACGCTGTTTGAATATATACAAATATAAGACACAAAATTAAAATAAATTAAAATTAAATTAAATTGAAAGGTTACAAAATGAAAAAGTTCTTCTTAGCAATCGCAATAGTTTTAGCATTAACAGTCTCTCAAGATGTTCTTGCTCAGCAGGTTCCCGTAACAGCACAAATTAACGCAAAGGGAACAGTTATAACACACATTACAGTATCAAGCAAACAGGATCTTGATTTTGGTAATGACATCGTTGCAGGTGTTGCAACAACAGTCGATAAGGAAGCTTCCAATGCAGGTAAATTCCTTCTTGCGGGTCAGCCAAACAGACAGATCAGTATAGCATTCACACTACCCACAAATTTATTAAACGGAACAACCACTATGCCAGTAACCTTCTCTACAACAGATGCAGGTTACATAGTAAACAGCGGAAGTGTATCAGCATTCAATCCGGCAGTCAGCAAGAATGCATCATTTGGAACAAACGGAGCAATGGAAATAGTGTTAGGCGGTACGGTAACACCTTCGTCAACACAGCCAGCGGGTTCATACACTGCACCGGTAACTATATCACTTCAGTACACGACTAATTAAGGGGAATATAAATTAGATCAAAAGCCGGCTTGTTTCAAGCCGGCTTTTTTTGTTGATTGTTATTTTAATAATCAAATATAATTCCGATATTAACTCATTAAGAATGATCATGAAAAAATTATTTCTGCTAATTGTTATTTGTTTAACATTTTCAAGTGCATATTCACAGGGTTCGAGTGATGTAAGGATTACAAATGTTCGCAATATGGCTTTCAACAACTTACTTCCGGGAATTACGGGTACAATAGCGACAACTAACAGTAAAGCAGGAAGATTTTCAGTAGATATAAGAAAGAGTTCAACCTTAGCTGTAACATTTGCTTTGCCAACTTATTTAACATCAGGGTCTAATAAACTGCCGATAACTTTTACTGCAACAAAGAGTAATAATTCGAATGACGGTGTGCTGGGAACGAGTTTTGATCCTTATTCAGGAACGACAATCAGAAGAAATAACTCATCAACGAGGTATTGGTATTTAAGGCTTGGAGGGACAATACTAACACCAACCAATCAACAGGGCGGAAATTATTCAGGCTCTATTATTGTAACTATATCATTTACCGGGAGTTAAACTATGAAAAAAATATTAGTATTAATAACATTCATTTTAATTTGGTTTTCCACAGAAGTGAATTCACAAGTAACAGTAGCGCCCGTTTCGATACACATGAACGATGCTAACAAAAACGGATACCTGCTGATAAGGAATAATTCCTTAACTTCTACATGGGAGGTTAACATTGAGATGAAATTCGGATATCCTTTCTCAGATTCAACAGGAAATATTAATATTTACTTTCCTGATACTGTAACTGCTAGCGACCCCTCTGCAATAGATTGGGTAAACTTTTTTCCGAGGAAGTTCTTGCTTAAGCCTCAGGAAGAACAGACAGTAAGAGTGGTTGCAAAACCGCCAAAAGGGCTAAAAGAGGGCGAGTACTGGGGAAGACCAATTATTTCTTCTCAGGTTCAAAGTATGGAAGATACAACAAACAATTCACAGATTGGAGTAGGACTTTCAGTTAAATTCCAGACAGTAATTGCTTTTAATTACAGGAAAGGCAAATCATCAACATCAATAAATTTGTTATCTTTAGATGCGGTATACGAAGATAGCAAAATCATAGTTTCTGCTGACATGAAGAGGGAAGGGAACAGCGCGTATATTGGAAATCTTATTGCTAAGGTTTACGACAGCCGCAATGATTTGATTAGTGAAACTGAGCAGGAATTTGCTGTATATTACACGTTACTGAAAAAGGTGACCTTAGATGTACCGGGTATTAAGAAAGGCAATTACACAGTTGAGGTTGAGCTCAACACTGACCGAAAAGAACAAAGCGGAACAATAATAAAAGGCAATACCGTAAATAAGAAAATACAGATCAGTGTCAATTAAAGGTATATGACAATTTATGCTTTTAGATTTTTATTTACTGTTTTCTTAACAGCCGGTATTTTCTTAATATACTATCCGAGCCATCTCGACGCATCACCGCAAGAAGATACGCTGAAAAACAATCCTGAAGCAGAAGAAATCCCCATGCAAATTAATATCGAAAAAGTAGGAATAATTAACGTGAGCGTCTTTGCGAATGAAAATGATGTTTACATTCCCCTTGCAGACCTTCTAAAAACAGTGAAAGTAAATATCAACCTTGTTAAAAACAATCATACTGCGACAGGTTTCTTTATAGATGAGAATAATAATTATTACATTGACGTAAATGAATTAAGGGCGGAGATTATGGGCAGGGAAGTGCTGGTTCAAAGGTCTGATTTTTATGTTAACGAAACCGACCTTTATGTGAAAAGTGATTTATTCAAGAAGATATTCGAAATAGACATGAATGTTGATATGAAAAGGATGAGTATATATATGAATTCTAAAAACGCACTACCTATTACACTTGAACAGCAAAGATTATCTTTGAGAAATATAAATCCTTTTACTGAAACGGGAATTTCGAAATCTGATATAATAATTCCGAGGGAACGAAGGATACTTGGGTTGGGATTTCTCGATTGGCAATTAACTTATTCATATTCTAATCCAAATACAGATTATTATAATTATAATCTTGCACTAGGAAATGAATTAATCGGCGGTGATTTAAACGTTAATTTGTCTGGAAATAAGGACAATACAGTTGACCTTGACAATTCTTTCCTGAGATGGAGATACGTAACTGAAGAAAGCTGGTTCAAACAAGGAATTGCAGGAGATATAAACCCTGTATCCGGATTATTTTCGAGTGTTCAGGGTGTTCAGCTTACAAATGCTCCTCCAATATCACGAAAGATACTCGGCGGGTATAAGATATTTGACCAGATATATCCTAACTGGGAAGTAGAATTGTACATAAATAATGAAATGATTGCGTACACAAGAGCAAACGAAAGCGGATATTTTGAATTTTTAGTGCCCTTGTTGTACGGTTCAAATTTTATAACACTAAAATACTATGGACCTTCCGGAGAGATTCAGACATCAGACAGGGTTATTCAGGTTCCTTATACGTTTTTACCGGCAGGAGAATTTGAGTACTATTTAAGTGCTGGACGAGAAAAAGTTGAAAACAGAAATCTTTTATCTGAAGCTACTTTTAATTATGGTATAACTTCTTTTTTAACATTAGGAGCCGGTAATTCGTATATAGATAATGCTGATATTCCAAGAAACTATCCGAATGCGAATCTATCCTTAAAAATATTAGACGGACTTATTTTAAGCGGTCAATATTTTGCAAACTTGAAAGGAAGAGCCACGCTAAGTTTTCTTTTGCCATCGCAGGCATCAGCAGAAATTAATTACCTTAAATATGAAGATAACAGTTATTTCAATCCTGGAGCGATAAAAGAGGAGAAAAATTTATCTATTTTTATACCTGTTACATCCGGCGGTTTTTCATCAAACTTTCGGCTGAATGCGAGTGAAATACAAAGGTCAACCATTAAACAGCTTTTTATCTATCCGGGTTTATTCATGAATTATGGCAGGTTTCAAGGCAGTGCGATGGTTAATATGATTTATCAACAGGATAATGATTCGTACAGAAACGATTATCTTGTTTCTAATCTTCTTCTATCATACAGGCTTTTTGACGATTTGCTCGTAAGGAATCAGACAGACATTGACCATTTGAACAACAAAGTTATGAGAACCGGTATTTATGTAGACAAAAGTGTATTTAACGCAGGCTGGGTAAGTCTTTCGGTTTCAAGGGATTTTGTACAGGACAGTTATTCGGGAGCGGTCAATTTCAGATTCTACCTGCCATTTACGAGTATGAGCACAAACTATCTGGCAGACAAATCCGGATGGGAAATTCAACAGAGTTTTTACGGGTCGATTGGATTTGATGATTACAAAAATAAATTTATTACAGATAACAGATACCTTTCAAACAGGTCAGGATTGACATTTGTACCTTACCTTGAAAGAAATAACAACAATGTATTTGACTGCTGCGATAAGATACTTGAATCACAGCTTGAAGTTAAAATGGAATCGGGGCATGCAGTTAATTACCGTGACGATAAAAACGTATGGTTTACCGATTTGGACCCTTACAGTTATTACAATCTTGAGATAAATCCAATGACATTCGATAATCCATTATACAGACCGAAATATAAAACCTACTCAATTTATACAGATCCGAGCAGGTTCAAATTGATACCGGTACCTGTATATATAACAGGGATGGTATCAGGATACGTCAACCAGTTTGACGGAAGCGGCAGAAAGGGTGTCTCGGGTATGGAAGTAGTTCTTGAGACAAAGGAAGGAGTTGTACATACTGTGAAGCAGACTTTTTCTGACGGGGAATTTATTTTTGATGATGTTCCGCCCGGCAAATACAAAGTCTATTTAAAGTCTGAAGAATTGACAAGAAAGGGATTTAAGGACATTAAGAAAATATATTACATTAAAGTTAATTCCATTGAAGACGGTGACAGCATAAGTGATATTGAATTTCTTCTTAATAAAACGGAAAAGTAATAAAAATACAAAAGTATTTCATCTACCACTGGATTAATAATTTTTCACTCATAAATAAGTTTAATCTCAATATATTCGCAATATGAGATTAGTGCTTATTTGAATATTCACATCACCCATCTTAAAACTAATTCAATAAATTCGGTTTTCAATCATTATTCAATGTTTTATTCTTAGTTTCCGTGATAATCGGATATGGTAAATAATTGGTGAATAATTCTCAATATGAGTTTATAATTCTCAGTATGAGAACGATTTGATATCCTTCCGGAAACAAAGTGATGAAATATTTATAAAAATGCATGAAATGAATGGCACAAAAGTTGATGATAAAAATATAAGAATAGTAAATTGTTTAATTATTCCTTGAATCTTAAATATTTTAGCTTTAAATTGATTTAGAATTAAAATGAAAAAAATAATAATACCTGCAATAGTACTTTTTATAACGATAACGTGCGTTAACGCATACGCGCAGGTAACGGCATCAATTTCTGCAACTGCTACAGTATTGACCGGAATATCCGTAACTAATAAAAGTGATTTGAATTTCGGAAATGATATAGTACCCGGAATTCTAAGGACTATCGATAAAACAAATGCAAACTCAGGCAGGTTCACATTGATTGGTGCTCCTAATAAACAAATAAGTATCAGTTTTGTAACTCCGTCACAATTAATAAACGGAGCGAATACAATGCCCATTACATTTACGAGTACTGACGCAGGGTATCAGGTACCAGGAGGATCCGTTATTTCTTTTAATCCCGTTGTTGTTTCTAATGCATCTTTTAATTCTCAAGGGACTATGACAGTATATCTCGGCGGAAAAGTAACTCCTTCATCTAATCAGGAATCGGGATTATACACAGCATCAATAACAGTAAATCTGGAATATACAGGAAATTGAAGTTCTAAAATAAATTAATTTATAGATTATAGAATATGACGCAAGCAATTAGCTTGCGTTTTTTGTTTATAAAGCAAAAATGCTTCCCGCAAAACAGGAAGCATTTTTTAATAGAAATAAGAAATCCTATTTGCGTTTATATTTGTCTTCTTCGAGTGTGAATGTAAGAGAGATTCTGTGTGTGTTTCCGAGCTGTTCGTCACCATCGAACTTAGCGAATGAATAATCGATGTTTATTTTGGGAAGTTGAACTCCTGCTCCGAGTGTCAGGTTTCCGATTTCGTTGTAACCGCCTCTGATACTGAATAATTTATTGTAAGTGTATTCAAGTCCTCCGTGAAAATCAAAAGAAACCGGACCTATATTAAAGTTTGATGCTGTTATCCTGTTCTCAAACCTTACATCTACGTCAGCGGCAGGAATGATAGTGCCGTTCAGGAAGGGTACATCGTATATGTAAGCAAATCCTATTTTTGCAGTAGGTGAAATATTCTCTTTCTTACCTGTGCTCCAGGCCAGATATGTTGTAGTAATATCCTGAAGATTTGCACCAATCATGAAATTCTCAATCGGAGAATAATGCAATCCCAGGTCAAAACCGAGACCCCATGCTGATTCTTCAGCCAGCGACCTTCTTATAATTTTGAAGTTTGCACCATAAGAAAACTTATCACTGTGCTTTTTTGAGTATGTTAAATAAAACGCATAATCGTTTGAATTGAAATATGTAATCCTGTCCGGGTCGAGTCTTTCACCGGGGTCAAGAACGCCATTTCCATTCAGGTCAATAAGTGCGTTGCGTGTGTCGGGGATATCGTCAATGCCATTAATAATGACGCTTAAACCAACTGATTGATTTTTATCGAGCGGCATTGCGATAGCGCCATAATTATAGTTAACGAGATTACCGAAACGAGCATCGTGCATGAGTGCAAGCTGAGGATAGTTTACTTTTGAGAGTAAAGCAGGATTCCAGTAACCCGCTGTTACGTCATTGACGAGTGCAACATATGCACTACCCATACCAAGCGGTCTGCCTCCCACGCCTATAGCAAGGAATTCCCCTGCGTATTTGCTACCGTTGCCCTGGGAGAAACCAAATTCACTGAAAATTGCGAGAAATGCAATTACAACTACCGAAATTTTGATGTGATTCATTTAATAAAATTTATTTGTACGAAATTCTGTACAGACTACTTATTTGCACTCTCTTTTTATTTGCTTCAATAATCTCAATTTAAAGCAAATAAATCAATACTAAAAGGAAAAAATATGAAAGTTTTGATTGTACAATTTACAACTGACAATAACGATTATTCAGAGATAATATAAAGTTAACATAGGCTGCTAAGAAAACTAATAATTTCGAGATAGGGCAATCTAAAATATGCGCACTTTATGCGTACTTTATGCGCACTTTATACGCACTTTGTAATGTACAAATTCCATGGATGTAAAAAAGGGCAGTTTAGTTTTTGGTAAAGGAATTTTGCAGCGGCAGTTAAATAATCAATTTACTTTTCCCATAGTAATTTCAAAAAAGAACCGCTTTTATCAATTTTATTGGAAATTTAAATTTCTTAACTTAGTACAATTACAAAACTATAAATAAGGATGAAAAGAATATTATTAATTTCAGCAGTTATACTTCTATTTATAAATATATCTTTAGCTCAGGAAAAATTTCCGAGTATAATTCCATTTGACGAAAGGAAGCTGACGTCAGATATAATGACGCCTGAAGTCTTATGGTCTTTTGGGAGAATTACTGAGATGTCTGCCGCTCCTGATGGTAAATCTATTGTATATGGAGTCAGATATTTCAATATACAGATGAATAAGGGACAAACGGACTTTTTCAAAATAAATACTGATGGTACAAATAAAATGAGGCTTACGGGTTCTTCTGACGCTAAATTTGGTGTGAAGTGGCGTCCGGACGGCAAGCGCATAGGCTACATATCAAACCGAAGCGGAATAATGCAGGCATGGGAAATGAAACCCGACGGTTCTGATTTGAGGCAGATGTCCTACATTTCAGACGGCATAAGTGAATTCAAATATTCACCTGACGGCAAGAAAGTTCTTTATCTTAGGGAAGTAAAAATAGATAAATCCGTTCACGATATTTATAATGACCTTCCAAAGTCGAATGCGAGGATTATTGATGACCTTATGTACAGGCACTGGGATGAGTGGGAAGATGGGTTATATAGTCATATATTTATTTCGGATTACATAAGCGAGAACATTAAGGATGGGATTGATATAAATGCGGGTGAAGGATGGGATATACCGATGAAATCATTCGGAGGAATTGAGCAGATTAACTGGAGCAGTGATTCTAAACAGATAGTTTATGCGACGAAGAAAATGAGAGGAAAAGAATATGCTGTATCGACAAATTCAGAGATATATATTTATGACTTAAAATCTAAATCAACAGAAAACATATCTGAAGGAATGATGGGTTATGAATTCGCCCCTGTATATTCACCAGACGGTCAATATATAGCCTGGACGAGCATGGAGCGCGGCGGGTATGAATCGGATAAGACACGGATATTTATTTACAATACATCAACAAAAGAAAAAGTTTATGCGACTAAGGACTTTGACCAGAATGCAGACGGATTAGAGTGGTCAAAAGACAGCAAGTCGATTTATTTTGTAAGTGGTATACAAGCAACACAGGAAATATTCAGGTATGATTTATCAGACGGAAAAATAACGCGAGTGACTGACGGAATACATAATTATCTTTCTGTTACAGAAACGGGCAGTAGTCTTATTGCTATGAGACAATCAATGTCAAAGCCCACTGAGATATATTCAGTTAATCCGGTAAACGGTGAAGCGACAGAAATAAGCTTTGTTAACAAGGGAATGCTTGACCAGCTTAAGATTGCAGAGGTTAAGAAACGCATGGTAAAAACAACCGATGGTAAAGATATGCTGTCATGGGTTATCTATCCTCCTGATTTTGACCCGAGTAAAAAATATCCAACTCTGCTTTTCTGCGAAGGCGGACCTCAGAGTACTGTTGACCAGTTCTGGAGCTACAGATGGAATTTTCAGATGATGGCAGCAAACGGTTATATTATTATTGCTCCGAACAGAAGGGGACTACCTTCTTTCGGTATGGAATGGCTTGAACAAATCAGCGGTGACTACGGCGGACAGAACATGAAAGATTATTTAAGTGCCATTGATGACATAGCACAAGAGCCATACGTTGATAAAGACAGGCTCGGAGCAGTAGGTGCAAGTTACGGAGGATTCTCTGTATTCTGGTTAGCGGGAAATCACGAGAAAAGATTTAAAGCTTTCATTGCACATGACGGTATGTTTAACCTTGAGAGCCAGTATTTAGAAACTGAGGAAATGTGGTTTGTTGACTGGGATTTGGGCGGACCTTTTTGGGATAAGAACAATAGGACAGCACAAAAATCTTATGAGATTTCTCCTCACAAATATGTTCAGAACTGGGATACGCCGATTCTTGTGATTCATGGCGAAAAAGATTACAGGATAGCATACACGCAGGCAATGCAGGCATTCAATGCGGCGGTACTGCTTGGAGTCCCTGCACAACTGTTGTTATTCCCCGAAGAAAATCACTGGGTGCTTTCACCACAGAATGGGATATTATGGCAAAGAACATTTTTTAACTGGCTTGATAAATGGCTAAAATAAAAAGAGACTTACGCAAGAAGATAGAATTATTTCCTTATGACAGTTTGAATACGGAGAAAAAATTCTCTGTAAAAGAAATGCCGGCGCATGAAAAACCGCGAGAGAAACTGCTTACAAAAGGTACTAACGGAATGAGTGATTACGAATTGCTTGCAATTATTTTGAGGACAGGAATAAAAGGTCATAATGTGCTCGATTTCTCTCAAAAATTATTAATGCATTTCGGAAGTCTTGAAAAACTTTTTGATGCTTCTTTGCAAGACCTTATGGAAATAAAGGGAATCGGGCTTGCAAAGGGTTCAGAGATTGTTTCCTGTATAACTTTAGCAAAGAGGTTCAGGAAAGAAAGGGAATTGAATGAGAACCTGCGACTGCAGAGAGAATCCATCAATGATGCATCGGCAGCAGTTGATCATATAAGAGAAATGATTACAGATTATTCGAAGGAACAGTTCTTTGTTCTGAACCTTGACGTAAGAAACAGGATAATAGATGTTGACAGAATTTCGGAAGGCACGTTGACAGCGAGCCTTGTACATCCGAGGGAAACTTTTGAGAGCGCTATAAGAAAACACTCAGCAAGTATAATGGTGGCGCACAATCATCCGTCGGGAGATTTACAACCTTCTGAGGAAGATATTCGCATAACGAGAAGACTAAAAGACGCGGGCAATATTCTCGGGATTCAGCTTCTTGACCATATAATTATCACAAAACAAAAATACAGCAGTTTAAAAGAAATGGGAATTATTTAATTATGGATTATAAAGATTATTATAAAATACTTGGTGTTGATAAGAAAGCAAGCAAAGATGAAATTAAGAAGGCTTACAGAAAACTTGCAATGAAGTTTCACCCCGATAAAACAAAGGGGGACAAAACTGCTGAAGAAAAATTTAAAGGAATAAATGAAGCGAATGAAGTTCTGAGTGATGATGATAAAAGAAAGAAGTACGATGAGATGGGGTCGAACTGGAATCACTATCAGCAGGCGGGCGGTAACAATGAGGGGTTTGACTGGGGCAGATATTCGAATCAGGGAGGTACACAGTATCAACAAAGCAATAATTTTGAGGATGTATTCGGAAATTCAGGATACTCAGATTTCTTTGATATGTTTTTTGGAGGAAGTTTTGGCGGCAATAAAAAAAGCAGAAGGGGAGGTGTAAGGCGGGCACCGGCAAAAGGGCAAGACTATCAGGCGGCACTCGATATTACTTTAAGAGAAGCATACAGCGGTGTTTCAAAAGTATTTAAATTCAACAATCAGTCAATAAAGCTGAATATTAAACCGGGAATACCAGATGGACATGCTTTAAAAATACCGGGTAAAGGCGGAGCGGGATCAGGCGGAGCGGGTGATTTGCTGATTAAAATTAATGTTCGAGGTGATGCAGTATTCGAAAGAAAGGGAGATGACTTATATGCAAATTTGCACGTTCCTTTATATGATGCAATTCTCGGAGGAAAGATTGAGTTTGAAGCGATGAAAGGGAAGGTAAAGATTGACATTACGAAAGACTGTTCAAACGGAAAAATATTCCGCCTTTCAAAGATGGGAATGCCTAAGTACGCTAAAACGGGCGAGTTCGGAGATTTGTATCTGACGGTGCAAATAGATTTGCCAAGAAATTTAACTGCGAAAGAGACAGAGCTCTTTAGTGAATTAAAGAAAATAAGAAATAAATGATATTTCCTATAATATGGAATACCTGACGGCATTCTTTCTGTGTGCAAATTATCATCCTACCGATATGA
>JBAYUG010000055.1:0-21934 GCA_041675325.1 Kapaibacterium sp. (SeqCode)
CCGAAGAAATAACTTCTCCAAATTTAAAATCTTCAAATCTTGTTCTTGCGTATGACTTTGAAATCAGCACATTTACCGGTACTTTATAAAAATCCAAATCCCCCATGTATTCGCTCCTGTCAGCATAAACTCGTTTCATTGCTTCTGAAAGGAGATTGATGTAATCAATGCTTGCCCTGCCTAATGATTTCAGGTTATAGTTTTCGAGTATATTAAGCATGTAAATGACGCAGATACCCCCGCTCGATGGAGGTCCCATCGTAATAATTTCATAATCTTTATACTTCCCTTTTATTACTTTTCTTTCAACGGGTTTGTAATTAGCAAGGTCTTCATGTGTTATTATTCCTTTTCCCCTGAGCATTTCAGCAGCAATCATATCGGCTACGGGACCTTTATAAAATCCATCCCTTCCTTTTAATGATATTTCTTTTAATGTATTCGCAAGGTCGTTTTGAATGAACAATTCATTCTGACGGAATTTCTTCCCGAATATCTTTGACGAGCTTTCGAATTTATCAAAATCTTTTCTGTTGTTGTTTATCGAGTTTGCAAGTTCATGATTAATATTGAATCCTTTTTCAGCAAGATTAATCGCATAAGAAAGAACCTTTTCCCTCGGCATAGTCCCGTATTTTTCAAGTGCATAAAGCAAGCCTGCAACAGAACCGGGTACGCCTGAAGCAAGATGCCCCAGTGTGCTTAAGTCCGCTATTACATTACCCTCATTATCAAGGTACATATTCTTTGAAGATAAACGCGGAGCAGTTTCCCTGAAATCAATTGACGTTTCGTATCCTTCCGCAGAGCGCAGTACCAGAAATCCCCCGCCGCCTATGTTACCTGCCTGAGGATAAACGACAGCAAGCGCAAACGCAACTCCTACAGCCGCATCAATTGCATTTCCTCCCTGCTTAAGAATACTAATGCCGACTTCGGAAGCAATTTCATTCGCTGAGCTTACTACCGCATTTTTATAATATATATTCTGCGAATAAAGACTTGAAAATGTGAAAAGTAATATTATTATGCAGCGGCGAATCATGGCAAATCTACGTCAGTTAGATTTGCAACAACAGGTGACAATCCCTTGAATTCATTTCGTTTTATCATTCTTTGGACTTTTAATATATACTCCATTTCAAAACCCATTTTTTGCAACTCTGCGTCCGACTTCCCTTCATCAATCATAGCTTTCAGTAATTTATCAACCTTTGCATAAGTAATACCCATTTCTTCTTCATCCGTTTGTCCCGCCCATAAATCTGCAGAAGGCTTTTTCTCTAATATTTCTTTTGGAACGTTTAGATGCTTTGCAAGTTCAAAGATCTGCGTTTTATACAATTGCCCGAGCGGATTAATGGCACATGCTGAATCTCCATGTAATGTAGAATAACCAAGAAAAAGCTCGGTCTTGTTCGAGGTCCCTACCACGATTCCATTTTCTTTTGCAGATTCATCATAAAGTACAATCATCCTTATTCGAGCCATTACATTCCCTTTTCTTACAATTGATACATCTCCTTCAAGTGTATCGATATATGCATCAACCATTTTTGAAATGTCAACAATTTTCGACTTTACATTTAGAATCTTAACAACTTTTTGTGCGTCTTCAAGACTGCTTTTGCTGCTTGTCTTATACGGCATCATAACGCAAAGCACGTTTTCAGGACCCAGTGCTTTAACAGTCAAAAAAGCAGATACCGCAGAATCGATACCTCCGGATAAACCTATAACTGCTTTATGCACCCCTATTCTATTAATTTCATTCTTAAGAAAAGCTGTGAGAACCTGTTCAACTTTATTATAATTCATCATGATATTATTTTATTTCAGTAAAATTAAACATTAGGGGGGAATAAAAAAAGCCGATAGATAATCTACCGGCTTATGAAAAACTTAATGACAAGTTTATTTGGATACCTGATATACTATTTTTCTTATAGTATCAAACTGAAGGTACGGAAACATTTCTTGAATTTTATCAATTGCTTCACCTGCACTCATTTCACGTCTCATATCTTTATACATTTGTCTTATTTTATAGTCTCGTATAGCTTTTTCATCAAGCAGTTTATATTTCTTTAAAGTATTGAATACTTCATCATCAATCAATTCACTTAATGGATTGTCATTTTTTGATTTAATTTTTGCTGCTGGTTTCAAATTTTATCTCCTTTGTTATTGTTTATAAATCTCAAAAAGAAGTAAATTTTCATTTACATTATACAAAAATAGCAAAAAATCAAGAGATAATCAATATGTTTAGGATTCTGATGACTTTTCAATTGATTATAACACGTATTCAACATAAGTTTATTGATTATTTAACATTATTCCATACTATGAAAAAGTCATTTCTACTATTTGCATTATTTATTTTTGCGCTAAACATTTATGCTCAGGAATCAGAACATTTATCGTACAAAGTTTACAGCTATAGGAACTCCTACTCCGTAAAAGATACTGTTAAAATAGCACTTAAGGTTAAGATTAATGAGAAGTATCATATAAATTCTTATAATCCATCCGATGATTCGTACATAAAGACAGAGGTACTTTCAAAATCCGAGTACCTTAATAAAATTGCTGTTTTTTTCCCTCAGCATAAAATGTATAAATTCTCGTTTTCTGACACCGAAATACCTGTATATGAAGGCGAATTCCTTGTTGGATTAACATTTTTGCCGAAAGAAAACGCAAAAGATGGCGACCTTGTAATTCCAATAGAAATGACATATCAGGCATGCGATAATAATGCTTGCTATCCTCCCAAAACCATAAAAAGTGAAGTTAAAGTTAATATCTCAAAAACAGGTTCTATATCAAATAAAGAGATTTTCGAAAAGATTGACTTTTCCAAACCTGTTGAAACAGCTAAACAGGAATCGGGTAAAGATTCACAATTAAAAGAAAACGTAAGACAGGAAGGACAGAATCCTGATGAGATGAAAGTTTCTAATTTCATCGAAGAAAGAGGATTGCTTTTAGGAATACTTATTATTTTCATCTGGGGTCTTGCTTTGAATCTGACTCCGTGTATTTATCCGTTGATTCCAATAACAATAAGTTATTTCGGTGCTCAGTCGAGCGGTAACAAACTGCAGAGTATTTTAATGGGTGTATTTTATGCTATTGGAATGGCTGTCACTTATTCATTAATGGGACTCGTTGCTGCTTTAACAGGGAGCATGCTCGGAACAGCTTTGCAGAATCCGATAGTTGTATTATTTATCGCTGCAATATTTCTTGCTCTGGCTACTTCTATGTTTGGGTTGTGGGAAATCAGGATTCCTCAGTCACTTGCTCTTGCAGGAAATAAAAACCGCTCGGGATATTTCGGCTCTCTTATGATGGGTTTACTCGTCGGTTTTATAGCAGCACCGTGCATAGGTCCGATTGTGCTGAGTTTGTTAGTTTATGTCGGTAAACTCGGAAATCCTTTCATGGGTTTCTTCCTTTTCTTCATTTTATCATTAGGCCTCGGAGTTCCTTATATTTTTCTTGCGGCATTCTCAAGCTCAATCAGCAAACTCCCGCGTTCAGGTGAATGGATGCTAAGCGTTAAAATCATTTTCGGACTTGTGCTGATTGTTATGGCGATAAACACTCTTGGTCCGCTTATGCCGGAGAGCATTTATAATGTAGTTTTCCCGCTTTCGATTTTATTGTCGGGTATTTATCTGATATTATTCGATAACAAAGGACTTAATGCTAAAGGGTACACTAAATTTAAGTACATTATTGCAATTGTTGGTATTGCTGCGGGTACATGGTTATTAAAACCCGAATCCCATTCCGCAGAAGTTACATGGACGAATCTGACTTCTCTTGAACAAATCGAGTCATCCGTCAAAAGCGGGAACAAACCCGTCGTAATAGATTTTTATGCCGACTGGTGTGCACAGTGCAAAGAACTCGACAAGTACACTTACACAGGCGGGAAAGTAGTTGAACTTTCCAAAAATTTAAACAATATTAAGATTGATTTAACAAAGGAAAATTCCGATATTACTGCAAAATACGGTATTAAAGGGCTGCCTGTTGTTATATTCATGAGACCAAACGGCGAAGAAATAAAAGAACTTCGTGTAACAGGATTTTTAGAGCCGGAAGAATTTTCTAAACGAATCGAAAAACTATTAGATGAGAAATAAGATAATTTTAATAATGATGATTGTTTTCCTGATTTCAGGAAATCTATCAGCACAATACATAAAGGATAACGATAACAGTTACAAGCTCCTTAATCTTTCAGATGAACTTCTTAAAGATTCATTAAAAGAACAAAAGGAATTAACAAATTCAGTCACAGATAAAAAGTCACCCGGTATTTCAATACTTCTTTCGGCATTGCTGCCGGGTGCGGGACACTTTTACGCTGGTCGCATGGATGTTGGTGCTTATTTTCTTGGAGCTGAAGCCGCAATGTGGCTCGGACTCTTAGGCGTTAATTATTACGGAGGCATCTTAAGAGATGATTCGCGCTCTTTCGCATCCGTGCATGCGGGGCTGAATAAAGACGGCAAAGACGACGATTATTTTGCAAATGTCGGTTCTTTCCTTAACATTTATCAATATAACAACGATAAACTTCAAAGCGGGCAGTACGATAAAATTTACGATATTAATACATACTTCTGGAACTGGGATTCCCCTTCCAATCAGGGAGAATTTGATCAGCAGAGGAAAAAAAGTGAACGCACGTATAATCTTAGCACTGTATTTTTCACAGGACTTATTATAAACAGACTGGTTAGCGGAATCAGCGCATTAGTTTTAACCAATAAAATAAATTCATCGGGAATAAAAATCAGCAGCGGTTTTACTCAATCACCCGAAAACAAAATAGATGGAATTAAACTAAACTTTGTAAAGTCTTTTTAAACAAATCCATTCGTGAACAATTATAAAATCACTGTCGAATATGACGGATGTGGATTTTACGGCTGGCAGAGACAGAAAAAGTTCAGGAATACAATACAGGAGTGCATCGAAGATAATTTAAGTAAACTTTTAAAAGAGAGCATTTCAGTAACTGGCGCAGGTAGAACTGATGCTGGCGTTCATGCCTATAACCAGACAGCAAATTTCAGAACCGAGACATCAATCCCCGATTTCGATAGATTCCTTTATTCTTTGAATTCTATACTCCCTCCAGCCATAACGGTCAAATCAATCAAAAAAGTCAAAGATGATTTTCACGCAAGGTATTCTGCAAAGAAAAGAGAGTATATTTACAGGATTACAACTCGTGAAATATCAATTGGAAGGAATTATTTTTTCAAATTAAATTACAAACTTGACTTTAAAGTTATAGACGAATTTATTAAAATACTTATCGGATATAATTCTTTTAAGTCATTGTGCAAGAATACAGAAGATAAACATGGTTTCTGCTGTAATCTGATGAAGCTTGAATACAGGATTAATAAATCAAGGAATACAATAGTTTTCAGGATTCTTGCTGACAGGTATCTTCACTCTATGGTTAGAGCAATTACAGGGGTGCTGATCGACCTCGGTCGCGGGAAACTGGAATTAAACGAAACGATTTATAAATTTAATAACGGAGAAAAAATTAAGACTACATATCTACCTGCTAATGCATTATTTTTAAACAAAATCTATTATTAATGAATAAAATAATCATCACAGTAATTATTACTGTTCTTTTTGCCGCCGCTGTTGAGACAAGCGCGCAGGACTCATACGGGAATTACGAGAATATCGATAAAAATAATTCCATGCAGATTATAAAAGAGAAGATTCTGGATAAAGAATCTGACGCTGTAAGCACAAAGTCTATACCGTTAAACGTAGATTCGTCAAAATTGAAAAGTCCGATTCTTGGTGCGTCAATGTCAGCTATCATTCCCGGAACAGGTCAGATTTATGCTAAGAGCTTTATCAAATCAGCTATCTTCATTGCTGTTGAAGCAGGTTTGTGGATAACTTATGCCGTATTTCAGGGAAAAGGCAACGACCAGACAACAACTTATGAAAACTACGCTAAACAGAACTGGAATATGAGGAAGTACGCTGAATGGCTGAAAAAAGAGAACTTTCAGCGTGCTGACCAGATAAATATGTCCTCGGATGATTATACTTTAAGACTCCAGATAAATTACTGCGAGGAGATAAATTTCTCCCATCAGCTTCCCCCTCCGGGCGATCAGCAGTATTACGAAGTCATAGGTAAATACCAGAATTATGTTACAGGGTGGTCAACCGCTGACGTTACTGTGATCAATAAAAATAATTACGGTACAACTAAACTTTCTCAGGTAAGTTTTTACATGGATGAAAGACAAAAAGCTAATGATTACTACAACAACGGCACAACAACTTTAATGGTCGTTGTTCTTAATCATCTTGTGTCGGCAGTTGACGGATTTTTATCCGTTAATTCTTACAACAATAAATACGTTCTTAAAGGCAGCGTAAGCTTTCAGCCTGTTTATTCAAGCAAACTCGGTAAGTCGGTTGTAACTCCTTTTGCAAACATTAGTTTTACTTTTTAATCTATGTATGAGGAATTAATAGAAAAAGCTCTTTTTGCAAGAAAGAATTCGCATTCCCCGTATTCTAAATTCAAGGTGGGCGTTGCTCTGCTCACAAAAGACAATAAAGTTTACACGGGTGCAAACGTCGAATGCTCTTCCTATTCGCTTACTATTTGTGCCGAGAGAGTCGCCGCCGTAAAGGCAATTACCGACAAACATAAAGTTTTCAAAGCAGTCGCGATAGCATCAAGCGGTAAAGAGTTGATATTCCCCTGCGGTGCCTGCAGGCAGTTCCTGTCAGAATTTTCTGACAATATGGATGTTATACTCATTAAATCAAAAAATGACTACCAGATTTACAAGTTACAGAATCTATTCCCTCATAAATTTATATTCAAATTACAATAATGAAAGGGTTGCTCTATGGATATGAATGAACATCTCCAGATTAGAACTTTCAAGAAAACAGGACATATTGAAGTAATTTGCGGCAGCATGTTCTCCGGTAAAACGGAAGAATTAATAAGAAGGATTCGCAGAGCTGAAATCGCAAGGCAAAGAGTAAAAGTTTTTAAACCGAAAATCGATAACAGATACAGCGAGTTTTCAATCGTTTCCCACAGCGAACAATCTTACCCTTCAGAAGTAATAGAAAACGCAGAGGAAATGCTGGAGAAAAGTTTCGATACTGAAGTCATCGGTATTGACGAAGCTCAGTTCTTTGAGAACAATCTTGTTCAGATATGCCAGGACCTTGCAGATTCAGGGAAAAGAGTTATCGTCGCCGGACTCGACCAGGACTATAAAGCAATGCCCTTCGAGCCGATTCCCCAGCTGCTTGCTATTGCTGAATACATTACCAAAACTCTCGCTATCTGCGTCGTTTGCGGTGCTCCTGCAAACCGTACTCAGAGAGTTACTAAAAATTCCGAGCGTGTACTCGTGGGCGCTGAAAATCATTATGAAGCAAGATGCAGACTTCATCATAACATTTCCGATTAATTCAATGAAAATTACTTTATACACATGAATAGATTACTCATAATTTCTCTATTGGCATTAGCCGTTACTCTAACCTCCTGCGGCAAAAAAGAGGAACCTCAGCAGGTTACTGATAAATCAAAAATCAAAGTCGGACTTGTGTTCGATGTCGGCGGAAGAGGAGATAAATCCTTTAACGACGCCGCATACAACGGTCTCGTCAGAGCGAAAAAGGATTTCGGAATCGATTTTGAAGTTATTGACCCGGGTGATGGTGCTGACAGGGAATCCGCACTCAGAAAACTTGCGAGCAAAAACGATATAAGCCTTATATTCGGAGTCGGCTTTATTTTTACGGAAGATATCACTAAGATTGCGAATGATTTTCCGAATAAGAAATTCGGATGTATAGATTATTCAGTTAATCCCGATACCAAAATACCGGATAATCTCTCGGCACTCGAATTTAAAGAGGAAGAAGGCTCATTTCTCGTGGGTGCTATTGCTGCATTGAAAAGCAAAACTAATACTATCGGATTTATCGGCGGAATGGAATCTTCTCTTATAAGAAAGTTTGAAAAAGGTTATACTCAGGGAGCAAAGTTTGTAAATCCCGATATTAATGTCATCGTCACTTATATCTCAGTTACGGGCGAAGGTTTTAAGAATCCCGGCAAAGCCGAAGAAATTGCCATTAGCCAGTATTCAAAAGGAGCTGATATTATTTATCATGCCTCCGGCTTATCAGGTATAGGTCTTTTTAAAGCAGCTAAAGAAAACAAGAAACTTGCTATAGGTGTTGACCTGAATCAGTACGAAGAAGCTCCCGGTTTCATTCTTACAAGCATGATGAAAATAGTTGATGAAGTCATCTATCAGACTATCTCAGATTTTAAAAACGGTACTTTCAAAAGCGGCATCAAAACACTTGGACTGAAGGAAAAAGGAGTCGGATACGTTTATGACCAGAACAACAAAGACCTTATTCCCGATGAAATAAAAAATAAAGTTGACGACATAATGAATAAAATTATCTCAGGAGAGATTAAAGTTAGTTCCGAGTAAACAATTTTTTAAGCTGCTGCATACATGAGTCCATCGAGTTCGGCTGTTTTCGTAATTTTTATCTTAAACAACCGGCCTGCATCGTAAGGGTTAGATGTTTTTTTCATAACGTTACTTTTATTTTATAAATATGTTTTTTATCTATTTCAACTTAGTGCCTATAATTAAATAATTCATTCCATTAGACTCATTTTCACAATATACATAATACTTTCCATATCCATATGTTATTTTACCTAAAATGTTTTCAGCGATATTGAAGTCATTAATTATCTCTTCGCTTAAAGCAAAACCATTCCAATGAAATAATGAACTGTACATATTATTTGAATTGATTCCACGTCCAAGAATTATTAAATCGTTCATTGAATCTCCACCAACTGATGTGCATATAACACCCGTAATGTTTTCATCAAATACTTTAATAAATGAACCGTTAGCAAAATCATAGGTTCCAAAAGGACCAGCAACATTTGTTAAAGCAAGAATTCGATTTTTCACTCCAGGGTAGAATATCAGAGATTCGTTTGTTGTTAATTTTTGATATACCAGTTGCCATGCACCTGAAATATATGAGAACACATTGAATCTAGTATATACTGGAAATCCAAGAGAGTCCTTTTCAGTTCTTTGCAATACTACGTTTAAAGTATTGTTTCTATCTTTTGAAATAAACATTACTGCAAATGATGAATCAAATGCAAAAGTATTTATGATTCCGTTATCGTATGAAACTACTTTTCCTTTTGAAGTTCCGCACCAATAAACATTATCGATGAATTTTATATTTCTAAAATAATGATAAAAAGAAGAGACCGTATCTTTATATACTTCAGTTAATGAACCATTGTTAAAATACTTCAGTATCGGGAACATAAAACCGTTTGAAATCTCTAAATTACCACCTAGCATCAAATGATTTTCTTCGTCTCCTTCAATTCTTTGGCAGGAAAAATCGAGGGCATACTGAGTTATTATACCATTATCATTTTTAATAAGTGAATTTGAATACTTTAAGATATAATATGAATTAGAGTCGAATGGCTCCATTTCATATCCAAGCCCTTCTAAAGTATCAACTTTCCAACTATATCTCTGAGGAGCAAAATATGATTTTGAAGTAATCGGGTTATCCTCGTTGCACGATGAAAACAATCCCAAACTTAATAACATTATAACAAACAAAGGTATTACTAATTTATAGTTAATCATTTTTGATCCTTTTGAGAATTTATTAAATATTACAGGATACCGAAATCTCTTCCCTTACTAATTTCTATTCTTTCTTTTATTTGATGTATTCTAAATCCTTCGCTAAAAGCGATTGTTTTGAATAATAAAAGTAAAATGATTTTTTGATCCCAACCTTTTGCTGTCCTTACTGTTTCATTCATAACCTGCATCATTTAAAGTCAAACTCTTTAAATCTTATAAAAAGGGTTAAAATATCAAAAACTGAATCTTTACAGAGTGATTCTATTAAATCAGCTTCTGATTCTCCTTTTTAAAATCACTATAAATCTCTTTAAATTCCTCTTTAATGCATTATTAACTTCCGAAACAGTATGGCTTTTCCTTACGTTTATGGTCCTTTGTTCATTGCAGCCTCCCGTTAATTTTTCTTTATATTTGAGAATAATTAATGTGTGTAAAATAAAGGTGGAAACAATCATGTATGAATAAAGTCGGGCAGTGTTATTGTATCGAACGATATTATTAATGGCTGGAAGAGATATGAAATAGAAATGAAAATCCGTTTTGATATCAACAGATTTAAAAGTATTCCTGCACTCAATAATATATGCTATATTATTTCTTTTGTGCATCAATTTACGTGGATTTAATTCTCCCTAAGCAGGTTTAAAAATAAAATTGATTGCTTTTTAAATCTAAATTATTTTAACCTATGGAAACGTACATATTATTTATAATTAATTCAATACCATTTTAAAATATTCATAATTCAACATACATCAGAAATAATGAAACCATGTTCCGAGATAAGATATAATTAACACTCCGTTGCTTTACATAAAAATGTTGTAATAAGAAAAATCTTTTACAAAAAAAACCGCACTTATAATCTCTCTTCTAACTCGGGCATAATAATTTCTCATGTTCTCAAGTCGAAGATCCGCCGTCTCGTCGCAGATCCGCCGTCTAGCTGGGAGGATTTAGCGGACGTCCTTTGCCTTCGAGTCGCAGATCCGCGTCTTTTCGGGAAGACGACGCTTGCGGTAAAATCTCTTAATCATTTACTTATTCTTATATAATCTCTATGTGCTACATGATTATCTCTGCGTGCTCGGTGATTTTACTCTGTGCTTCTTTACTAAAAAACGTTGTAATAAAAACAACCTTTTTTACTAACTCAATTAATTTTATTAGTGTTAATAAATTTAAAAATTGTTCACTTTTAGTTGCCTTTAAAATTTATTTATTCTCTCTGTGGGCTCTGAGGGCTCTGTGGTGAAAGTTATTCTTTGTTTGTAGCTATTGCTATGCCGTCAACTGTGGTGAAAGTTATTCTTTGTTTGTAGCTATTGCTATGCCGTCAACTTGTCGTAGATTCACCCGCGGCTAATGGTGAAAGTTTTTCCTTGCTTGGAGTTCTGGCGCGTGTCCTTTGCGCTCTTTGCGACTATTTGAACGATGGTGTTTGTATAAGAAGTTATAACTACTTACTGTATCGTAATCCTAACGTTTAATCCGCCTTCATTATTCGTCCTTGGCTGTGTGTTTGCATTTCCCTCTGTAGGCTCGGACTTTGAATATTTGTAAAATATCATAATCTGTACTTTTGAACTTAACGAATATGCTATTGACGGATTAAATGCAGTAACCGTTGAACCCGCACCGAGTATAGTCTGCTTACCCTCATTCGGCTGGAATTTATAATCTGTTGGCTGATTCTTATTCTTCGATATCGTTAATGAAAATGTTATGTCGTTCTTTAATGACAATCCAAACAATGGAATGTCAAATCCCGACTTTGCAAAGTTAGCGTTTAGGCTCCAGTCGCTCGTTTTATTTTCCTGTATCAGACTGCTTGAAGGTGTTAGTATGTTGCTCGTTGATGAGTTGATTCTTAAATTCGCCGTTAGGTTGCCCCCGAATACCTGTTTAAACGTTACGTTCAGCCCTATCAGCGGATTAAATGATTGTGTTACCGATTGCCTTTGTACAACTTCATTGTTGTTCGCATCAACAAACGATGCTTCTGAAAATTCTGATGTGAATGAGTTCTCAAGTGTTACTGTCTGAGCAAATTCCGAGAATAAAGGCAATTTCTCAAGTCCCGTAAATGTTAGGTTCCAGTTCGGAAATGGGAATGAACCTATCTGACTCTTGAACTCCGAAGATATTTTCTGTATGTTTTCATTCACGTCACCCGTCGGTTCGTAATTGAACTTCTCTATACTCCCCGCAAAAAACATGCTGTATCCGTCTGTTCTGTTGCTGCTGCTGTTAATCGGCGTGCCCAATCCTCCAAGACTGTCGGTTATAAACGTTCCTGAATTATTGAAGCCCCAGATTTTCTTGAATGAAAGATTCATCCTTATCGTCTGCGGAAGTATCGGGGATATAGTTGTATTAAAAGTCACATTATT
This sequence comes from Kapaibacterium sp. (SeqCode), assembly GCA_041675325.1. Taxonomy (GTDB): domain Bacteria; phylum Bacteroidota; class Ignavibacteria; order Tepidaquicellales; family Tepidaquicellaceae; genus CAIKZJ01. Next base: position 12,167 of record JBAYUG010000055.1, read on the forward strand.
CGATAAATTATATATGTCCTGTATGTTCAGCCCGCTGACTCTTTTTCCGGGATATCTGTTAAATCCTAACTGATACATTCTCGATGGTCCGTATTCTTCTACAGTTTTCAATGCCATCCAGAAATTACCAAATCCGGGTCTTCCTACTACTCCCGGGTTAACAACCGAATTCGTTTGATTGAAATTTACTGTCACAAGGTCTGGAATGAAAGTACCAAATAATTTTAAAATGTCAGAAAACTGTATCTTGTCGTCAACATTGCTCGCCGAACGCAGATTTTTGTCACTACCAAAACCCCTGTACCCGCTTGGATTTTTCTGTACGCCGAATAAATTCAGCATTTCGTTAAACTTGATTGTTGCACCTGTCGTAAAAGTATTCGCAAATCCTACATTATAACCTACATTCGTCACTGTATTCGGGTTCGTCCATGCATATGTAACGTTGTAATTCATGTTAATATCCAGAAACTTATTTATTACGGGTATGTTAAATTTCGGATTGAATGTCGTCGTCTGCTGATAGTCAAGGTCCTTTCCGAAATTAATAAGTCCGTTATTGAAAAATACCTCGTTAAGTATTTCTTTCTCTGATTTCTGTGTTCTTGCTGAGTCAGTGTATGTTTCAAAATCTGCAAGGTCGCTTCCTACCTTGAAATTGTACGTTCCCGTTAAATCTACTATCCAGTTTTCGATAAACTTCCAGTTAAACCCGAATCCCCGGTTTGCCCTGAAAAGTCTGCTTATCGGGTCATCCTGTGCTAAAAGCCTTTGCCGTGATTCGTTTCTTGTACGGTTGTAATCAATTGTAGCATTGAAACCCTGACTGAATGCAGGTATAAATGGCAGCAGCGGAAAGAACATGTATATCTTCGCATCCTTGTACTGCTCGCCAAGATTAATGAGATTATTTAGGTTTATATTCAATATTTCAGACAGCCTGAAATCTGTATTGTAATTCAAACTGCCCGTTACGTTAAAATCATCCTTCCTTTCAAACGTAAAGTCACGCTGCGAGCCGTACGAACCCGTAAAGTTTACCGAGAATGCATTCAGGAATGTTCGCGTTATGTAGCCGCCCCCCGGAAATTTAAAACTCATTCCTGAAATGGATACATCGTTCCTGACTACAAGAGTTTGTGTGGATTTAATAAAATCATCTCTCTGTTTTGAAGCAAAATCTGCGTCGTTCGTCTGTGCGAGTACCTGCTTATACTTCTCGTCTGCTGCTTTTTCAAGCTCTATATCAGAACCGGGATAGTATCTCGGATTAATCATGTTTTCGCTGTGCCGGAACGTAATCGGTATGTTCAGGAAATCTTTCCATTCGGGAGATAAAACCGATGCCAGCATATTATTTATAATAGAATGAGCGTTTACCGATATTCCCAGATCCCAGTTTTCCCCCGTTGTTCGCGACCCCGACCGAGCATCAAGTGCATGAAAGTTCGGGTCAACTTTCGACATGTTGAAACTCACATTCGCAAAATTTGCTATCTTAAGGTTCGTGTTTACGTTGTATGCGTACCCGTTATCATCGTTCACTTTCAACACCCTGATTTCGTTGAACCAGACGCTTCCCGATATCGATGAATTAAGCCCCGTTCGGTTTTTCTCAACTCCTACAGTGAATTCACGAATTGAATTTAATGCTGGAACACCTCTTACCCTGTAATATGAACCCGGCGGTCCGTTTGGAACAGGCATGTCAACAACCTGATTCGCCGAATCCCTCGATATCTTTAAACTCGTTAAATCTGCAAATACAATAGAAACTTCGTTCTGTGCATTCCAAGGCTGTCCGGGACGAACGTCAGGATGTATAGGTGCCCTGTATTCATAAAAATTCGTAGAGTCCGAACCAAACCTTACTACCATCGTTGCATCGTATATTAATTCATTCGTATAGTTAAAAGTCGGGTCTCCGTTTACAAACAGCTTCATCATCTTATAGTTAAACAAATCCAATACCTGGCTTCTGTAGTCTTTAACGGCAATCTTCTGGTTTCCTACGGTTAAGTTATTGAATGAAAGTGCAAGAGACTGCTCGTTCGATTTTGTGTTTACTCCACTCGTGTTTCTTACCGTCTGCCTCAATACATCACCCGGTACAGGACTCTGATATATCTGTGAATTTTCCTCAATGCTTACAACCGAAATATTATACGTTGTGTCAGCCTTGTCCGGTTTGTACCACTGGTTACCGACAAGATTAAAGTCAATAAGTCCTAACCTTACTTTTCCGTTTGCACCCTTTATCCAGACCCTGATGTACTTTACGTTTGATAGCGACGCCGCACTGATTTTCTTCTTAAATTCTGATAATGGAATCCTGTACTGAAACCAGCCGCTTCCGGGAGCTCCGCGTCCTGAAATAAGCTTATTGTTTGTTGTATCAAGACTCACGAAATATTGATAATACTGGTTCGTCGGGTCCATCGTTCCGTTCCTGTCAAGGTCTTCGGCGTCCGGCCTCGTACCCCCTTCCGTAAACCTGTTTCCCTCTGTACCGTTAATAAGATTTAAATCTATCGTCTGTGATTGTGAGTTATTATCGAGTGCGGGGTCTTCATTCCCGTAAATACTGTTGTACTGAGACATCGAGTAATTTGTCCCGTTATATCGGTTAAACTCAGCAAGTTCTTTATCGCTTCGCATGTAGTCAAGACCTATGTCCTCTATTTCCTGAAGTGTTCCGTTCTCAATTGAATCCTCTGTATCCCGGTCGCCGTTCGGTATCGCATCCTCTGAAATTAAACCAAGGTCAATGTACATCCTCGCATTGCTTAAACTTGAATTCCCGTAATTTTCAACCCTCATGTTAAACTCAATGAAATTTATATTTTCATTAATAAGGTCTGAGGATGTCGTGTTCAGATACTTCATTATTCCGTTCCAGTTGTTGCCCTTATTTATCGTATCATAATTAAGCTGATTATAATTATACGTTCCGCGTTTTGCAGGGTCATAATCGAGGTAGAACGGCGAAAGCCTGTCCTGACCTGCTTGAACATCCCTGAGTGGATAAACCGATTTTACCTCAACATCGTTCGGAAGTGTGTACCATTTTAAACTCGCTCTTCTCATTTGCAGTGTATCAAGGGCTGTGTTTATTGAATCCACTGGAATAGATGAAATAGTCCATGTCTGATAACCTGTTCCAAGAGATACAATTTTCTTTGCACCTTCCATATCGTCTATGTATGCAATAGCTTCATTATTATCAGAGGGTATCTGACTCTTCTTAGTGTTTGGGTCAGGCGTAAGGTATGCAAACTCACCCCTCAATGAAAGTATTGATTCTTCCTTCGTATTAAATCCTGGAAGCATGTTCAATGCCTTCGTAAGAAAATTTGGTTTTATCTCTGTCGTTAAGTCCATACCAAACATTGAGTTGTTCGTTGGCTCTTCACCAATCCTTACCTTGTCGTTCAATGTTTCCTGTATAAGGTTCACGAACGTAAAACCAAGATTTGTTTTATCGTTTATCTTATAATCGCCGCGCAATCCTATAAACGTCTTTGAAGCAAGTGTGAATAAGTCGTTTGACTCGTACGTAATTCTTAAATCCTTCGATGTTAATGCCGCTGCATTCCTGATTACAACTATGCCTGTCGTATAATCAACTGAATAATCAACGTTTTCTGTTAATTTTGTCTGTCCAAGAAAAACCGCAACACTTCCCAGCACAGTATTTAATCCAAGGTTGAAATTACTGCTGAGTCCTGATTCGCCTTTTGCACTTCCCTTGATTGTGTATAGATTTGCTTTTAATGAAAGCTGTGAATTTGTTTTCCTTTGTGTGTAGATTTCTTCATAAACCAGTGATGTATCCCCGCCCGCATTCCTTATATTGTCCGCAAATGGGCGAAGATTCGGAAATATAACATCACCCGATTCCGTCAGTATTGTTTTTCCTACCCTGAAATCGAACACACCGTCAGGCGGCGGAAGCGATGTCTTTCCCGTGTACCTGTCAATGTTTAAGATATTCGAAAGAGACCTGTTACTTATACCCGGCTTATCAATGTTTTTCTGCCAGACGTTGTTGTTGTTGTATAATGCGTCAAGTACAAACCCGTCTTCTATTATCCTCGAAACGGGCAGCCTGTATATGTTCTTCAGCTTCAGCTCCCATGCAAGAGGTGTCAGGTCAGGGCTCTGATTATCTACTTTTACGAGTTTAAGAATAAGTGTGTCGTCCGAAAAAGATCTGTATTGACCTTTGCCGTATGTCTGATTTGAATAGTTGTCGTAAACAACTCCGACATGAAAGTTTTCAGGAACACTTATTCTTAAACTTATAAATCCGGCAAACTGATCAAGGTAAAACTCAGTTTCATTAAGCCTTCTGAAATAACCTGCAAATTTATCACCAACAATAATTTCAGGTCTTGTTATTGATGTATCGTATCCTGTAAGAGGAAGTTCTCCAAGCATTACCTTTCCTACTGAAAATCTCTTCGTCGGTTCCGTTACGTCGCATTGTACCCATACTTCAAATGTATTGGTCAGAGTATTTATTCTTTGCTGATTGACAAACGCCGAATACTGATTGCCAAGCGAGTCGTTAAATACTTCCGTGAACGACCTCTTATATAATGTATCTAAAAAGAAATGATTGTCAGAATAGTCCCAAACCCTTATCTCAAAATTTTGATCCTGTACACCCTGCGTAAATGTCTTTTCTTCCTGCTTGCTCTTTTTCTGTGAAACAACTGTAGATAAAGTCAAAGGTCCTAGCTTAAACTCGCCGCGAATACCGAACAATGCCTGAGTTGATTGTATTAAAGATGATTTCGTGTCAAGCGAAACGTTTCCCGCCTCAATCTTCTGTATAACCTCATCCGCATATCCCGTGTACTTTATTTTCAACTGATTCTCAAAATCAAATACACGCTGCGTATTCCAGTCTGCATCTATAGTTAGCTTATCCCCTATCGAACCTTTAGCCGTAACCTGTACTTCCTGTTTGAAGTTAATATTGTTCTGGTTATTACTAATAAATGATAATGAAGATGCATCGCTCTGCGAATTCTGGTATGATGCCGTTATGTCAACCGCTCCGTTAATTCTTAAATTAAAAGTTGGAGGTCCGAATATTGTTTCTGTCTTGAATGGCAATGGTATCGTAATATCCGTAAACTTCTCGAATAGCCGCGATAAATCGTCAGTAGTTATACCTTTAAATTTTTCATCATAGAGTTCGTTGAAGATTCTGTCCTGTGTCTGACCCTGCTTCCTGTTAAGATATTCGTTTATATCCATAACAAGCGGAGCTTTTATGTCCTCGCCGTTAATTGTTTGTTTTATGATAACCTTGTTGTTCTCGCCAAAGATAGTCTCTGTCTTTATTAAAGATGAGTTCTCAAGTAATAGAGGATGAGTCTTTTCCTTTAATTTTATACCGAATGCATATTCAGGTTTATACTGGAAATATTTAATTCTTGAAGTTGAATCTACAGGTTGTAGGAGGGTTGAATCTATTGCTATACCAAGTGAATCCGCTAATTTCTTTCTTATTGAATCGTTTAGTTCGTATTTATAATTACTAAATACTCCAAGGTCTCTTCTTCCTTGAGAGAAAGTAACATTGTTTATGGTTAAAATAATTACTATTATTGTCAGGGAAAATAAAAACTTCCTGAATAGGAACTTGTCAACCTTATATTTTGTATTTATATTATTAAAACTCAACAATAATGATTAATCGTAAACTCTGTGTCTTTAACAATCCTTTTTTAATTAATGAAATAAGTTATATTTTGCAAATCAAATCAAATTACCCTGACAAATTACTACTATTTTAATCAAAAACAAACAATAATAAACAGTTAAAAATATATTTTCAATGATTAATAACAGAGAAAAATTTTCTTTCTTTTACATTACTTTAGCAATATTTTTATTTATTACCGGTTCAGCTAATTCTCAGTTTGATTCCCATCCTGAAGAAGACTGGTACACAATCGAAACTAAGCACTTTACCGTCACCTACCATACTGGTGCCGAAAGAACTGCTCAGGTTATTGCAAAAATTGCAGAAGAAGTTTACGGTCCAATTACAGATTTATACCAGTTCCCGCTTAAAGATAAAGTTAATTTTGTCGTTAACGACCTTTCTGACGTTGCTAACGGAGCAACCGATTACTACGGTAACAGGATAGAAATATTCGCATCCGCCCTCGATTTTGAACTTAGAGGTACGCATAACTGGCTCAGAAATGTTATCACACATGAATTCACTCACATGGTTCAGCTTCAGGCGTCTTTGAAATTCTCAAAGAATGTGCCCGCCATTTATCTGCAGTGGATAAATTATGAAAAAGAAAGAAGACCTGACGTATTGTACGGTTATCCAAATGCTATCGTTTCTTATCCTATCTCAGGTGTAGGCGTTCCTGCTTGGTTCGCTGAAGGCACAGCTCAGTATCAAAGACAGCAATTGGGCTACGATTATTGGGATGCTAACAGGGATATGATTTTAAGAAGCTACGCCCTCGATGATAATTTGCTGACCTGGAACGAAATGGGACAGTTTTCTTCCATCACAAGCTTAAAAGCTGAATCAATCTATAACTCTGGTTTTGCACTTACTCAATACATTGCAAGAGTTTACGGTGAAGATAAACTTAAAAAGATTACAAATAGCCTCGGCGACCTTACAAACTTCAGTGTTGATAAAGCTATTAGAGAACATCTCGGTAAAGACGGCTCCGACCTTTATAATGAATGGAAAGCTTTTCTGCAAAAAGATTATGCCGAAAGAATTGCAGATGTTAAACGTACACAGATGGACGGACAAATTATCCATCTCGAAGGTTTTGCAAATTTTTATCCGAAAATTTCTCCGGACGGCAAAAAGATTGCTTATCTTACAAACGGCACTTACGATTACGCCACAACCTTGCTTATCGTTCTCGACCTTAAATCACAGGTGAAAGAAATTGTTGACGCACCCGTCGCTTCCAATTTTGCCTGGTCGAATGACGGTAAGAAACTCATATACGCGAAAAGAAACTCTCCGCCTTCTATCGGAGACGCAGTGCTTTTTGATATTTATGAATACGATTTTAGCGCAAAGAAAGAAAAAAGACTCTCTGAAAATTTAAGAGCATTCTCTCCTTCTTATTCGCCCGACGGCTCTAAGATTCTCTACATCAGCGGCAGCGACGGTACTCTTAATCTGTTTGTAACGGATAAAAACCTCAACAACAAGAAACAGATTACCTTCTTCAAAAACGGTGAGCAGATATATAATCCCGTTTTCCATTCTGACGGTAAAACTGCATTTTTTGATTTCTCACAAACCGAGGCAAGGAAAATTGCTAAGGTTGACGTAGAATCAGGCAGCATGGAATTTATCTTTAATGATGACGTGATTGATTTCAGAACGCCGGTAATTTCGGCAGACGGTACGAAAATGTTCTTCTCTTCAAATGAAACAGGTATCTTTAATATATATTCCTACGATTTCGCTGCTAAAAGTATAAAACAAATTACAAATGTCGTCGGTGGTGCTTTCATGCCGACTATAGATAATAAAGGTAGTATAGCATTCACTACTTATAAATCAGACGGTTTCAAGATTGCTTACCTGAAGGACTTTCTGGAAAAAGAAAAGACCGAGTACGGTCACTATAAAGCCCCCAATAAACTCGTTCCTCAGTATTCATCACTCGATACAACCGGTGGCAAAGAGAATAAGCACGACTGGAAAAGCCTCCGTAATTTTAACGATGATAACATAAATAAACTCGAAAGCAAAAACTATAAAAGTATATTTAATCAACTTTCAATATTTCCTGTTCTTAGATTCGATAACTATACAAAGGATAACAATATTCTCGACGCTATAAAGCCGGGTATTTATCTTTACTCTGACGAATTAATGACAAGGTTCTCTATCTTCGGAGGATTTGCTATAAACAGAAAAGCTGAACGGGATATATTCCTTGAATTTACTTTTAATAACGGTTCCCCTATCGCTCAGAAGTTTCTTGCTAAAAACCTTAGCTTCGAACCTAAATTCACTCTCGCAGGTTATAACGTTACAAGAAAAACCGACGCATTGCTTTATGCAGGTGTTGATACTCTAAGCGTTGGCGTTGCCTACGACTTGCTCGAATTCGAACTCGCTATGGATTTTAAGCTCATTAATTATAATCACGATTTCAGAATAACGTACGGCATTTCCAAATACGCTTCAAGCATTAACAATTTTTTTCTGCCGAGCAGTGGTATTGCCGTCAGTGCGTCTTCACAAGATTATTTCAGAGCACAGCGTATTTCGCTCGATTATAAATATGAAAAGAGTTTTCATAACAAAAATTCTGATATCAATCCCGCAGGTAGAAAAATCAACCTTAGATACGAATACGAAGCCAGCGATATTAACCCCGAACTTCTCGTCGACGACCAGGGTAATGTATCAACTGTCTTTGCAAGTAATAAACTCCACAAAGTGGAAGGAGTGTGGTCTGAAGGAATATACCTTTTCAGAAATCATTCTTTGAACTTGAAACTTCGCGGTGCCGCAGTACTCGGCAAACCCGTTGACAGTTTTTATGATTACTATGCAGGCGGATTGATTGGTATGAGAGGATATCCGTATTTCTCTCTTGGCGGAGGCAGAGTCGCTCATGCAAACCTTACGTATAGATTCCCTCTGATTTCAAAAATAGATACCAGAATTTCTCCGCTGTACTTTGATAAACTCTATCTATCGCTATTTGCCGACTACGGCGATGCATGGTACGGAACAGCTCCACAGTTTAATGAATTCAAAAAAGATATCGGATTCGAATTGAGACTGCAGGCGTTTTCATCGTACGTATTCCCGACAAGTATTTTCTTCAGCATGGCTTACGGACTGGACAGCTTCACAAAACGCTTTCAGGGCACCGACGTAACCTACGGCAAAGAAGCCATATACTATTTCGGAATGCTCTTCGGTTTCGACATATAAACATATGACATGCAAACATATGACATATAAACATATGACATGTAAACATATGACATGTAAACATATGATATGTAAACATATGATATGTAAACATATCGTAATTTTCTTTTTTAATCTTGTCATCCCCGCTCGCTCTTGGCGGGGATCTAATCCTTTGAATATAAATTAAAATCCCAAGCACTCTCTACGTATCTAAGACCCGCCATTCTGCTGAGAGGATTGGGCATACTGAAAAAGTTCTGCTTTATAATTAAATAATCTTCTTTTGGTGTTTTGGTGCTTTGGTGGTTAAAATTTATTCTCTTCTCTGCGATCCCTGCGGTTAAAGACTTATGATTTTTACAATAGTAATATTAGTTTTTAATCTTTAGGTTTTTGCAATCTTCTTTTGGTGTTTTTGTGCTTTGGTGGTAAAAAATTCCATCCCTCTCTAATCCCAAGTTTGTGACAAATTATTCACTATTTTGCCAAAATCGTCACTCCTAAACAGCGCAAAAATATACCCGTAGCATCCCGATACTCTTTTAGTAGTCTCCCCACAGCTAAATACTGCGGACAAAGTGCGGTGGATTTGCGGTTGAAGTGCGGTGGATTTGCGGTTGAAGTGCGGTGATAATGCGGTTGTATTGCGGTCTAATTTTATTTCTTTTTTACAATCTTCATTTACCCATGAATTCCCGGGTTCAAAATGATTCGTACCGCCATATTCAACATTCATTATTTCAAAAATGTTCCCTGACTCGATTCTCTTTTCCGAATCAGGGAACATTTTAATTTATTCTTAAAATTGCCTTATTCTA
>JBAYUG010000056.1:0-21904 GCA_041675325.1 Kapaibacterium sp. (SeqCode)
ATGCAAAAACCGTAATGGATTTCTTATACTGTCCGTCTGAAGAACAGACAGTGATTGAGTATGAGAAAGAGGGCAGTACAGGTGAGCCTGTTGTTATGGTAGATGCAGTGAATCATGCTCTTCACGAAGAGATGGAAAAGAATCCTAATATGATAATTTATGGTGAAGATATTGCAGACGGCAAAGGGGGAGTGTTTACGGCAACAAAAGGTTTGTCCACGAAGTTTGGGGTAGAAAGAGTATTCAATTCACCTCTTGCTGAAGCATCAATAATTGGAACAGCAATCGGAGCAGCTATTACGGGGGTGAAGCCGGTCGTAGAAATACAGTTTGCGGATTATATATTTCCTGCAATGATGCAAATCAGGGAAGAGCTTGTGATGTACAGATACAGGTCAAACAATACTTTTTCATGTCCTGTGGTTATAAGGGCTGCATGCGGAGGGTATATAGGAGGAGGGCATTATCATTCACAGAATATTGAAGCTCTGTTTGCAAAATGCCATGGAATGTATATTGCTTATCCTTCGAACGCAATGGATGCAAAAGGACTTCTGAAAACTGCTTGTCAACTCAATGATCCGGTGCTATTCCTTGAGAACAAGTATTTATACAGACAGGGATTTGCAAAGTCACCCGAGCCTGATTCGGACTATTATCTGCCATTTGGTAAAGCATCAGTGAAGAGGGAAGGCAATGATATTACAATTATAACTTATGGTGCGATGGTTGAGAAAGCAATACGTGCATCAAAAGAGATGGAAAAGAAAGGAGTAGGTGTAGAAGTTGTGGATTTAAGGACGATAGTACCTCTTGATACGGAGGCTATATTTAATTCAGTAAAGAAAACCGGCAAGGTAATAGTATTTCATGAAGATTCAAAATCCATGGGTTTCGGAGCAGAGATTGCTTCTTTGATATCTGAAAACTGTTTTGAGTTTCTTGATGCACCTGTAAAGAGGGTAGCAGGGCTAGACGTTCATGTACCTTTCCATCCCGTTTTGGAAAAAGAGGCACTGCCACAGGATAGCTGGATACTCAAGGCTTGCGAGGAGATGGCAGCTTTTTAAACAATTATTTAAGTTCAGATATTAGTTTTTGCATTTCAGCTATTTGTTTGCTATCTCCCAGCGCAATTAGCTTTGTATTTTTATTCAGTTTCGTTTCAGGCAGCGGATTTATTATAAATTCTCCATCCGGCAGACGAAGCCCGATAATATTTGCACCTGTTTTATTTCTGATATCAAGATCTCTAATAGTTCCTTCGACATATTCCGAAGAAATATCGTTAAGCGAAAGTTCTTCGAAAGTAAGTGAAATATCAGAACTTTGTCCTGTCAGTTCGGCAATAAACTCCATAATATCAGGTTTCATAACGAGGGCAGCCATGTGAGCTCAGCCAATCTTTTCCGGCATTATAACATTGTTTGCACCTGCCCGCTTAAGCTTATTAACCGACGATTCATTTGAGGCACGGCTAATGATTGTGATTGATGGATTCAATTCTCTTGCTGTAAGTACAACATAAACATTATCAGGATCTTCCGGGAGGGTAGTGATTATTGCTTTGGCATTTTTAATACCGGCGGCAATAAGTACTTCTTCTTCGGTTGCATCTCCATCTATAAAGAGATTATTTTCATCTGTTTTCAATTCTTCAATAATGTTTTCCCGTTTTTCTATAATCATGTAGGGATGTTTATCGTCTTTTAGCTCAAGGCAAACCTGCTTGCCGTTTCTGCCGTAACCGCAGATAATTACATGGTCTTTAAGTTCTGAAATCTTCTTTTTCACGTTATAATTCTTATAAAAATTTTTAAATTCACCTTCAATTACGAGCCCTACAATAGTTGTAGCTCCATAAAAGAAAATACCTATATTAGTTACAAGATAAAGCGATGTAAAAATCCTGCCTGCATCGGATAACGGATGTACTTCAAGATATCCTGCGGTAGTAATAGTTATCATAGTCATATAAAATGCCTCAACAAAAGTATAATTTTCAAGTAAAATATAACCAGCGACACCGATTACAACGGAAATTAGCAACATTAAAAGTATTCTCAGGACTTTTCGGAACTGACCTAACGAATCCTTTATGTAATAAATGAGGTTCAAGATTTAATTTATTTTGTCCAAAATTATTGTTATTTTAAATTAACATTTAAGAGAAATTATTTCAATTGCTAAATTTGTATTACAGTGTAATCAGGAAAAGAAATAAATAGTCTATTTTAATAAATTCTTGAGGATAAAAATTTTAGAATTATTGCAACAATACGGAATCTGCATCGTAAATTAGGAAAAGGTAGAATTTAGAAAATTAAATATATCGGTCATGAAACAAAAAGACAGATTAGTATCATCGTTAATAATAGCACTTGTAGCAGGGTTTATATACTATGCTTTTGGGGAATCGGAAACAATCAGAAAGATACCTCAGCTTGCGTATGAAACAGTAAAAAGTGTTATAATGCCGGAAGAAGCTGATTCAGTTATTACACCTGAAATCGAGAAACCTCGTACATTAGCCGTGACGGAAGTTAATGACAATATGGAATTAGCAGAGAATAATCCTTTAATATTCGAAGAGGCTGAATATGCACAACTTCCTGATATATCTCTGTTAATGAGGTTGAGGAGCGATGGAGATATAGCCTACTTTACGAACAATCACTTAAAAGAGCTTGAAAAACTTAACGAATTGGGAAATATTGCAGCATTACCTACCGATTACATGCGATACGTTAATTACATTCCAGATTTAGAACCATTAGATTCGGGAAGGATTAAAATTAGAGTAAAGATTGCGAATATGGATTCGTTGAACCTTTATATTGATAAATCTATGATGAAACTAAATGAATCATTGAGCAAGTTAAATGAACAGTTATTGAGCGAGGATTTTTTGAAAAATATACCGGAAATTGACAATGAAGATATCGATGTTGAGGTCGATGTTGATGAAATTAAAGAAACTGTAAAAGAGTCCATGAAGGAATTTGAAGAAAACATGAAAGAATTTAATTTTGATATGAAAGAATTCAAGGATTCGATGAAGCAATACGAGGAAAGCATGAAGGAGCTAAAGAAAAATATGAAGGAATTGGATTCCATTAAAATGGAAAAAATGGAAAATAAGATTGAAATAATAGAAAGCTAAGAGATCAATAAAAGAAAAACTAACACCAAAGCCCTTCTAAAGGGCTTTTTTGCTTTTTGTTAGGTTGGATTTATGATATTTCAAGAATAAATTTAAAAACATAAAATTTTGCAGGCCTGCTTTAAGACTAATTCAACCGAAATATGAGTGCAAGATAACTTATAGTATCCTGATATAGTTTCCTAACAAATATAACTGTAGGTATGATATTTATTTTTCAGAATTCACAAAACATATTACAATATAAAAATGTTTAATTAGAAACAATTCGAGTATAATTGAATTGTTACCGATAGAATACTATTATTAGCAGAAAGTTGTATCTGATTTTTAATTTAATAAAAAACCTTAAGTCGTATTAAGATGTGTGGTTTCTGGAGCTCGCAGATGGACCTGAACCTATCCGCCTCGGCGGACTGTTTGAATAAAGTGGAATTGAAGTTTTTATTATCGGGACAATATTAAAAGAACCGGAGAATTAATTCTCCGGTTCTTTTATCAAAACTATATCTAATAGTATAATGTTATTTCACAATTTTCATTACACTGTTGAATAAGTCTTTATTCTCGTTAAGTGTATTTTCATTTCCATAAACACAATAATTATTTTGTTTCAGAATTGCATCAATCATAGAAATATACCCGACAATATCCTGCTGCGATACTGACAATACATCATCCCTTTCTTTCTGGACTTCATCAGGTTTTGTTTTTGAATAATAATACCTCAACGCCGTATTGCCTTCCTGAAACGGGCTCATCGGCCTGTCCAGCCTTGCGATAGAACCGATTATATAACGCTTCATTTCAGTTTCACCGGGATTAAAATTCCTGAGATACTCAACCGTGCCCGAATAATTTTCAAATGTCTTTTTGAGATTTGGATCACGGTATGAGCCGAATATCACATCACCGTTCGCACTTATCGATAACCGGCCTCCGTAAGCACCGCCAATAATTCTTACTGTATTGTACAGATAATCTCTCATCAGAATCTGACTTAAAACGTGCATTTTCCCGTCCCACTCAAATCCAAGTTTTTTAAAATTGAAACCCTGCAAAACATACTGCACTTTTGAAGCAGTCAGAAAACCTTCATTTTTCTTTTCCAGTTTGAAATTCCATTTCTGATATTCATTTTTCTTTTCACCAGCAATATTCAGTTTGTTCAGTTTCCCGTAGAAATTATTGTAATCGGTATCAGAGCACAAAACGAATAATTCGAGATTGCCTTTATTGAATAGCAACGACATTGTTTTCTCAAGGTTCGCAATTATATTATCGGCATTCGCGTCAAAATTCTTTACTAGATCTGTTACGAACCAATAATATTCTACACCCGCCATTAATTCTGTAAACATTCCTTCATTGCTGAAATATGATTTCATTCGGGTATATGCAAAATCATATCCTTCGCCTTTTATTCTGGCTTCAAGGTTGGACTGATATCTTACGAACAAAGACTTCATTCTGTCTTTGTCATCAAACTTTGTATTGTTGACTATTTCACCTGCAAGTTCAATCATCTTATCTGATTTAGTATTCATCGATTTCGTATTGATGACAAGCTTTGGAATCATTCTGGAATCGTCATTATTTTCGAAGAAATTATACATATTCATACTGAATCCGCCTGTATATAAATTCAGATTTTTCTCCAGTTCTCCGTAATTGTATTTCCCGGTGCTCATATTACCAAGCAATTCAGATAGCAGGGCTGCATACGGGATCAGTTCCTGCGGAAGAACTCTCATATCGTATATCTGCCTTAAATAGATGACATTATTCGTGAAAAGGTTATATTTTAACACAGGCACATCAGCCGTTTGCTCCATCTTTATATCATAGAATTTTGCTTTTGAATCTATGTCTTTTAAATCAAGAAGAGGAATTGAAGCAAGCGCTTCGGGAGAATCTTCCTGCTTTTGATATTTTATAAGTTCATCCGTCTCTTTTACAAGAGCATCAATTTCAGTTCCTGAAAGTTTATCTTTATATTCTTCAAGTTTCTTTTCCATCTCTGCTGTCTTTTGTTTTTCCAGCCCGGGTTCGGGATTAAGTATAAGAAACAGACAGTGGTTGTTGTTCAGAAAATATTCTTTAATCACTTTTTCCAGATAACCATTAGTGATATCGTTCCTCAGTTCCATGAATACATTTTCATATTCAAGTGTAAGAAACGGATTATCGCCGTAATTCCATCCCGAAATAGCTCTATAACCATATATTAAGCCCAGCTGTGCATTATTTAATTCTTTTGTACGGAACTCAATTCTGTTAAAGGCACCTTCAACAGATTCCTTATCAAGGCCTTTTTCCGAGACGTCCTTTAACTTATCCAAAATTATTTTCCTGAATTTATCTTTGTCTTTTTGGTTCGCATTCTGCGATACAAATGAAAATACATTCTGATTAAGATTCGAAAAATCAGCTGATATGTCCTTGCCTATTCCTGCGGATTCGATTGCTTTCCTTACCGGGGCTGTTTCCTGATTTACCAGAACCTCGGAAAGTATATCCAGCGCATACACAAGTTTCTGGTCTTTTCCCAGACCCGTTACAAAATTCAAAGAAAGGTATGTCTGGTTATCTGTATTGCTACCTTCGGTAACGGAATACGAACCTGTTACTTCCTTAATGGCGTCAAATGATGGCTGAATCGGATAAAAAATTTCTTCTCCCCGCGTAGCATAATTTTTTAAATAATTTTCATTAATGAATCTTAGTTCCTCGTTTAAGTCTGCATCGCCGTACAATACTATTTTGCTGTTTGAAGGATGATAATATTTTTTATGAAACGCCATAAACTTTTCATGAGTGAGTTCGGGAATTGAAGACGGATATCCTCCTGAAGAATATCTGTAAAATGTTTCAGGAAAAAGATACTTCATTGTCTGATAATCAAGTTCTCTTGTCGGGCTTGAATATGCACCCTTCATTTCATTATAAACAATTCCCCTGTACACCAGAGGAGAGTCTTTATCCTTTAATTCATAATGCCAGCCTTCCTGTGCAAGGATTTTCTTATCATCGTACAATAAAGGATTAAAAACCGCGTCAAGATAAATATTCATCAGATTGAAATAGTCCTTGTTGTTCATGCTTGCAACAGGATACATCGTCCTGTCGTTGCCCGTCATTGCATTAATAAACGTATTCAGTGAACCTTTCACGAGAATGTCAAATGGGCTTTTAACAGGAAAACTCTTTGAGCCGTTTAACACACTGTGTTCCATAATATGCGGCGAGCCATCATCCGACTCGGGAGTGGTCTTAAATGCAATATTAAATGTTTTGTTCGCGTCGGAATTGGCGATTTTAATCAATTTGGCCCCGCTTGTAATATGTTCAAACACATAGCATTCACTGTTTACTTCTTTGACGAACTTTTTTTCGTTGAGTTTAAATCCATGATAGGTTTTACCGACTTCAAATGTCTGCGTAAAACCCTCTGAAACACTGTATGCTAATATCATTATGACTGTAAAAAATTGGAATAAGGTTTTCATAATATTTTATATTTAATTTGTGCAAACATAATAATTATATACATTTAATACGTTATGTTGATATATATGTTACGGTTTTTCATTTTTGATCACGAATAAAAAATTGTGTTGGTTTAACTTCTTTGGAAATTAAACGCACAAATACTTATTTAAACAGGGTAAGCCTTTATGAGATAAGGATCTTGTTAGGACAGGAGCTAGGTAGGGACTGGATCGCTACTTGTTTCGATGTTATATTCCCTATGAACAAAAAACCCCTGCAAACGTACTGTTTACAGGGGTTTTATTTGGAGCTGGCAGAGGGACTTGAACCCCCGACCTGCTGATTACAAATCAGCTGCTCTACCAGCTGAGCTATGCCAGCGTTTTCAATTAATATGCAATTTAATGATTTAAATGATTTCTTTCAATATGAATAAATCCCCCCTATGGATTTTTCTTCTTTCTGTCTTTAGTTTTCTTTGTGGTCGAATTATCCTTTGTTTTAATATCGTTGGTTTGACTATTACTGTAAAGTTTTAATTCCTGTCCAGTGTATATTGTTCCATCGCTATCTAAACTGTTCCATTTTTTCAGGTTTGAAATTGATATATTGAATTCTTCTGAGATTGATGCAAGAGTATCACCTTTTTTAACTTTGTAAGTTTTGGACTTTGAAGTTTCTTTCTTGTTGTTATCTGATGGTTTTGATACTTTAAGTTCCTGTCCCGGAATTATGATGTCGTCTTCAATATCATTCCAGTCCTTTATATTTTGAACGCTTACGTTGTACTTTCCTGCAATTCCGGATAAGTTTTCACCTTCTTTCACAGTATGCGTTTTTGATTTAACCGTTGTTTTCTTATCAGAAGTTTTCGGTTCCGATATTAAAAGTTTTTGTCCAACCAGTATTTTATCGTCTTCAAGACTATTCCATTCTTTTAAATCACTTACAGTTACACCGTATTCATTTGCGATTTCTGAAAGGAATTCTCCCTCAGCAACGATGTGATGAGTGCTTTTTGAGTATGTATTATCAGATTTTTCTGTGATTTTTTTGTTTGAATAAATCTTTAATTTCTGACCTACAAGAATTTTATCACCTTCAAGGTTATTCCATTCACGAATATCAGAAACTTTAACGCCGTATTTCTCAGCAATTTCACCTAAATACTCTCCTTCTTTAACTGTATAAGTCTGGAGCTTCTCTGAAGTTGCTTTCTTTTCTTTTTTCTCTGAAACATTTTCCTTTTGTTCTGAATTGCCATTGTTGTTCGTGTATATTTTCTTACCGTAGTTTACACTGCCGTTGTTGTTCACTGTATTATTATTTTCAATACTTCCGGATTCTGGTTCAGTTTCTATTTTATAAAGTGTATTGTACTGTTGTTTTGTCAGGTATATAGAAAGAGTCTGATTAGGTTTTGGATTTACAGGATATGACAGATAATTCCAGCGTCTAATATCGGATTCCCTTACTTTAAAAGAGTCGGCAACAAATTTAAGCCCTTCATTTCCTTTATATAAGTAAATTAAACGAGTTTTATCAGTTATACTTCCAAGGTTTAGCTGATCGCCCGGGTTATAATTTACTACATCGTAAGTAACTATTGATATCTCTGAAGAGTAGTACGAAGATTGTTCATTTCCGGCAAATTCAGGCTCGGTTTGACTACTGTTATAGTCAGGTGACTTCTTAAAGTTAGATAAGAAAGTATTATACGTATCATGCGGAATTCTAAGCTGGTATGGAACGTCATAATCAGGGACGTTATCAGAAGTGAGTTCTGAGTTAAGTTCCCTTATGGTTTCTATGTCTGTTTTTGAATACTCCGCAATCTTATCGAGTGTAATGCTTTCGTCAAAATTAATTCTGTCAAAAGAAATCGGCTTACCATGTTCAAGGTCTTTGAATCCATAATTTTCCGGATCTCTATAGATAAATGAAAGTGCCAGAATTGAAGGTACATAATTCTTAGTTTCACCGGGGAGATAGCTCCTTAAAGTCCAGTAATCTTTTGAACCGCTTTTATTTATAGCACTGTTAACTCTGCCGGGTCCTGCATTGTATGCCGCCCAAGCAAGATACCAGTCGCCGAAGGATCTGTACAAATCTTTTAAATGCCTTGCGGC
Source organism: Kapaibacterium sp. (SeqCode) (assembly GCA_041675325.1). Lineage (GTDB taxonomy): Bacteria > Bacteroidota > Ignavibacteria > Tepidaquicellales > Tepidaquicellaceae > CAIKZJ01. The sequence goes on from JBAYUG010000056.1 coordinate 8,785, forward strand.
GGCATCGGTTGATTTTTCGAAGTCTCGCCTGTCATCCCTGTAACCGTCCTGATATAGTCCATAAGCCCTGCCGGTTGCAGGCATAAACTGCCAGAGACCTACAGCCCCTGCTTTTGAAACAATTGTAGGGTTTAGTCCGGATTCCTGAACAGAAAGATAAATCATTTCTTCTGGTGTATTATGATATCTGAGTATTTTTCTCATTAACGGAAAATATTTTCCCGAGCGGTACGTAGTTTTATCAATAAAACTTTTACCCCTGTCTGTTTTTGAGAAGAAATCAATATACTCTTCGACCGCGCTGTTATTAACAAGAGGGACATCGCTTCCGTCCGGTAATGGTTCAGTATCGGAGCTTAACTCTGAGTTTAATGAAATCTTATCGTATTTAACTCCGTACTTCTTCGCGAGTTTAAATACAGGGCTTTTATCCGGAATATCTTTTTGTGTATATAAATAGTCCTGAATAATACTGACCATAAGATTATTATAATCGTTTTTCCAAGCTGACCTTGTTGAATCTTCAATCAATTTCGAATTTATTTCCTGAAGGGAACTCAAAGCCTCTTCAAATGACTCTTTTGCTTTTTTATTATTTTCTTCTTTATTGTAATCAAGAGAAGTTTTGTAATCCGTGAAAGCAAGTGCAATATGGGTATAAACATTTACAGAATCCCTTGCTCTCAAGACGGCTGTGTCTTCTACATCAGAGCCGGTACAACCGGAGATATACAAAAATCCCGTGAAATATACAGCAAACGAGAAATAATAAAAAAACTTCTTGCACGATTTATTTAAAAAAGTTTTTTCCATATTAAATAATTTATTTGCATGAAATATAGAACAAAATTATTATAAATTCAAGTTAAAATTTAACTAAACGTTATAACTATTATAAAAATATGCAAGATAAAGAAAAACTAACAGGGCTTACAAATACTATAAGAAATAATATTTTACAGGTACAGATGAATAAAAACACCGGCATTACTTATTTTGCCGGTGTTTCTCTTATTCGAAGGGAATTAATGGAAATTAAATTATTATTTTGAAACCACTTTAAAGTTAAAGCTCTGATCAGCAAAATTTGTAGCTGTCCATATGTTAAGAGAGTTGAATTTGTGAGTAATCATGTTGTTTAAGACCTGATTCTCGCCATTAACAGATTTTAGTACTATTTTACCTGAGCGGCTGACAAAAATCGCTACTTCAGTTTCGCCTTTCAGATTTTTATTCTGAAAATTAAGCCATACAGGCGATTTGAGTATATCAACTAATTCCTTGTATATATGGATTCTTAGATCAGAAGTGTTAGCAGCACTTATATTATCGGCTTTTAATAAAGAAGCCGAAAAGATTACAGCCATTACTGTAAATATGAATAAATAAGATTTTAATGTTTTCATTATATTTTCTCCTTGTTTTGTTGTTTTCAAATTGAACTACTTGTTTAATATTCGTATTTTCAATCCGGAAAGTTTCAATCTATTTTAACTATATTACACTATTTACAATTTTTTAACATACAGTGGAAAAAAGCTACAAATTATCCGTTCCTAATATTAAAGAAAAGCAGAGATTAGACAAATATATTACAGTTTTTGTTGAGAATGCAACCCGTACAAAGGTTCAAAAGGCAATAAACCGTGGGAATGTTCTAGTTAATGGTAATTTTGTAAAATCAAATTATATACTTAAACCATACGATGAAATAGAAATAGAACTTCCGGTACCAGAAAAACAGGATATACTTCCCGAAAATATATCTCTTGATATAGTCTTTGAAGACCAATATTTAATGATCGTTAATAAACCCGCAGGAATGGTTACTCATCCAGCATATAAAAATTATTCAGGGACACTGGTAAATGCAATTATGTATTATGCTGACAGCAAGAAAGAAAACCTTTCGAGAATGAACGGATTTGAGAGGGCGGGGATAGTGCATCGTCTTGATAAGGATACATCCGGGCTGCTTGTCATTGCCAAAGATGAAGTAACGCATAGCAAGCTTTCAGACTTATTCATGAAGCATGATATTGAAAGAGAATATCAGGCTATTATTTGGGGGAATCTCAAAAAGAAGAAGGGGATTATTGAATCAAGGCTGGCAAGGGATAAACGTGACAGGAAAAAAGTTGCAGTCCTGAAAGACGAGGAAGAAGGAGGTAAAATAGCAATTACAATGTATGAAGTTTTGAAGGAATATGAATTTCTATCTTTGATAAAGCTGAATCTAAAAACCGGAAGGACTCATCAGATAAGAGTACATTTAGCCAATGACGGGCACCCTGTATTCGGCGATGAAACTTACGGAGGCAGGGTTCCGCATTCTGTTAACTTAAATGCTAATATCCGTGCGCAGATAAAGAACCTGCTTGAAGATATGCCCAGACAAGCATTACACGCAAAAGTATTAGGATTTATACATCCACGCACAAAAGATAATCTGCACTTTGAAGCCGAACTTCCCGCAGATATGATGAAAATTCTTAATCAGTTAAATGTCAGAAGTTAGTCATAATGTGACTATGAGATATCTTACCCCCAAGATGTCCTGTGTATATCATCATAATGTTGACGGCAAGAAGAAGTCCAAATAAAATAATACCATACCATTTAGGAACAGCTTTTTCTTTCCTGAATAAAATTAATCCTATAAGAGACACAAATGCAGTAAATTGCATTGCAATCATACTTATTTTTGCAAACTCTTCATGAGGTTCAATATTTTCCTCAACAACACCATCATTTCCTTTTACAAATCCTTCGGCTTTATTCCCGGTTGTAAATACAAAGATTGTAATCAATCCAATCAGAACAATAAGAAACATTCCGAGTTGTTTAATCCTGTCATTGTTTATCACTATACCATATCCAAGAACTATCACTACAATTGCTGCACCGATTATAGGGAAGTGATTAAGTATTAAATGCAAATGAGCTGCGTTCGGCATAATTTTATTATTATTTAATTTATTTATTAAACATCGGAAGAATCATGAAAATTCCGATACCTAAAGGTAAAATCAGTAAAGAAAAGGAATAAGCTTTTTTGTTGTTTTCTTGTACTCCGAGTATTCGGGAAATTTTGAAATTAATATCTTCTCTTCATAATCAAGTTTAAATAGGAAATTAACAAGTAAAATAGTAAAGATAATGATCCTGAAATAATTGATATCATTCATAATTAAATAAAACGATATTCCAAGTACTGAAGTGTACATTGGATGTCTTATAAATTTATACGGACCTTTTACGATAAGCTTAGAATTTGATGAAATATCTGGGGCGATGTTAAATCTGAAGTTCATTGTATAAACAGCCCATATACCAAGAATTAGAAAAAATGCTAATCCTATTAATATGAATATATTACTTGGAATTAAATTAATTTTATAAAATATTATAAACAGGCATGTGATCTGAATAACAACATAAACTGCTGATTTGAATGAAGCTGGTACCAGCCGAATCAATTTATTCTAATAACATCCTCTACATCGCGTCTTGGAGTTGACTGAACTTCTTTCCCGTACCCCATCCTTAGCAGCAGCTGGGGGTAGTTTGGAGTATTTACTGTCTCTTTAAGTTTATCAAAGAGATCAGGTACTTCAAGCGGTTGATTTAAATACGATGCAGCTATTCCAATCGATGCAGCTTTAAGTAAAATTCTTTCAAGAGCCATACCTGCTCTCAGCCAATCGAAAGGTTTATCATTCTTTGTTTCCATAAATCCCAGAACAGGAGAGCCCTTTACGAGATTTCTGTCTCGACCTGCCTGAATGTCGCCCCAGTTAAGGTTTCCTATGAAGAATGGACTTCCGTATGAAATTAAGTCTCCCATACCGAATGCATATCCGGGGATTCCATCTTTACTGTTCGAACGGTTTGGATGAACCCATTGTGCAAGTTCCCTGCAGAAACTTTTATCCTGAGACTGAATTTTATCGCCTTGCTCTATTAGTTTAATAATTTCTTCTCTTTGATTGATGTCTTCAACTATTGCAAATCGTACATCAGGGTCTTCTTTAGTAATTGTCATTAATTTCAGCCTCGTTATGCCGTCAATTACATCTTCAGCAAATGGTAGCCTGTTTGTTCTTCTTTTCAGAATTGCTTTAAAAAGAATTTTCTCTTCATCTGTCGGTTCATAATCTCTGGTCTTTATTGTAATTGTTGCAAGAAGGTCATTATCGTGCTCAATGGGGAAATGCTTTATTTCAGGTTCAAAGCCGAAATACTTCATTGCATAAATAAGATTTGTCAAAGCAGCGCCGCAACTTATTATTAATTCTTTATCATCCGGGTCTATAACAGGCAATGCCCTTGTCCTGTCTGCGTAAAGATTCAGCGATTCTTCATGAACTTCAAACAACCAGGGCTGTGTATTGTGTCCTGACGGGGCAAGTATTGCATACCTTATAAAAAACTTGAATTTTTCCTTGATACTTCCGAATGATGGAAAATGATCTTCAGAAACTGTCCATGCAACTAAATTATTGCGCATCTTTTAAATCTCCTAATTATTGATTTATGATTAAAACAATATAATTAATTCTTATTATAAATTTAATAGTTAAAATTAGTTCTGTTTTTGAAAGTTTGCTTTGATTTATTATCGTCGGTCTTAGATTATTACTTTATTTTAAGATAATTACCGTCAGATTCTAATATCACTGCTCCATGCTCATCGGTTCTATATATCTCAGATTTATGCTTTTCCAATCGCCTTAGTACTTCATAAGCCGGCAGGTTTCTTTCTTCGATACCTGAAGAAGAAATAACAGAAATAAATGGATTTACATATTGTAGAAACTCATCAGATGTAGATTTTACACTTCCGTATTTTGCAACTTTAAGAACGTCAGATTTTAGTTCATTACCTAATACTCTAACCGCGATTATTTCATTTTCAGTCTCAGCTTTTCCGGGAAACAGAAAGCTCTTATTCCCGAAATATATTTTTAGCATGGCGTTGCCGGATACCGAATCAGTTTTAAAACATTTAATCCTCAATCCGCCGTATCCGTTAATTTCATTAATGCTATTCAGTTCATCAACCTGTATCTTATTGTCGATTATAAGTTTTTCAGTATTTCCACTAATTTCACTTTTATCATTAAACAGTATTTTCTTAACATTAAAGTTTTCTATAATTGACCTTAATGATTTGTAATTTTTTCCTATAGGCGATGTGAGAATAACAAGGTCTAAATCACGCACAGATTTCCTCTTTAAGTAAGGAATTATTCTTCTTGAGGTGGAAGCATTATATTGATTCTCAACACCAATATCAATTAGTATGTTACTGCCGTCGGGAGTTTCCAGATGAGTGCAATCAGAATTTCCTAATGACAGGTATGTTATTTTGAGGTTGTTATCTTTGAATCCCGTAATAATAAAATAAGCAGCAATTACTAAAACTGATAAAGCAATATTATACTTGAAATTTGATTTATTCATTAAAAGTAGGAGTAAAAGAATTACATAAAACGTGATAAGCATGGCGAGAGTTATTCCGTAGAAATCAAAACTTGAATACGGAAGATTCGCCGCCCATTTTATAAATGCAAGTTCATAATGGAGAAGCAAATAATTAACTTCTGCGATAAGTCCGCCGAGGAAATCTGAAAAAACACCAAAGATAATCTGTATGAATCCTAATGCCAGGGATAAGTTTGAGAGTGGAATAGCAATTATGTTAGTAAAAATGCCTACGATGGATATTTTTCCGAAATAACTCAATGTAATCGGCAAAACTCCTATTTGTGCCGCAACTGTAGTTAGTAAAGTAATGTAAATATAATAAAATACTTTGCGCCAGTCTTTGTTCCAATGTTTAATTTTCTTACCAATAATCAGATTAACTCTGTTAAATATAATTACTATTGAAATTACAGCGCTAAATGAAAGTATGAAACCTGAATTAAAAAGTTGTTTTGAATCAAACAGCAGAATTATCAAAGCTGAAATTCCGATTACGTTGTAAAAATTTATTTTCCGTTGAACCTTATAATTAATCAGCATCACAGAACCCATTAAAACCGCCCGCACTATAGATGCAGCGGCTCCGGTGAAGAACATGTAGAATACAAGAGCTGCAATCATTAAGTATATCTTAATATCGAAAGGAACCCTTAGAAGTGAAAAAGCTACAGTCAGAAAAATTATTATATAAGCAACGTTTAGTCCTGAGACTGCTATCAAATGCATGACACCCGCTTTTATGAAATCCTCTTTCAGTTCTTTTGAAAAATCCGCCCTGTATCCCGTAACAAGTCCGTTCAGAAAAGCAGCCTCTTCTCCTCCGATATTTCTATTAATGTTTTCGATTGCATATTTTCTTGAGGGGTAAATAATATTTTGTTCAAAGAAGTTTAAGTTGTTCTTCGACAGAACTTCGGCATCGTTCCAGAAACTTACTTTGAAAGTTTTATGTATATCATTGAGCGCGAGATATTCCCTGTAATTGAATTCACCCGGGTTAGTATCATCGGGAGCATCTCTCAGTGAACCAAATAGTATTACTTTATCTCCTGCTTCAAACCTTGGGAAAGAGTCATAAAGGCTTAATATTTTGGTCTGTTTTAATAATACAAGAATTCTGCCGTCAACTTTCAAAGTGTCATTTCTTGAGATTAATTCAGAAGCATCAACCGTAAATCTGACCCTGTTTTCAGAATATTCAGGCAAGTTATCAATCGTTCCAACCAAGAATATTCCTGAAATATTTCTATCTAATAGATTAATAGATTTATCTGATGAAGTTCTAAAATCAATATTTGATTTTATTAATCCGGTTAATATTATTATTACTAAAAGAATAATAAACTTTAATACCTGATATTTCTTTTTGAATAAAAAGTAAGATACGATTAGAATCAGAAGTGCAGGAATTGTTATATAATACTCAAGGGAGAAGTATTTTCCTGCGAGTATTCCGATGGAAAATACTACTGCCAGTTTAAAAGCAGGTGCTGTATATAATTTCTTCATTGACTAAATGAGATATGTAAAGATTGTATTTTTTTAAGTTGATATCAAGTCAGTTTGCATATATAACTTTTAACTGTCCCAGTTCAATTTGAAAGCTGACAGTAAACAAATATTCTTAGTCTGCATTGACCTGATTCTGTTATCATTTTATATGGAGTTAAAACTCATGATATGTTCATATTTTTTATTCCTCCAAATCATTTTTGTCTTTACTTTTGTTTCCATTTTTTGTATATTATTACAAGTGTTTATTAGTAATATATAACTTAGATTTATGTTATTTGTGTTCTTTACAAAAAATAAACACGATATAACATACTGCAATAACAATTCTTTATTTTAACATCCCATAAACATACCATGAACATCCCATAAACATACCATGAACATACCATATTCTCATAGTGCAAGCAGGGTGCCGGCATAGTGGCTGCAGCCTGAAAGCTCGCTTCAAGCCGGCTAAAACTTCAATTCTACTATGGTAAATCATATTATTAAGTTTATTTTGCGATTTCCTTATTTCTATATTTGAAAAAGAAATATAGCAAGGATACTTAATAATAACTTTAATTTTATGTTTATTTTGAATAGTTTTGTAGTACAATATCTTTTCCCTAAATACAATAAATTTAAATAACTTGATATGAGTGATAATAAAACACAAGAGAAAAAACCTCGTAAAGTTAAAGGCAAAACTGTAGTAGATATACAAAAATGTAAAGGCTGCGAACTCTGTACAGTTGCGTGTAAAGAAGGCGGAATAAGTCTTTCAAAAGAAATCAACAATCTTGGATACAGATATGCCGTAATAATTGATGATCTTTGCACGGGTTGCACTAACTGTGCAATGGTATGTCCGGACGGAGTAATAAAAGTTTACAGAACAACAGGCAAAAAGAAAGAGCAAATTGCAACTATTGCCAACGTCAAAGAATCAATCAGTGTAACTTTAGATAATCCTTCGGTTGACGACCTTAAAAAAATGGATTACTTATAATCAATATTTCATTAACAAGTTTTTATTAAGAGGAATAATATTATTATATGGAACAAAAAGAAGATATCAGATTAATGAAGGGTAACGAAGCAATGGCAGAGGCAGCAATTCAAGCGGGTATGGATGCTTACTTCGGTTATCCTATTACACCACAATCAGAAGTTTTAGAATACTTAACAAGAGAAGTACCACACCGAACCGGATTAGCTCTACAGGCAGAAAGTGAAGTAGCAGCCATTAATATGGTTTATGGTGCTGCCGGTGCAGGTGCAAGAGTATGGACATCATCGTCATCACCGGGCTGGTCACTTATGCAGGAAGGTGTTTCTTATATAGCTTCAGCACAGCTTCCGTGTCTGCTTGTGAATGTTAACAGAGGAGGTCCCGGTCTCGGAACCATACAGCCTTCACAGGGTGACTATTTTCAGGCTACAAAAGGTGGGGGGCACGGTGATTACAGATTATTAGTGCTTGCTCCTAACTCGGTTCAGGAAATGGCAGACTTTGTGTTTTTGGGATTTGAACTTGCTGATAAATACAGAACACCTGTACTTATGCTTTCAGACGGTGCAATTGGACAGATGATGGAAAGAGTTATTTTTCACAAACGCGAAATAAAGAAAATACCTAAGCCATGGGCTGCTACAGGTAAGACTAAAGACAGGGAAAGAAACATAATTACATCACTATTCATTCAGCCGGAAAAGATGGAGCAGGTAAATCTTACGCTCATGAAGAAATATGCCGAAATTGAAAAGAATGAAGTTAGGTTTGAAGAGATAATGACGCAAGACTCTGAATACTTAATAGTTGCTTACGGTTTATCCGCAAGAATAAGTCATAAGGTTGTTCAGCTTGCGAGAGAAAAGGGATTAAAAATTGGACTTCTCAGACCGATAACTCTCTGGCCTTTCCCGAAAGATGTACTTTTCAACTTAGCTGATAAAGTTAAGGCAATGATGACAGTTGAACTCAATGCAGGACAAATGGTAGAAGATGTTAGACTGGCTGTAAATGGAAAAGTAAAGGTAGGTCATTATGGTAGAATGGGAGGAATAATTCCAAGTCCTGAAGAGGTTTTAGAAAACCTTGAAATATTTATTCAATCAATTTAATTAAGAATATTAACGTATACTAATATGGAAAATTTCGAAATAATTAATCCGCAATGCATAGTTGATGGTGAGGATACTTACGAACTCGTATATGAGAAGACAACTATTATGACCGATACTCGCCTTCACTACTGTCCGGGATGCGGTCACAGCACAGCTCATAAGATACTCGCAGAAGTTATACAAGAACTCGGCATTCAGGAAGATGTACTTGGAGTTGCGCCAGTGGGATGTTCTGTTTTTGCTTATGATTATGTTAACATCGACTGGCAGGAAGCTGCTCACGGAAGAGCAACAGCAGCAGCAACAGGCATCAAAAGATGCTTTCCTGACAAGTATGTTTTTACTTATCAGGGTGACGGTGATTTAGCTGCAATCGGTACAGCTGAAACTATACACTGCATAAACCGCGGCGAAAACATAATGATTATTTTCATAAACAATGGTGTCTATGGAATGACGAGCGGACAAATGGCGCCGACTTCACTGGAAGGTATGAAGACTACAACATCGCCATACGGTAGGGATGTTCATAAAATGGGTTATCCAATTAAGGTCTCAGAATTAATTGCTCCTTTACCGGGTGCATTTTATGTAACGAGGCAGGCTGTTCATACAGCTGCTGCAGTCAGGAAGACGAAGAAGGCAATTATGAACGGATTCAAGTATCAGAAACTCGGGAAGGGAACCAGTTTCATTGAAATCGTTTCTAACTGCCCTTCAAACTGGAAAATGACACCACTACAATCAAATGACTACATAGAAAATGAAATGATTAAATTCTATCCGTTAGGCGACATCAAAGTGCCGTCAAAAGAAGATTTAGTAAATCTATAATTAAGCAAACGAATAATAATTAAAGAGGAATAAAATCGAATATGTTAAACGAAGAAATTATAATCGCGGGATTTGGAGGACAAGGAGTTCTCTCGATGGGACAAACACTCGGCTATGCTGCTATGGTTGAGGGTAAGAATGTATCTTGGATGCCTTCATACGGACCTGAAATGAGGGGTGGAACGGCAAATTGTATTACGATAGTTTCGGATGCAACTATTAGTTCTCCGATTGTTTCAAAATATGATACTGGTATTTTGCTGAATCAACCATCTATGGATAAGTTTGGTAGCAGAATAAAACCGGGCGGAATAATTGTTTATGAATCAACAAATATACTCCATGCTTCAGATCGCAAGGATATTGGTATTTATGCAATTCCGGCTGCTGATGAAGCGAATAAATTAAACAATGTAAGAATTGCCAATATGATACTTCTTGGTGCTTATCTTCAAAGGAAACCAATAGTTTCACAGGATGGAATTATGGAAGCACTTAAAAAAGTATTACCGGAAAGATATCATAATCTGCTTCCAATTAACAGACAAGCTCTCGAAGTCGGAGCAGATATAATGAGTAAAATGTAATCTACAAATTAAACTTTAAAGGAGATGCGTATGAGTATCAAAGTAAAAAATAACCCTGCAACACGGATCAATAATATTGACTGGAATAATCTTAAATTCGGAGTCTATTTTTCAGACCATGTTTTTATCTCTGTGTATAAAAACGGCAAATGGGATGACGGAGCAATAGAACCATACGGATTTATGCCATTTGAGCCGGGGCTGTGCACTTTACATTACGGGCAAACAATTTTTGAAGGTTTAAAAGCTTTCAAAGCAGTTAACGGCGGAGCGAATATTTTTAGACCTGATATGAATGCAAAAAGGTTAAACCGCTCAGCTGAAATTGTGTGCATTCCCACATACGATGAAGAAAGACTCCTTGAAGGTTTTAGGGAACTTGTTAAAGTTGACTCGAAGTTTATACCAAAGGAAAGAGGTCAGTCTTTATATCTCAGACCTATTGTCTTCGGTAGCGGTCATTTCCTTGGAGTAACTGCATCAAGTGAATATCATTTAATCGTAATGACCTCACCCGTTGCTTCTTATTACGCTGCAGGTTTAAATCCCATAAAAATAATGGTAAGCACTGATTACGTCAGAGCTGTGCAGGGCGGTGTTGGTGCGGCAAAAACTGCAGCTAATTATGCAGCTTCATTATATGCAGGTATGGATGCACATAAGAAAGGTTTTTCTCAAGTACTCTGGCTCGATGGTGTTAACAGAAAAGATATTGATGAAGTCGGAGCTATGAATATTATGTTTGTTATTGACGGTGAACTTATAACTCCATCCTTGCAAAAAAAGACAGTACTTGCAGGAATTACAAGGGACACTGTACTTGCTCTTGCAAAGGAATGGGGTATGAAAGTAAGTGAAAGAAATATTTCTATTAACGAAGTTGCAGATGCTCATGCAAAAGGTAAAGTTCAGGAAGTCTTTGGTACAGGAACTGCTGCTGTAATTTCGCCTGTAGGTTTGTTGCATTACAAAGGAAAAGATATGGTATTTAATGACATGAAGATAGGACCTGTTGCCCAGAAATTCTATGATACCATAACCGGTATTCAGTACGGTGAGATTGAAGACAAGCACAACTGGATACAGCACGTTGATTTTTAAGTAGAAGTATAAATTTATTATGATTATTTTTAACCCGTGATATAGTCACGGGTTTTTTATTTATTCAAAATCATGAAAAAATTACTATTAATTTTACTGTTGTTCTCAATCGCTGGATGCAGTAAGGATGTTACCGAAATTGAAAAGAAATCAGTTGTTAATGATACTTCGATTAATAAGGAGAATGTTGACATTTATACGTCAGACGGATTAAAGCTTTCGGCAAATTACATATACAAAACAGATAAAACAAAACAGCTTCTTGTTATACTCATTCATCAGTACCGATCTAACAAGGAGGAATGGTCATCAAGTTTTGTTGATTCACTTATTAATAAAGGTTACAAAGTCATTGCTTATGATATTAGAAGCCATGGCAAATCGGACAAAGCAAATGTTGAACTATCTGAATTGCTTTCAAATCCTGAACAGGCACCAAAGGATATTGATGCTGTGATAAAATGGGCAAAGATGCAGACCTCAATAGATTCAAACAGAATAGCAGTTGTGGGTACATCAATCGGAGGTTCTCTCGGGATTTATGCACGGATAAATAGCGGTGTTAAATCTATAGTTTCTGTATCAAGCGGGAAAAGTACTTTTGAAGCATTTACAGGTTATGATGAACGAAAAATGTCAATGGCTCGTCCGATACCAAGGATAAAAAATGTAATGTTTATTAGCGGAAATAAGGACAAGAACATCGCTGAAGAGGAAAGAAGTATTTACGAGAATTATCTTGATGAACCAAAAGAGCTTCAGATTTATGAATCTGATAAACACGGCAAGTATTTAATTGAAGAATTCCCGCAAATAAACGATTTAATTATAAACTGGCTAAATAAAACATTATAAGTATGGATGATTCAGGTATCTGGACAATGGTAATAATATTGTCAGTAGTAATTTTAATTATAACATTTCTTACATCTGTAACTGTTCTTCATAAGAAATTTGTCGAAAAGCCGATAGAAAACATGGAAGATGAAAAGAATAAAGAAAAGAACAATACAGCAAAATAATTATCTTTAATAATTACGAACAGAATTCTTCAATTTTAATCTACAGATTCTTTGATGCATTTTTTTGTCTGAAAATTTCATACAAAAATACAGCAGTCGATACTGATGCATTCAGAGAGTTAAACCCGCCTGCCATTGGTATTCTAACAAGCTCGTCACAATTATTCTTTAACGACATCCTTATTCCTTTACCTTCACTGCCGACAATAAGGCAGATAGCCTTATTAAGTTTTGCTTCAAATGTTGTTGTTTCCGCCTGTACATCAGTTCCAATTATCGTAAATGCATTCTGCTTCAATACTTTTATTACATTGTTTAAATTTGTTTCCATACCAATAGGAATATAATTCACCGCTCCTGACGAAGTCTTAATTACAGTGTGATTCACCTCCGCCGAATTGTGACGTGGTATAATTATACCATCTGCACCTAAGCATACTGCTGAACGAATAATCGCTCCGA
>JBAYUG010000057.1:0-21606 GCA_041675325.1 Kapaibacterium sp. (SeqCode)
AGCACTTCAACATTAATATTACCGAGGAAAAAGAAAAACTTATTCATTGTGCTCTTGAAGTTGGGAGCGATGTACCTTTTTTCCTGATACAGAAACCTTGTTACGCAACTGGAAAAGGGGAGAATCTGCATCTTCTAAACAGCTTTGTTTTGAATTATGATATACTTCTTGTTAATCCCAATCAGCATGTATCAACTAAATTAGCTTACGATAGTCTTGGAATATCAAACAGTTTTTCGCAAGAACAAGTTTTAAATAATGTGACGGAATTTAATCCTGCAAACAAGGAACTTTTTCTTAATGATTTTGAAAAAGTAGTTTTTCCAAAATATCCAATTCTTGAAAAAGTCAAAGATGACTTTTATAAAATGGGTGCCGTATTTTCATCGATGAGCGGAAGCGGTGCAGTAATTTACGGCTTTTTTAATCATGCAGATAGGGATAAACTTAATTATGCAGTTAAAGAATTCAGAAAGTCAGGATACTTCACTGATATTGCTTAAAATAAATATTTTGTAATTTTATTTGTTAATGCTTAATTTACAAAATATCTTCTTAAAACAATTTAATGAATCGTAAGCTTCTTTATCGCAAATTAGACAGGTTTCTCGGCATACCAATCCTGATGGTTTTAGCCCTGCTGTTTAAAAGAAGAAAATCGTTTCCTGCTTACGATATTAATAAAATACTCGTCGTCAAATTTGCTGCAATAGGTGATAGCATTATGCTGATTCCAATGCTGAGAACGCTTCGCAGGGCTTACCCAAAAGCTGAAATTACATTCCTTTGCTCTGAAATAAATGAATCAATAATTCGTAAGGTCCCTTATGTTGATAAAGTACTCGTAGAAAATGTTCACAGCTATTTAAAAAATCCGTTTAAGTTTCTGCGGATGATATATTCGTTGCGAAAAAATAAATATTCAATTATTATCGATACAGAGCAATGGTCGAGAATCAGCGCTATTATTATCGCACTGCTTCGGTATGAGTTTTCTGTCGGATTTAAAACTCCGGGACAGTATAAACATATTATGTTTAATCGTGTTATTAATCATTCAAAGGAGAAGCACGAGCTCGATACGTTTATGGATTTGTTGACACCGCTTTTCGTACCTGTATATCAAAGTGATTATGTACTGGAATATTTTCTCACCCAAAAGAATGAGGATACTGCTGCTGATTTCTTTAGAGAAAAAGAATTAAACGGAAGGACTGTGGTAACTCTGCATCCTGGATGCGGTGGGTTGGGAGCCCCGAGAGAATGGGATATTGAAAGCTATGTTGCACTCGGAAAAAGGTTGATTGAATTCAATAATGAAATAGTAATACTTATTACAGGTGCACCGAATGAAAAACAGAAATGCAATGAGCTGGAAAGCGGACTGAGAAAATTATACGGAAACAGCAATAAAATAATTAACATTGCGGGTATGTTTTCTCTTGACGATGTAGTTGCATTAATCAAAAGAGTGACGCTGATTGTTTGCAGCAATACGGGAATACTCCATCTGGCTTCTTGTATGGGAACAAAGACAATGGGCTTGCATGGACCTACCAACCCTGCGAAATGGGGAGCATACAGCAAGAATACTGTATTGATTCAGAGTGATAAATACTGTAGTCCGTGTCTGTATCTCGGTCATGATTACGGATGCAAGGCTCCTTCCTGCATGAGCCATATTTCAGTCGATGATGTATTTATTCATATTAGAAAAGCCTTAAATCCTGAACTTTTTCCTGATGAACTGAAAGTCCTGAATTAAATTCTACCTAATCAACCTGCTCTGTCATATGATAGTCGAATCCAGTCTATTACTTCCTTGTTGATTTCTTTTTCTGATGTTAAATTAATTTTATGCGAGCACATCATGTTTGACCCTGCTGATTCAAGCTTCCCTGTGTTAGGTTCACCCTTGAGGTTAAGTCCAATTTCAAAACGTGTTTTTGTTGCAGGTGTTAGCATTGCAAATTGTTTTTTCCGTCTAAATGCAACGTATGCATTCTTTGGTGACACCTCTATATCATTGCCAAATTTTAATATCTCAGAATAAAGCTTATCATATATTGATTTGAAATGTTCTTTACCCTTGTATTGTTTTTCAATGAGTTCATCCTTATTCTCTGCCGACCCTGCATCAGAACCTTTAGCCTTATGGGCGACTAAATTTGCATAACCGTGAGTCAAAGAATGCTTTTCCTTCAGAAAATTAACCATCTCACCGTGTTTCTGGAAGTTCTGTTTTTTAACGATTTCAATCCATTGTTCGAGTGATTTACCCGATATCTTTAAAAGATTGTCAATCATTGTCTTTTCGGCGTTATCTAAGTTACTCATGTCTTGTTTTCCTTAATTTAAAATATATTTAACATTATTGAACTTATAACATTAAAATATCATTAAAAAGTTTACAAAAACATTTTTAAGAATAACTAATGATTTATTTCGTGACAGTTTGAAAAACTGGAGTGTATTTACAGTATGTTTTCCTGTATTAACTTAATTTTATGAAACTATTTTTGCGCAATAACCAGCATCTCGAAATCTTCAGTCGTTAATTTATCATTTCTGCTGAATGCACCCAGTTTGGCACCGAAAATATCTATCGCTTTAAAATCAAGAGATTTTAGCATCCACGTTATTTCGGAAGGTACATAATACCGTTCATTGCAAAGTAATTCCTTTTTATTTCCCGAATCATCTTCGAAAGTTGTAGTATTAATATCCCTGAATGTCATTAAATTAAACGAGTAACTGGCGCACGTAGAATTTCCTTCCTTTGCTTGTGACTTAATAAAATCTTTAACTGAATGGAAGAGTGGAAATAAACCGTTCAATGTTGTAAAAATTAGTTTACCGTCTTTCTTTAAAGATTTTGCTGCGTTTTGCAGAATACTGTAATTCATCTCGTCTGTTTCCATAAGTGGGAAAGAACCTTCACATAACATTATTGCTGCATCAAATTCGTTTACGAAAGGTAAGTCGCGGGCATCATGCTGAAGAAATTCTATGTTCAGTTTCATTCTTAATGCTTTTTCTTTTGCACTCTTTAATTGTGAATCCGATAAATCAATTCCTATTACTGAATAACCTCTTTTCGTAAGTTCTATCGAATGTCTGCCCGTGCCGCATCCTATATCGAGTATTCTGAGATTTTTATTGTGTCCGATTTCTGATTCTATAAAATCACATTCTCCGAGTGTACCTTGAGTGAATACTTCATTATCGTATTTCTCCGCATAATTCTCGAATAATGACTCATACCATTGCTTCATAATGTTTTGTTTTTATGTAAACTTATAAATAATGAGCTGTATATTCAAGATAATGTATACTTACTTATATCATCCATAAAATTGTTGTTACAAAAATAAACTTTATACAAAATAAAAACTTTCCGATAAAATAATTGTTATGCTATCTTTGCCGCAGATCCGCCGCGGAGTTCGTCTCAAAACACCCCCCGCTGTCATCCCCGCGTGTTTTTGGCGGGGATCTAACCCCGTTTTCAATGTTTTTTATTTGCTTTATTGTAAATTTAAGTTATGAGACAAACTCCGCGGAGAACGATCCTTGCCTTCGAGTCGCAGATCCGCCATCTTATTTGGCGGACGACCCTTGTAGTAAAATCTTGCTCTTAGAAATAAAATAAATTTCTCTGTGCTACTATACATAAAAATGTTGTAATAAAAACAAACTTATTACAAAATAAAAACTCTCTGAATATTTGCATTTATCAATAAATAAAATAATTATCTTTGCTCTCTTTGCGACCTTTGCCTTCGAGTCGCAGATCCGTCGTCTTCTTTGGCGGACGACCTTGCGGTAAAATCTTTTGTCTCTGCGTTCTCTGCGACCTCAGCGGTAAAATTTTCTAGCTCATTTTGTATTTCAGGAATTTTTATTTATTTGTAGCACCATTGGTTTTGCTTTGGACTTTTTAATCGAGTGCAACATCAAGCATCATCATTGTTGCAAAACCCAGCATCGCCCCTATCGTAGATAAATCCGTTTCGTTTCCGGTTTGTGATTCTGGTATTAATTCCTCAACTACTACAAAAATCATCGCGCCGGCAGCGAACGAAAGTGCATAAGGTAGAAGCGGTGAAATTGCCAATACAAGATAAGCACCTATTACTCCGGCAATAGGTTCAACAATTCCTGATAATTGTCCGTAACTAAACGCTTTCAATCTTGAAAATCCTTCTCGTCTTAATGGAATAGATACTGCGGCACCTTCAGGAAAATTCTGCAATCCGATACCCAACGCTAAAGCGACTGCTCCGGCCGCTAATTCTGGATCGGCATTAACAGCTAAAGCTCCAAAAGCTACACCAACAGCAAGACCTTCGGGTATATTGTGCAATGTTATAGCAAGAATAAGGAGAACGCTCCTTTGCCAGGATGTCTTTATACCCTCTGCTTTATCCGTCGAAAGCCCCATGTGTAAATGCGGCAATATTTTATCTATGAGGTATAAAAACGCGCCCCCGCTCAAAAATCCTACAACAGCAGGTATCCATGAAATCGTCCCGCTTTTTTCCGCCATTTCAATTGCAGGAAGAAGTAGTGACCAGAAACTTGCTGCAATCATTACTCCCGCCGCAAAACCAAGCATAGAATTTAAAACCTTTTTGTTTATCGATTTAAAGAAGAAAACCATAGCTGAACCAAGTGCCGTTACCCCCCATGTAAAAAGTGTTGCAAGCAGTGCCAGTAAAACTGGATCGTAATCAAGTAAATAATCAAACTTCATTTTAATCTTTCTCCATTCTTAATGTAAAATAATACTGAATATACCAAAGTAAGTATATAATCGTAAAACCCTTTAATAAAAACAAGTAAATCTGTTATTAATATTATTACTTGAGTTTCATTTTCAACAAATTGATCATTTTTGTCACAAAACTTTCAGCATAATTTAAACCAAACTTACAAAGTACGTACAAAGTGCGCATAAAGTGCGCATAAAGTGCGCATAATAATCATCAAAGTAACTAATACAATCCAAAATATTTTCACTAATAAACAATAGGGAGATGTGATTGAAGTTTCATTTTTTATTACAAATTGTCTTTAAAATGACGCGGGTTTTTGGTAATTTTATGATTATGAAAAAACAGATATACCTCAAAACCTCGTATAATCACAGATGATAGATTTTGTATTCAAGCCGTTTAACGAAATGACCGATAAGGACTATAAACTTATTGGTTTTAAATCAGGACTTGAAATTCATCAGCAGCTTTTTACTGAGAAAAAACTTTTTTGCAGATGTCCGGCAGGAAAATACAATCAAAAGTTTGATGCTGAAATATTGAGACACATGCGGCCTACCCTTTCTGAACTTGGTGAATATGACGGTACGGCACTGATGGAATTCAAGACAAAGAAAGATATTATTTACCATATTAACAGAGAGACTGTCTGTACTTATGAGATGGATGATACACCTCCGTTTGAAATAAACGAACAGGCTCTTGATATTGCTCTTGAAATTGCTTTGTTGTATAAAAGTGCAACAACAGATGAGATTCACATCGCAAGAAAACAGTATCTTGACGGAAGCATACCCACTGGTTTTCAAAGAACTGCAATCATTAGTATCGGCGGTAGTATCCCATATAAGAACAGAAGGATTAATATTATTCAGCTTTCGATTGAAGAAGATTCATGCAGGGAAGTGAGCGACTTCGGACACAGACGTGTTTATATTGCCGACAGGCTCGGAATGCCTCTCGTAGAAACAGTAACAGCTCCCGACATGAAAACCCCGGTCGAAGTAGCGGAAGTAGGAAAGATTCTAAGCAATATTGTTAAGAGCACTGGAAAAGTTAGAACAGGTGCAGGTGCGGCAAGGGAAGATGTTAATGTCAGCGTAACAGGCGGAACACGGATTGAAATAAAAGGTGTCCCGAGTTTATATAGAATACCGCTGCTTACTTATAATGAAGCTATGCGACAATGGAACTTACTCAGGCTAAAAGAAGAATTAAAGAATAGAAATATTACTGCCGAAACATTCTCTTCAAGACATGATCACATCACCAGATTACTAAGAAAAACAAAATACCTGCCGATTTCCAATGCACTTAATGAAGAATTGATTATCGGTTCTGTTATTCTTAGAGGTTTTAAAGGATTGCTGAACTGGCAGACTCAGACTGAAACTTATTTCTCAAAAGAAATATCCGACAGAGTCCGTGTTGTGGCTTGTCTCACAACTCTCCCAAATATTATTCATTCCGATAGCACTTCCGAAACTATTTCTATTGCAGAATGGCAGAAGGTAAAGAAAGCAATAGGTGCTGTTGAGAATGACACGGTGGTGATCGTGTGGGGCAGTGAGATGGATGTAGATACTGCCATGAAAGAAATTACCATCAGGGCTAAAGAAGCAACTATCGGCATTCCATCAGAAACAAGACAGGCATTGAAAGACGGCACTACAGGTTTTGAAAGAATATTGCCGGGACCCGAAAGAATGTATCCTGACACCGATCTTCCTCCAAAGAGAATTAAATCAGATAGGATTAAAGAAATCCAGTTGCAAGTACCGGGCTTTTATTGCGACAGGGTAGTATGGTATAAAAAACTCGGAGTTCCCGAAGATTTAATTGAACCACTTGCTATCTCAAAGCTTGCAAATTTGTTTGAAGAAGTTGTATCTAAATGGAAATTAGACCCGAAGTTGGCTGCAGTTGTTCTAATTCAGTATCCTAAGAGATTGAAGAAAATGGGATTGAAATTTGAGAATGTAGATTCAAATTTAATTAATGATATTTTGAAAGCATATAAAGATGGACTGCTTGCTAAAGAAGGTATATTACCGGCTTTGTATGAATCTGTAAAGTCTGGAATATTCGATGCTAAGAATCTCCCTTCGCAGATAAAACCAAAAGAAATGAAAGAAGTTATTGCAAATTGTGTTATAGATATGAACAGAAAGAAAATACACAACAATGATAAACGCGGAATTGTGCTTAAAGGAATTGTAATGGATAATGTCAGGGGCAAAATAGACGGAAAGAAAGCTACCGATTCAGTCATGAAATACTTGAAGGAGAATAAATGATGGCAGATGATAAGTATAAAGGATATAAAGGCAAAGCATTAAAAGTATTAAAGAAGTTTAAAGCACTTGTTTGGTGCGATGTTATTATTGCTACTCCTCGAGCTGATTTTATCGGAATAATTTTACCACGTTCTGAAACTGCTGACGATTTGCATATAGTTTTGAAATTACGTTCCGGTTATAATGTTGGCATTCTTGCTGATAGTGTAAAAAACATAAAGGTAGAAGGACGCAAAGAAGCAATTTATAAGATACCCGAAAAGGCATTTCCTTTTGACCCTGCAAAACCGAATGTAAAACTTTTGGGGACAGGCGGAACTATAGCTAGCAGGCTCGATTACAGGACAGGTGCAGTTATACCCGCATTCACACCTGGTGAATTGTACGGATCAGTTCCCGAACTTGCTGATATTTGTAATCTCAATACTGATAAGCTTTATGGAGTGTTCAGTGAAAACATGGGTCCTGAACAATGGAAAGGAACTGCGCTAGCTATTGGCAAAGAAATTGAAAAGGGGATTCATGGAATTGTCATAGGTCATGGGACAGATACCATGCATCACACTGCCGCCGCACTTTCATTCATGGTTCAGAATTCACCGGTACCGATTGTAATGGTAGGTTCACAAAGATCAAGCGATAGACCGTCATCTGATGCAGCGTTAAATTTAATGCACAGCGTGAAAACTGCCGCAGAAAGCGATATCGCAGAAGTTCTCGTTTGTATGTTCGGTCCTACCTCTGATGAATACGGTTTACTACATAGAGGCACAAGAGTAAGGAAAATGCATTCATCTTACCGTTCTACATTCAGAACAATTGGCGACATACCCGTTGCAATGGTTAGCAGAAAAGAAATAACACCATTAAGACAGGATTATAAAAGGAGACGCAGCGATAAAGATGTTATCATAAACACTGCATTTGATGAGAGGGTAGGAATAGTTTATTACTATCCTAATATGAAACCCGATATAATTGATTCACTTATTGAAAATGATTATAGAGGAATAGTAATTGCCGGCACAGGTCTTGGACACGTTAACAAACCTTTATATCCTGCTTTAAAAAGAGCAAAAGAAAAGAAAATTGCGGTTTATATGACAGTTCAAACTCTCTGGGGTTATGTTCAGATGTACGTTTATGATACAGGGCGCGACATGATGGAACTGGGAGTTGTACCCACAGCAAACATGCTTCCTGAAGTTGCGTACGTTAAACTTGGTTGGGCTCTCGGTCAGACTGATAATATTGATGAAGTTAAGAAAATTATGCTGACACCAATTAACGGTGAAATAACAGAGCGTGAACCGAGTAACGGCTATTTAATCTATCAGGGTGGAATACCTGAAGTTGAAGAATTTATTTCGAAGCACAGAAAATAAAATATTCCCCTTTATTCAAAATAAATTTTCTATCTCAAAAAATATGAGTAATAAAAAGTGGGTCGTATTCACGGCTTCCATTTTTATAAGCCTTGCTTTAGGTGTCCTCTACACTTGGAGCATACTGAAAAGCGCTATTGAAGCTTCCGTTAACAAGGGAGGACTCGATGCCTTCCAATGGGATATGGCTTCTATTAATGACCCGTATTCTGTCGCGATTCTAACCTTTGCATTCGTGATGATAATTTCTGGTAAAGTATTTGACAGATTCGGACCAAGAATTACTTCTTTAATAGGTGGAATTTTAATCGTCACTGGTTTATTACTCGCAGCCTCATCAACAAATTATATTAACTGGATTATTGGTTTTGGTATTCTTGTTGGCGGTGGAATCGGTTTCGGGTATGCAGTAATTACCCCTGCAACAGTAAAGTGGTTTCCACCTGAAAAGACAGGTCTGATAACAGGATTTGTCGTAGGTGGATTTGGATTATCGTCAGTATTTATTGCTCCTCTTTTCAGTTATTTAATAAAAAGTTACGATATTTCTTTTGCCTTGTACGTTTATGCATCCATTTTTTCTGTTATAGTCGGAATATGTTCATTCTTACTTTTTAATCCCCCACATTCAGGAATTCACACATCTGCTACTAGCCACGCAACTTCAAAAGATAATATAAAATTATCAGACATACTGAAAAAGTCTGAGTTTTATATACTTTGGATTTTATTCTTTATCGGTTCAGGCGCAGGTCTAATGGTTATTGGTTTTACAACAGATATGGTGAAAAAAGGACTCGGAGAAGAAGCTTTTCTTGGAGTTGCAATAATAGCTATTGGCAATTCAGGTGGGAGAGTTGCTGCTGGATATTTATCCGATAGAATTGGCAGATTAAAAACACTGTCAATTATGTTTCTATTTCAATGTATATTGATGGTTACCTCTGCGTTAGTTTCCGAACAGTCAATCAGCATCGTACTTCTGCTGCTTGTTGCAACATTTATCGGATTTAATTACGGGTCTAATTTATCGTTGTTCCCTTCAATTACTAAGGACTTATGGGGGATGAAGAACTTTGGTATAAACTATGGTGCTTTGTTTACTGCTTGGGGAGTCGGAGGATTTGTTCTAAGCCGTGTTTCTCAGATGATTAAAGCTACGACAGGTTCACTTGAATATTCTTTCTGGCTTGCAGGAGTTCTTTTAGCTGTAGGAAGTATTTTATTGTTCCTTTTTGAGAGATTAATGAAACAAAAAGGTCATTGATTAAGTATATTGACTATACATTATTGTATTACTAATTTAACAACTTTCTAAATTAATTAAAAAATCAAAGTTATGAAAAAAATTCTTTTGATGCTGGTAGTTGCAGCATTGTTCGTCTCGGCTAATCTTTTTGCTAAAACCTTTCCCGGAGATATTGCGGGAGCAAGAGCTGATTATCTTTACAAGAAATTAAAGCTTACGAATGAACAGTACACAAACGTTTATTCTATTTTCCTTGAAGCTGCAAAGAAAATGGATGACATGGACATGAACAAAATGACCAAAGATGCTAAGAATGAAATGATGAAAAAAACTCATGATGAAACAATGAGTAAAATCGAAAAGATTCTTACTAAGGACCAGCTGACATTATGGCCTAAGGAAAAGGAAAAAGTCTGTAAAGTGAAAACTAAGAAAATTGTTAAGAAGACTTCAACCGATTCCAAAGAGGAAGTAAAGAAAGACGAAAAGAAAGAGGTAAAGAAAGACGAAAAGAAAGACGTAAAGAAAGACGTAAAGAAAGAAGAAAAGAAAGATGTAAAGAAAGAAGAAACGAAAAAGTAACATTAATTTTGAATCCCGTGATTATTAGTTAGTTTAGTCACGGGATTTTTTACGCTTAAATTTACATACTCATATATTTGATGCAATGAAATTAAAAGAGTGGAAATTTAAATCGGGTGAAACTAAGTTCATTAACCCATGGTGGGAATACCGTATGGATAAGTGTTATATACCGAACGGACGCGAGTATGAGTATCATTATGTTCATACAGGCGGTTCTGTAATGATAGCTCCGGTTATGGATGATGGCAAAATTATACTTGTAAAGCAATATCGTTATTTAAATAAAAGGTTTAGTATCGAATTCCCGGCAGGTGGAATGAAACCAGGACAAAACCCCGATGTAATAGCTCATAAAGAACTGATTGAAGAAACAGGTTTTGATGGTGAATTGCAGAAAATTGGAAAATTTAATCCATATAACGGAATAACCAGTGAATATTGTCATGTTTATATAGCCAATAAATTATTCAAATCTGAAAAAGAAATAAAAGATGAGCAGGAAGAATTTGAATCCCTTTATCTCGAACCCGGAGTAATTGAAGATAAAATTATCTCAAATGAAATTCATGATGGTATGTCGATGGCAGTATGGTCTATGTTGAGAAAACATTTCCTTTAAATTTAAACCCCATAACCCTCAAAATTGTCTAATTAGAATTAAATCAATATTATTATTGTTAGATTTGATGTTAACTATTAAAATAATTATAAAATGAGATATTTTGCGTCGTTGGTTTTAGTTGCTTTATTAAGTGTAAATTTAATTGCTCAAGACCTTGAAAGTGAGAAAAAGAATAGAGATTTATCCGATATTAAAACAAAGCTTGCCGGTAGAATTATAGATTTTGAATCAGGAAAACCTGTTGAAGCTGCTACTGTACAGATATTTTCCATAAAGGATACAACAAAATTAGTAAAAGGTGCTGCTACCGATAAAGATGGTAATTTTGTTATTACCGATTTTAAACCCGGTAAGTATGAAGTCCGGGTTTCTTCCATCGGTTATAACACATCAAAAATAAAAGAAGTAACTGTCTCTCCTATGGAGCCTGAAGTAAGCCTTGGGGATATTAAAATCAAAGCTGGTGATGAATTTGTAACGTCGGAGATTAGTGTTGAAGCTGAGCAGAATTTTATGGAGATGGGTGTCGATAAAAAAGTATTTAACGTTGATAAGGATATTAACAGCCAGAGCGGATCTGTAACAGATGTCTTAAAGAATGTTCCATCTGTAACTATCGACAGCGACGGAAGAATTAGTTTAAGAGGCAGCGGTAACGTCAAGATTTTAATAAACGGAAAACCATCGGGTCTTTTGTCAACCGACCCTATTGGTGTTCTTGAAACTATTCCTGCAAATACTGTTGATAGAATTGAAGTTATTAATAATCCCTCAGCAAAATACGACCCCGAGGGCATTTCTGGGATAATAAACATTGTTCTCAAAAAGGGTCAGTCAGAATCTAACAAAGGTTATACTTACAATTTAAGCTTAAATGCAGGTACAGGTGATAAATATAATTTATCAACAGGTCTTTCTTTCAGGACAGGTAAATGGAATCTGTATGGTAATTACAGCTATAGGTCATTTAATATGAATGTGACCGGTGCTTCAAAGAGCAATAATTTTTTGAGCGATTCCTTGTTCGTACTGAACACTTCAACTAATATGTTTAATAAAATGAGGTCTCATTTAGGAACTGTCGGATTCGATTTTGACATAAATAAGGAAAATTATCTGGGAATGTCAGTAAGTTACAGCAATAGAGATAGAAACAGGAATGAACTGACCAATTATAAAAACTATGACAAGTTACTTAATCCAACTTTCTTTTATGACATGCATGTTGCTGATGATGAGCTCGAAGACGGACTCGATGCTAACTTAAACTATAAACTTAATTTTAAAAATAAATTCCAGGATTTAACAATATCTTCACAATTTTCTTCTTCAAATGAAAAGGGAAATATAAATTCAAACAAGCAGGATCTGAATTATAACAGCATTCCTGTCGATAATACTCCGTATATACAAAATGAATATGTTGATAGTAAATTCAGATCTTTCTCATTGCAGGGCGATTATGTGCATCCATTAAAGATTGACGAATCGCACGGATTTAAGCTTGTAAGCAAGTTGGAACTTGGATTCAGGTCTCAGTTAAGAAATACTGACGATAACTACAGACTTGATACTTTGAACTATAACACCGGTATTTTTAATACCGATGCATACGTAAGTAATGATTTTTCCTACAATGAACAGATACATGCTTTATACGGAACATACGAAAACAAATACAAGAAATTCGGTTATCAGGTAGGTTTGAGACTTGAGCAGACATTCACAAAATCAGAGCAACCCGTAACTGCTCAGAATTATGATAATAATTATTTTAGTTTCTTTCCGAGTTTGTTCGTAAAGCAGGGACTTTCGGATAATTTTGAAATACAGGCAAGCTTTACGAGACGAATAAACAGACCAAGCCTGTGGAGTCTCAATCCATTTATTATTAGAACTGACCCGCAAAACCTGAGAACAGGGAATCCTGACTTAAAACCGGAATACGTAAATGGGATAGAAGTAGGTGCCGTAAAATATTTTAATGCATTTACTCTAACATCTTCAGTTTTTTATCGGCTTACCACAGATGTTATAACAAGATATTCTGTTTTTGATTCGAACGGAGTTGCCACGAATAAGCCTGAAAATCTCTCTCAGGCAAGAAACTATGGTGTTGAATTAATCGGAACGGGATCACTCGCAAAATGGTGGTTCGTAAATGCAAGTGCATCATATTTCAGGTCGGAACTTGACGGTAACATTCAATCTGCTGAAATTGATAACAGCGGTTATTCCTGGACTGCAAAACTTATTTCCAATATGACTTTTAAGGATTTGTTTGATGTTCAACTTTCATATTTTTACCAGGGTGAAAATGTCACTTCTCAGGGTACTTTTAACCCGATGCAATCTCTTGACCTGACTATGAAGAAAGACTTCCTGCAGAAACGCATGAGCCTCGGATTCAGAATAAGCGATCTTCTCAATACACAGGGATTTGGATTCAGTCAGAGTACGAGCACTTTCACTAGAGAAACAAACAGAAGACGTGATGGAAGATCATTATTCCTTACGTTTACTTACAGAATAGGTACTGACGATAAGAAGAATAAAAAGAAACCTCAGCAGCAGGAAGAAAATAGAGACAGAGAAGGACAGGAATTTTAATCTTATATATCTTAAATAAATCCCCTGAACATGGGGATTTATTTTATAAACTTACTAATTGAAAAGTTTTAGAAGTAATTCTGATGCTTCCGTAGGAAGAAGGTTACCTTTAAGTACTCTTTCAGTAACTTTATCCAGTTCGCTTTTTATAATCTTGTTATTATAAAAATCAGCAAGAAGTTTTTCTTCAATCATGCTCAACATCCAGCTGATATTTTGAGAGTTTCTTCTTTCGGAAAATATTCCATTTCCAATTGTAATATCTTTAAATTTCTGAACTGTATTCCAGAATTCTTTAATTCCTTCACCTTTAAGTGCAGAACAAACATCAGCTTGAGTCTTCCACCCCATAGTAGCAGGATGTAGATAGTGTAATGCCATACTAAATTCAGACTTTGCCAGCATTGCTTTTGCCTTATTATCACCGTCAGCCTTATTAATTAAAATGGAATCAGCAAGTTCAATTACACCTTTCTTAATTCCCTGAAGTTCATCACCTGCACCGGATATCATTATTAGCAAAAAGAAATCCACCATTGACCTTACAGTAGTTTCACTTTGTCCAACACCGACAGTTTCAACGAGTATAACATCGTAACCCGCAGCTTCACAAACAAGCATTGTTTCCCTCGTCTTCCTTGCCACACCCCCAAGCGTACCGCTCGAAGGAGATGGACGTATAAAAGAATTCTTTTCCCTCGAGAGTTTTTCCATTCGTGTCTTATCACCAAGAATACTTCCTTTTGTAATCGTACTTGAAGGGTCAATCGCAAGAACTGCAACTTTGTATCCAAGATTTATCAGAAATAATCCAAATGTTTCAATGAAAGAACTCTTCCCCGCACCGGGAAATCCCGTTATACCTATTCGCAGTGATTTTCCCGTGTTTGGAAGTAATTTCTTAAGGACTTTTTGTGCAATTTCATTGTGTGAAGATGAATTACTTTCTATTAGTGTAATAGTTCTTGCAAGAATCGTCCTGTCGTTTTCCAAAACTCCATTGACGTAATCCTGTATATCTAAGTTTCTGCGTTTGCTGAACTTTTTAGTCTCATGTTTCACTTTCTCTTTATCCACTCCTTTTACAACTTTAACTGCAAATTCTGCACCAGCATTCTTTGGCACCCAGTCTGGTTTATATGATTTATGTTTATTTGAACTGCTCATATTACAAAATAGAAAAATTAAAAACCTAAATCTATTTCAAAATAAAACTTCATTGTGAATCTTTGTTTTCATATATAATAAAAAATATTACAGGTAAGTGAAAAGTTGCAGTATTATTTAATGTTCATTCTTAGTATATTTTAAATAGTTTATAATTTAAAAAAACAAAGAATGAAAAAACTATTATTAATTTCAATTCTATTATACAGCGTTTCACTGTATTCACAATGGTCTTCAGATCCTGCAGTGAATTTAACTGTAAGTGACTTGTCGGGTGAACAAGTTTTACCAAAAATTGCAGCTACGTCTGATGGCGGTTGTTATATAGGTTGGTTTGATCAGCGAGGCGGAAGTTATGCTGTTTATTTGCAGAAACTGAATTCTCAGGGTGTAAAGCAATTTGCTGCTGATGGTCTGCTTATAAGCAATAATACACAAAGTTCTTCTTTGGTTGACTGGGATTTAGCAGTTGATGACAGTAACTGCTGTGTACTTGCTTTTACCGATACAAGAGCGGGAAGCTCAATCAATCCTTATGCTTATAGAATTAGCCCTTCGGGACAGTTCCTGTGGGGAGCAAACGGTATTGCTCTGACAGATTCAATCAACATTTATCAGGCAAATCCGAAAGTTATTGTTACGTCTGACGGAAATTTCGTTATTCCATGGCAGTACAACAATAAGATTGGTATTCAAAAGCTTGATAAATCCGGAAATAAAGTTTGGGGAAGTGTACCTAAGATGCTGATAGGTAATCCTGCAATCAGCGAGAAATGGAATTATCCGACTGGAGTAAAATCTGATAACGGAAGTTTTATCTTATACTGGATTGGATATACAGGCTCATTCATAAGTCCGTCAAACTATAAACTTTACACACAAAAATATTCTTCCGCTGGCACGGGTCAATGGGGAAACCCGCAGGACACATTATTCGTCGGCGGTGCACAAGGCACGTATCAACCAACAATTTATTCTGACGGAGACAATGGTGCAATATACGTTTGGCAAAGTTTTATTACGGGTCCTACTGTTTGCTACGTACAGCGAAAGAATTCAGCAGGCGCTATTCAGTTTCCCGCAAATGGTTCAGCTGTTACTACAACTGGTTCTACTATGCTGAATTTCGCACCCGCAGCATCATACATGCCTTCAACAGGTGAAACTTATGTTTTCTGGCAGAGAAAGAATTCATTGCAGTCGGTGATAGGTGTCTATGGTCAGAAGTTTTCATCAAACGGAACACGTTTATGGGCAGACTCAGGGCATGTCGTGAAACCTCTTGACGGAAATTCATTCGCAAGTCTCTGGACTTACACAAGGGACACAAGTATTCTTGGATACTATATGGAACTTGGTACTTCTACAAGTG
Organism: Kapaibacterium sp. (SeqCode); assembly: GCA_041675325.1. Classification (GTDB taxonomy): domain Bacteria; phylum Bacteroidota; class Ignavibacteria; order Tepidaquicellales; family Tepidaquicellaceae; genus CAIKZJ01. The sequence goes on from JBAYUG010000057.1 coordinate 16,066, forward strand.
ATTTTGCAAAAGCATTTAAACTTGATAGAAACGGGAATAAACAGTGGGGCGGCAGTATTATTACACCCGGCGCTTATAATGGAGACAAAGGAAGAATGAGCGTTGCAATTAGTCAGAGCGGAATGTCAATGCTTGCATGGCAGGATAACAGAATTGACGGCGGCGGAATGTATGCACAGAATATTAATTTTGATGGTTCCTTCGGTAACCCGACAGGTATAAACTCAATCGGTGTTGTTCCGAATAAGTATTCTTTATCTCAGAATTATCCAAATCCGTTCAACCCGACTACCACTATCAAGTTTGAAGTTGCCAAAAACAGTTTTGTAACTTTGAAGATTTATGATATTATGGGAAGGGAAATAATGTCGCTTGTTAATCAAAATTTGAATGCAGGTACTTATGAATATTCTCTAAATATGATTAACATAACAAGTGGTTCGTATTTTTATAAAATGACGGCTGGAGATTTTACTTCTGTAAAGAAAATGATGGTTCTGAAGTAAATTAATATAATCTAAATAACGTTAATAAAGGGGCTGTAAGCCCCTTTATTATAATACAATTATCGAACTTGATTTAAATTCTTTTCTTATTTACGTTTTAAAAATCATCCTTGTGAACGCAAATGAAACCTACGTTTATCTTTATTCATTATTAAAAACTCATAAAGTAAACCAAGAAGCAAAGATGCAATTAGCGTTCAGATTAGTCGATTTGCTTTTCTTCATTAACTGGTTTATTCCGTATTTGGACAATCACGATTCTTTACAAAAAGGTCGGTTAAACAAGAACATGTGAATTCGAAATTAATAAGTCCAATAAATTATGATTAATTCTTTAATTGTTTTTCTCATTTCATACAATTAAATTATATGAACATCTACAAGTATACTTTTTCAATAAATTATTTACGTTATCAGTAATGTTATTGGGTAATTAATGGAAAGCTGTACAAGTACTTAATAATCTGTTAAACCCCAACCCGAATGAAAGATGAAATTAATATTGTGAATAAAGTTGTATAAATGTTCTTATTCTGTTAATGTAATTTAGTATAGTAGAAGTATTAGTATCTATTCAGAATATTTAAATAAAAATATAAAGAATTAAGAAATGTTGAAAATCTTTCACAAAATATTTAGTAAAAGCAAAAATACCGCGGACGATTATTTATTCCAAGGGATAGTTGAAAAACAACGCGGAGAGTATAAATTGGCTATTAAATTATTCACAAAATCAATTGAATTAAAACCGATAAATGAATTAGCTTATTACGAGCGTGCGGTTGCTTATGTTGAGGGTTTACAAGAATATTCCAGAGCAATTTCAGATTTTAACAAGGCAATTGAAATTAATCCAATTTTTACTGATGCATATTCTGAAAGAGGTCTTCTATATTCTAAAACTTTGCTTGATTATAATAAGGCAATTATAGATTTTGATAAAGTACTCGAAATCAATCCTACCAATGTAGAAGTATATAACAATCGAGGGATTTCTTATTGTCAAATTCAAAATTATTCTAAAGCTATTTCAGATTTTAGTATTTCAATTGAATTAAATCCAACAAATGCAGAAACGTATAACAATAGAGGAATTTCTTATTATAGTATAAATGAATATTCCAAAGCAATTTCCGATTACTCTGAAGCCATAAAAGTAAAACCAAATTATGGAGAAGCTTATAAAAACCGTGCTATATTATATGAGACTTTAGAAGATTATAACAATGCTCTAATAGATTATACAAAAGCGATTGAAATTACACCTAATGATGCAATTTTATTTTATAAACGTGGAAAAATATTTGAGGATTTAAAAGATTTTCGTAGAGCAGTATTGGATTATGATAGAGCAATTGAAATCGAACCAAAAATGGTAAAAGCATATTTACTTCGTTGCATTATTTATGGTATGGTATTGAAAGACTGGGAAAAGGCAATTACTGATTGTAATACATTAATAAAATTGAATCAAAATAAAGAACAAGCCTATTTTATACGAGGAACTTCCAATTTTTATTTGCATAATTATTCCAAATCAATATCTGATTTTACAAAAGTTATAGAAATAAATAAGGTTTATGTTGATGCATATGTAGGAAAAGGGATGGCATATTTTTGTTTAGAAGAATATTCTAAAGCTATATCAGATTTTGCAAAAGCCATAGAAATTAATCCAAATCATGAGGAAGCATACAAAAACCGTGCACTTGCTTATATTGCTTTGAAAGATAGCTTAAAATCAATTTTAGATTTAACAAAAGCAATTGAAATAAGTCCTAGTAATGGTGCTTTATATAATTATCGCGGAGAAATTTATTTCGAATTGAAAAAATGGTCAAATTCTGAATCAGATTACACGAAAGCTATAGAATTAAATCCAAATGATTATACTTTATATTATCGTCGTGGAATTATATATTATCATCTAAAACAATATCCAAAAGGTATAATAGATTTTAATAAAGCAATTGAGTTAAATCCAAATTACGCAGATGCATATTATGCACGTGGATTATTATATTATGGTCTATATTTTGGTCTTGATACAGAAAAAGCCTGTAATGATTGGCGTATAGCGTACTCACTCGGTCATCTGGGAGCAAAAGAACAATTAGATAAATATTGTAAAATAGAGTAAATAAATCATTATGAAATACAATTATCTATTCATATTAATATCGCTTGTTTTTCTGTCATGCGATGAACATTCGGAGAAAGATTACTCGATCTTATCTAAAAATTATGACGAAAAGACTAAAGAAAACTCTAAAAATTTTAATATTGCTGATTCGCTAAGAGAACGTATCAAAATGATGTCTACAGGTTCGGTAGATACTCCATTAAATGAGGATGATAGTTCTGATAGCAAAGACAAATCTACTTTAAAAATTCAGAACAATAATATCCTGAAAGACCCGTTTTTTGATAATTATGATTATGCTAACTATATTAAGATTCTTCCAAAGACATATTTTGTAACAGTAAATAAAAACAATGTAACTAAAAATTATATTTGCCAGTATCTTGAATCAATAGATGGGTCTTCTCCAAAATATGTTTTTAGTCCAACAAATTTAAATATTATCGAACTTCTGGGTAGATATGATAAAGAGAATACTTCACGTAATTTTTTTGATTTATTGGATTAACAATATTGTAAATATTTATTTGAAATAAAAAGAAATTTTGATATATAAAATCAACACTTCTTTCTTTTTTAAAAAACACTTTCTCTTAAAACCCCTTAATTAATTCTTCCATTATTTGGTATTACCGCTTCAGGTATCTTTTATTCTTCGTTTCTCAAGTTTCTTTCGGTAACATTGTCAGTTTATTGCCATTTACCTTCCCAATAAGATCTTTGGGATGAGGGAGTATAATGCTCGTAATTATTTAATGTTAACCAAATATCAAATCTTCAAATTTATTTATCACTAAATCATTTATATGTTTTGCTTCTTTCTCAATATTATTGAATGAATATCTTAATAATTCTTCATTTAAAACAAGATAACCCTGTTTGTTTTTCAAATTATCTGGGATACTATTTATTTAAATGGCTTTAGAACTATGAACTATAGAATTTCTTATTATTATGCAAATATTAATATTGTTGCTATTTTTATTAATAGATCCAGTATCTAATGAATCTCTAATAAATTCATACCGTTTATCAAAGTTTGCTTTACTAATATTTGATATCTGTTTTATATGACTAACTTTATATTGCAAAATTATTTCAGTTATTATTGAATTAATGAATTCTTCAAAATAAATTAATAATGAAAGAAAAATTAATTTAATGCCTTCTTCTTTTATTGATTTATCATTTGAGTCAATTTCATCATCATTAATTTCTTCATCAAAAATTCTATTTTCGTTAATTAAATTAGGATATTGCTGTAAAAGATCAAAACTTTCATTTGTCACTGTATTAAAATAATTTGCGGTTTTCTTTAGTTCTTTTACTTTTAAAGTGAATAGAAAAAATGATTCTGTTTTACTCATGTTTATTTGATATATTAAATCCTTAACAGCATGCAATCAAAACCTCTTGTTCACCTCTTCCATAATCTGTATTGCAGCTTCCGGAATCTTTGTTCCCGGACCAAATATTGCCGTTGCTCCATGCTCGTAAAGAAATTCATAATCCTGAACAGGTATTACACCGCCGCATATAACGATTATGTCCTCACGCCCGAGTTTCTTCAATTCCTCAATAAGCTGTGGTAATAATGTTTTATGTCCTGCTGCAAGCGAACTCATTCCGATAACATGAACGTCATTTTCAACTGCCTGTCTTGCTGTTTCTTCCGGTGTCTGGAAAAGCGGACCCATATCAACATCGAATCCCATATCAGCATAAGCCGTCGCAACAACCTTTGCACCTCTGTCATGTCCGTCCTGACCCATCTTTGCAACCATTATTCTCGGTCTGCGTCCTTCCTTTTTCGCAAAGTCATCTGTCATTTTCTTTGCAAGTATTACTTTATCTTCACTGTCGGAAGCATATTCTGAACTGTAAACACCTGATATTGTTCTTGTCACTGCCTGAAACCTCCCCCATATTTTTTCTAATGAATAAGATATCTCGCCAAGTGAGGCTCTGACTCTTGCTGCTTTAATTGCTAAATCAAGTAAATTTCCTTCGCTTGATTCTGCGCATTTCGTCAATGCTGAAAGTGCTTCATCAACTTTTTCCTGGTCGCGGTTTTTCTTCATCTCATCAAGTCTCTTAATCTGAGATATCCTTACTGCAGTATTATCTACTTCAAGAATTTCCATCGGTTCTTCTTTATCAAGACAGAATTTGTTTACACCGACAATAGTCTCTCTCGATGAGTCTATTCTTGCCTGACGTCTTGCAGAGGCTTCTTCAATTCTAAGCTTTGGAATTCCTGCTTCAATAGCTTTTGTCATACCGCCGTATGATTCAACCTCGAGAATATGCTGCCATCCCCGTTTAAGCAGTGCATCTGTCAAACTTTCAACATAAAAAGAACCGCCCCATGGGTCTATGACTTTGCAGATGTTTGTTTCATCCTGAAGATAAAGTTGTGTATTACGGGCTATACGTGCTGAGAAGTCTGTCGGTAAAGCTATTGCCTCATCAAGTGAATTTGTGTGCAATGACTGTGTATGTCCCAAAGCTGCTGCCATAGCTTCTATACAGGTTCTTACGACATTGTTATAAGGGTCTTGTTCAGTTAAACTCCAGCCTGAAGTCTGTGAATGAGTCCTAAGTGCCATTGACTTAGGATTCTTTGGGTCAAACATTTTTATTAACTTTGCCCAAATAACTCTTGCTGCACGAAGCTTTGCAACTTCCATGAAATAGTTCATACCTTCCGCCCAGAAAAATGAAAGTCTCGGAGCAAATGTATCAATATCCATTCCCGACTGAATACCCGTGCGTACATATTCAAGTCCGTCAGCAAGTGTGTAAGCCATTTCAAGGTCTGCTGTCGCTCCTGCTTCCTGCATGTGGTATCCCGAAATACTTATACTGTTGAACTTCGGCATATTTGAAGAT
>JBAYUG010000058.1:0-21475 GCA_041675325.1 Kapaibacterium sp. (SeqCode)
AAAATGTTCGAGCTATTGCCGTAAGTGACAGTAATTTATTTGCAGCTACAAATTCAGGGGTATATCTCTCTAAAGATAGTGGCAAGAGTTGGACGCAAACTGTTTTAAATTATGTAGATATTCATTCTCTAGAGGTTAACGGAAATTATATTTTTGCAGGTTCATACGATTATGGAATATATGTCTCATCAAATAATGGAACTAACTGGACACAGACTTCTCTGAATATGCACAGGGTTCATGCACTGCTCGTAAGCGGAAATAATATCTTTGCTGGAACTCAAAATACAGGGATATATCTCTCAACAAATAACGGAGCAAACTGGATTCAAACTGCTTTGAATAGCAAAACTATTTATTCTCTTGCCGCAAACGGAAATAATATATTTGCAGGTACATGGGGTAGCGGTGTCTATCTCTCGACGAATAATGGACAAACCTGGACTCAAACGGCTTTGAATAATCAAGATGTTCGTTCCCTTGCAATAATCGGGAATAATATCTTTGCAGGAACAAGTACAGATGGAGTTTATCTATCACCAGATAATGGTAATAACTGGACTCAAACCGCTTTAAACAATCAATGTACATATTCACTTGCCGTAAGCGGGAATAATTTATTTGCTGGTACTTTGAAAAATGGAATATATCAATCTTCAAATAATGGAACAAACTGGGCGCAATCTTCATTTAATAATCGACTTGTTATTTCCTTTGCTGTAAACGGAAATAATTTCTTTGCGGGAACGATTAACAGTGGAGTATATTTCTCTACTAATAATGGAAGCAGCTGGACGCAAACAACCTTAAACAATAAAGATATTCAGTCACTTGCAATATTAGATGATAAAATTTATGCTGGTTGTGGAAACTATGATGGTATTTATGTCTCAACAAATAGTGGAAGTACATGGTCGCTAACTGGATTAGGTACTGGTATTGTTTATTCTATTGTCGCCATAGGAAACAATTTATTTGCGGGATGTTATCATTATGGCGTTAAATTTTCAACCAATTATGGAGTTAACTGGTATTCGACAGCACTAAATGATAAAACCGTACCTACACTTGCTGTAAGCGGCAGTAATTTATTGGCAGGAACAAGTAGCTCGGGTGTATATCTTTCAACAAATAATGGCGGCAGTTGGACACAAACTTTGAATAATGGATATATTCATTCTATAGCAGTATATGGTAATAATGTCTTTGCCGGAACTTATAACAGAACCATTTATTTCTCCACGAATAATGGTAATAGCTGGACTCCGACCACTTTCAATAATGCAAATGTTAATGCTCTTGCGGTTATTCGGAATAATGTATTTGCAGGAACAAATTCAGGTATATTTCTATCAACGAATAACGGAACGAACTGGTCGCAAGTGAATCAGGGGTTTGTTGGGATTCCAAATACATTTTCACTTTTAATTACAAACAATAACATCTTTGCCGGAACAATGGGTAATTCTGTCTGGCGGCGTCCACTTTCAGAGCTTGTAGGCATTCAAAATGTTAGTACAGAAGTTTCCGAAAAGTACTCTCTTGAACAGAATTATCCGAACCCGTTTAATTCCACAACAAATATAAGATTTAATGTTGCTCCTTATTTGTCATTTCCGAGTCCCCGCAATGTTCTTGAGCGGGGATCAGGAGGGAATCCATTTGTAACCCTAAAAATATATGACATGCTCGGCAAAGAAATCGCAACCCTTGTGAACGAATCCCTCCAGCCCGGCACATATTCCGTTGACTGGAACGCTTTCGAATATCCAAGCGGAGTATATTTCTACATATTACAGACAGGTAGTTTTACAGACACAAAACGTATGACGTTAATAAAATAGAGGCTGCTGAAATCTAATTTGTACGGAATGTTATTTGGGTCACAAAAGAAGCAGGTTCATAGAAAGTTCATAACTTTAACGCAACAAAAAAGCCGTTTATCCGAACGGCTTTTTTGTTTATATTAAAATAATTCAATTTATTATTTCACTATCGCAACACGCTTGGCAATGTTACCCGTCTGTGTTTCAAGCCTTACAACATAAACGCTGCTCGGCAAACCTTTTGAAAGCCAGTTTCGTTCATATTCGCCCGCCCTCAGGTATTCATTCGCAATCACGTAAACTTCTCTGCCAAGCAGGTCATAAACGCGAATTCTTGCATAGCCATCCGTCTTAATCCTGAACTTTATCAGCACTTCTGGATTAAAAGGATTAGGATAAATCTCCATAAACTCGTAAGAATCAACCTTCACGGGATTACTTACGATGCCTGTCAAAGTTTTTATCGGCAGGTAATCAACATAACCTAATGTCGAACTGTCCGATTTATGAAATATATGCGCTTCAACTGAGTCTAAATTGTTAGTTCCCCAGTAATTATTTTCAGCCTTTATCGTATCAGGTGTGTTATTGTACAAATCGTATATTTTTCCCGTGTTTCCATTGCCGTAAATATTGTTCAGCCCTTGGTCAGTCGTATCAGGAGATGTAAGATTTCCTAAATTTGGTTTCGCAGTATTCTGAATAGTAACGCCCCATAGATTCCCGCGTACCGTATTCCTTGTAACAATAACGCTCGATGTCGTCCAGCCTCCCGCAAAATTAAGTCCGCTGCCGCCAAGTGCAGGATTTCCCTGCGTGTTACAACTGTCAATTATATTATTATTAATGTAAGCCGTTATACCTCCCGCGAGAATTCCAATACCATATCTGTTATGTTTGATAATGTTATTTTCAATTATCATAGAAGGTATTCCGCCTATCGGTAGAAAAGCTATTGCACCCGAATTAGTAGATGCCCTTAAAATCTGATTGTTTCTTATAATAATAGTTTGAGGTGCTCCCGCTCCAAGACTAATCTGAGAGTAGTTTCCGTTCGTTACATTATTGCCATAAATTAAATTGTTAATAATAGTTGGTGAAGAAGCAATGTTCGAGCCTGAACCAATCGCTGAACGGTAACTTCCGAATATCGTGCAATTGGATATCACAGGATTTGATCGGTAAAGATAAATTGCTCCGCTGCGTGCACCCGAACCTGAATAAGTATTGTATCTTATAATCGAGCTGTCAAGCAAAGCATCACTGTTAAAGAAATAGATTGAATTGGCATGTTCAAATATCAGATTCCTCATAACCGAAGCGTCCGACAGTGAATCAAGCCGGAATCCCATGTACTTGCTCGTCGTGTCAATCGCCGTGAACTTAACAGAGTCAGGCGGATTAATTATAAGCGTACCATAAATTGTGAATAACATCGTCCCTGCAACTTTGACCATTGCATTGTTAAGTATCTTCAGCGTGTCTGAATTTTGTAGAGTTATATTATTATTAAATAAATACGAACCCCCGCTGAACGTAACCGCACCCGCTGAATTTGCAACGAGGCTGTCCAGTGTCCAGACTTTTCCCGTTCCCGGAGTAATGTACTGAGCAAATGACAACGATGAAAACAACAACGGAATTATTACCGCCAAAATGATTTTTCTTCTCATGATTAGTTTAATTTTATTAATATTATACTATTTATAGGGTTATAAGTTCCAAATTAAATCATAACAAATTAATCTTATTATGACTAACTTTCACCACGTAAATTAACAATTAAATATACTTAGTGTAATGCAAATCAAAATGAACATTCCTTACACAAGTCTTAATGGATACAATGACTTGTTCATAGATTATTTGACTAAATTCGAGAAAGTATCACAGTTTTTCACCTTTACGCCCGACGGTCAAGGAATTCTTAATTCTATAAATGCGAAGAAAGAAAGCTATAACAACGAAAGAATTAGCAGAATCGAGCTTGCTGAAATCCTAAAAACACAGAATAAGTTCTTCAATTCCGGTGAATCAACATTTCTGAACATAGAATTCCTGAAGGAAGAAAATACTTTTGCTATAGTTACAGGACAGCAGATAGGAATGCTCACTGGAAATTTATACACTATCATCAAAGCATTAAATGCCGTGCAGCTATCGCGTTCACTTTCCGCTAAATATACAGATTATAAATTCGTCCCTGTGTTCTGGCTGGAAGCTGACGACCATGACTTCCTTGAAATAAATAATGTCAATGTTTTTGATTCTTCCAACGCTGTTAAAAACCTTAGCTATTTTGAAAAAGGAGTTGAAAAAGAAAGGTATCTGACTCCGACAGGCAGAATTGTGCTCGACAGCCACATAGAAGTCTTCAAGCAAATGCTTAAAGATTCTTTACTTCAGACTGAGTTTACGGATGAGCTTTTCGATTATATTAACAGGTCATACAAAGAGGGTATTGACCTTATAACTTCTTTTGCAAGATTCTTTAATTACATGGCAGGCGATAAGGGTGTAATATTCTGCAATCCGACAGATAAAGAATTGAAAAAGATGATGATACCTGTTTTTGAGAAGGAGCTTAATACTTATCCTCATACTTGTGAAATGATTGTCGATACTTCCGCAAGGCTTGAAAGCAAAGAATATGAGCCTCAGGTAAAGCCAAGGTCGATAAATATATTCTATGCTCATAATAACAGCAGGCATCTTGTCGAAATAAAGGAAGGAAAGTTTTCGTTAAGGCACACACGCCAGAAGTACGAGAAGGAAGAGCTCTTCCATCTGCTTTATACAAATCCCGAAAACTTCAGTCCTAACGTGATATTAAGACCTGTGTGTCAGGACTATCTGCTTCCAACAGTTGCATACATAGGCGGACCTTCTGAAGTCGCGTACTTTGCGCAGTTCAGGGACGTTTACAACTTCTTCGATATGGAAGTGCCCGTTGTTTATCCGAGGACTTCAATTACTATTCTGGAAAAAAGGGTAGAGGCGTTTCTTGAAAAGTTTGATTTTGGTTTTGAAGAACTCTTTGACGAAGAAAATGTTTCGAGAAAACTGCTCGGAAAGTTTAACGCTGTTAATATTCAGGAAGTATTTGGAAACTTTGAAGACGACCTGAACGCTGTAATGTACACCTACAGTCTTAAGCTGCATGATATTGACAAGAATCTTATGCAAAACCTGAGGAACAAATACGATAAGTTTCTGGAAAATCTTGCCGTGAGCAAAAAGAAGTTTGAAGAATCACAGATTAAACAAAATGATTCTACGGGTTCAAAACTGAGCGGTATAATAAACAGCGTTTATCCTAATGGAAAACCACAGGAAAGAAGCATCAATATTTCATATTTCCTCAACAAGTACGGATTTGAATTTCTTAACGAACTTTTCAATACAATAGAGATTAATAAATTCTCGCATCAGGTTATTTCAACCGACAGCATGACAAAAACTGACCAGCCAAGATTGTTTTGATCGATGAAATTAAAATACTCGTTATACGGCTTTCTTCTTTTGGAGATATCGTCCTGACTTTCCCTTTCCTAAACGAATTGAGAAGATTATATCCTAACGCAGAGATTGACTTTGTTGTTAAAGATCAGTACTCTGAACTTGTAAGATTGCACAATAGCGTTAATAATATAATCGTGTACAACGAAAGTATAAAGCAAAAGCTGAATGAAAATAAGTACGACGTTGTTTTTGATTTGCAGTCCAATCTTAAGAGCCGCGGAATTCGTCCATCAAACAGTAAAGTATTCCGAGTGCGAAAAGAAACCTGGAAGAAGCATTTACTTGTTTACACTAAGATTAACCTTCTTAAAGAGCCGATTCCTGTTTACAGGAAATATCTTAACACACTTAAAGAATTTAACGACAGCGTAAATACAGAGTTCACAAAATCTAATCTCAAAATATCTAAGACAAATTTTATTCAGAGAAATTACGCTGTTATCTCTCCGTCATCAAAACACTTTACAAAAAGGTATCCAAAGGAATTATACGTTGAGTTGTTAAAGAATGTAAATATAAAGATTGCATTTACTGGTGATAATAATAAAACCGATAAAGAAATTTGTAGCTATCTCGAGTCAAAGATAAAGAACAGTTTAAACCTTTGCAGTAAGCTGAGCTTTTCTGAACTTGCGGGGCTTATATCTGAATCAAAATTTGTTTTGTGCAACGATAGCGGAGTACTTCATCTGGCAGAGGCTCTAGGAAAAAAGACATATGTTACATTCGGCAGTACAGTAAAAGAGTTCGGTTTTTTTCCGCAGCTCGATACAACAGAAGTTTCCGAAATACTCGGGCTTAAATGCAGACCTTGCTCGCACATAGGACGCAGTAAATGTCCGAAAGGTCATTTCAAATGCATGAAATTGATTGGTACTGATTTAATAAATGAAAGAATAATGAGGTTTGCAAAATGAAAATTTATTTAAAAAAGAATGAAGAACGACGCCTGAAGATAGGGCATCAATGGATATTTTCAAATGAGATAGAAAAGATAGACGGCGAGATTATAGACGGCAGCGTTGCAGAAATCTTTTCAGACAGAGGTACGTTTCTGGGCAAAGGTTATTATAATAAGCATTCACTTATAGCTTACAGGCATTTATCTGATTCCCAAGAAGAGATCGATATTAACTTCTTGAGAAAAAGAATTAAGACAGCAGAACAGCACAGATTGAAAATCTATCCCGAAAGAAAAACGTTCAGGCTTTGCAATAGTGAGTCCGATTTCCTTCCCGGACTGATTATTGACAAGTTTGATAATGTCTATTCCATTCAGATATTCTCAAAAGGAATGGAAAAATTTAAGGATGATGTTGTCGCTGTGCTAAAGGATGACTTCAAAGCATCCGCGGTTTTTGAAAAGAATGATAATGAGCTGAGAGTTCTTGAGGGGCTTGAAAAAACAGAAGGGGAGCTTTACAGAAGCGGCGATATAAAAGATGAAGATTTCATCGTGGATATAGACGGTATCAAATATTCTATCGACGTGCTTAAAGGTCAGAAGACAGGATTTTATCTTGATCAGGCATTCAACAGAATGAAGATTAGGCAATACGTTACGGAGAATTCAGAAGTCCTTGACCTCTTCTGCAACGAAGGGGGATTTGCTCTTAATGCTGCATATGCAGGATGTAAGAAGATAACTGCAGTTGACTCATCTGAGCACGCTGTAGAACAAGGCTCTAAGAACGCAAAGCTTAATGGCATTGAAGGTATAAACTTTATTTGCGAGGATGTGAATAAGTACTTTGATAATGTGTTTCAGTCAAATCAAAAATATAATCTCATTGTGCTCGACCCTCCCTCGTTCACAAAATCAAGAAAGAACGTTCCGTCAGCAGTTAAAGGATACATAGAACTGAACTACAAAGCAATGAGGCTTCTGCATAAGAATTCAATACTTATGACTTACAGCTGTTCGCACCATATTTCAGAGGCACAGTTCGACGATATACTCGTGAAATCAGCCGCTGAAGCAGGAAGGAAAATACAGATAATTGATTTTGCAAACAGTTCATACGACCACCCTGTTTTGCCTCAAATGTCTGAAACAAAATACCTAAAAGGATATGTTATATTTGTTAAATAATTATATAAAATCATCTATGAAAAAATTGTTATTTATCCTGTTACTGTCAGTTACAGTAACATGCGTGTTTGCGCAGAAGAAATACACTTATGAAACATTTGACAGTGACCCGATGGGTACGAGAATCTATAAGCTCGATAACGGACTGACTGTTTTCATGTCTGTAAATAAAGCTGAACCCCGAATAACGACAAGGATAGCCGTAAAAGCGGGAAGCAAAAACGACCCGTCCGACGCTACCGGACTCGCACACTACCTCGAGCACATGCTGTTCAAGGGAACGAGCAATTTCGGAAGCAAAGATTTCAATCAGGAAGGTAAACTCATTAATGAGATTATCGACCTTTATGAACAGCACAGAGCAACAACCGATGAGCAGCAGAGAAAAATGCTTTACAGAAAGATTGATTCTGTTTCTTATCTTGCTTCGGGTTATGCAATACCGAATGAATACGATAAGATGCTCGCTTCTATCGGTGCTACGGGTACTAATGCTTATACATCAAACGAACAGACTGTTTATACGAATGAAATCCCTTCAAACCAGCTTACAAAATGGCTGACGATTGAAGCTGAGAGATTCAAAGAGCCTATTATGAGGCTTTTCCATACTGAACTCGAAGTTGTGTATGAAGAAAAGAACCGCTCTATGGATAACGGATCCTCTAAAGCATTCGAAAATCTGTATGCTGGTCTGTTCCAAAAACATACTTACGGTACGCAGACGACAATCGGTACTGTTGAACATTTAAAGAATCCCTCTCTTAAAAAGGTTATTAATTATTTCAATACTTACTACGTTCCGAACAATATGGCTATTATTCTTGCAGGCGATTTTAATCCTGATGAAGCAATTAAGCTAATCGATGAAAAGTTCGGTAGCACACCGTCAAAGGTAGTACCTGAGTTTATTCCTGCTGTCGAAGAACCAATAGCAAGTCCTGTCGAAAAAACAGTTTACTCTCCGGAAGCTGAAAGTATTCTTCTCGGATTCAGGCTTCCGGGTGCGACGACAGATGAGTTCGACGTAATGTCAATGATGAGCAGTATTCTATATAACGGTAGTGCAGGACTTATTGACCTTAACATCGTGAAACAGCAAAAAGCGCTTAACGCCGCGGCATTTCTTGACGATATGATGGATTACAGTACACTCATTTTTTCAGCTACACCTCGTGAAGGGCAGTCGCTTGAAGAATTAAAAGGATTACTTCTTGCAGAAGTCGAAAAGGTCAGGAAGGGTGATTTTCCTGACTGGATGATTGAAGCAACTATCAACAACTACAAACTCGGCAGAGTAAGAGGTTTCCAGAGCAACGATTACAGGGCTCAGGCATACGTCAGCTCTTTCACAACAAACATCCCATGGGACAGATATTATACGTCGCTCGATAGACTTGAGAAAGTTTCAAAGCAGAATGTTGTTGACCTTGCAAATAAATACCTCGGAAACAACTATGTTGTCGTTTACAAGAAAACAGGCGAAGATAAAAGCGTGCAGAAGATCGTAAAGCCGGATATTACGCCCGTTCAGGTCAATAGGGAATCAGAATCATCCTTCCTTACAAAGATGGTAAAAGAACCTGTAACCGAAATCGCACCGCAGTTCGTGGATTACATTTCGGAGATATCACAGTTCAGTTTGAAGCCTGGCGTGGATGTTTACTCAATGAAGAACAAAGAGAATAATCTTTTTGAAATGGCATTCATTTTCGAATTCGGTAACAATGCAGATAAGAAGCTTTCGACTGCTTTAAGCTATTTAAAGCTTGTTGGTACAAAAGATATGAATGCAACAGAAATCAGTCAGGAATTCTACAGGCTGGGATGCAGCTTTAATGCTAATCAGTCCGGTGACAGGATGCAGATTTCGCTTAACGGTTTAAGTGAGAATTATAAATCTGCATTAAACTTATTAATGGAACTTCTTGCCAATGCTGTGCCGGATGAAGCGGCATATAAAAATCTGGTTGACGATATTCTGAAAAGCAGAACAAACGCCAAACTTTCAAAGAATACTATACTTCGCGGTGCTTTGACAAACTGGGGCATTCATGGTGCCATAAATCCGATGACAACTCAAATTACCGAAAGCGAACTGAAAAACATGAACCCATCAGAGCTTACTGATATGCTGAAAACACTCATCAGATACAAACACAGCATTACATACTACGGTCCGCTTGAAAAAGATGAGTTTGAGAAGACAACAGGTTTATATTACAAAACTAAAGAACTGCCGATGTCGCCTCCTGCAAACAGGAAATTCGAAGAACTTGCGACTACGGAGAACAAAGTATATTTTGTTGATTACAAGATGAAACAGGTAGAAATTATGTTCCTTCACAGAGGTGAAATGTTCGACGCAAAGAGCATTCCTATCATCACACTATACAACGAATATTTCGGCGGCGGTATGAGCTCAATCGTCTTTCAGGATTTGCGAGAAGCTAAAGCTCTTGCTTATTCTGTTTCATCACGGTACGGAATACCGGATTCAAAGGATAAAAACTTTATGATGACTTCTTACATAGGTACACAGTCTGATAAACTCGGCGAGGCAATGACAGGCTTTGATGTATTGCTGAATGATATGCCGATGAGCGATGTAACATTTGGAGCAGCAAAAGACGGCGTTCTGAAAAACATACAAACAGAAAGAATCCTTAGAAGCGATGTTCTGCGTTCTTATCTTTCTTCAAAGAGGCAGGGAATAGATTATGACATCAGAAAAGACGTTTACGAAAACGTGAATAAATACAACCTTAATGATGTTAAATCATTCAATGATAAATATATAAAAGGTAATAAATACGTCTATCTTGTTATCGGGGATAAAAGTAAGCTCGACTTCAGCATTCTCGAAAAATACGGCAAAGTCGAAGAGCTCACACTCGAACAGGTCTTCGGATATTAACAATAATCTTTTATTTTTAAACATCTCAAAAATAGGCTGTAAGCAATTACAGCCTTTTTAATTTTTGAGAATCTTCTTGGCTGGGATCTAACCCTACAGTCCAGTTTTTGACGGAGGAGCTTTAGAGCACATGTCATCCAAGTTTGTGCGCTTTTAATTTACGCCGACTCATCGGGGAATTCTATTTATCTGAATTCCAAACATTCAGCTATCAATAATCAAATAAATATTTTATTTAAAGTGAAGCATATTAAATGACTTGACATTTAATATTAATACTTATACGTTTTAACGGGAATAAAAACAAAACATCAACCTTAATTGTATAAATTATGAAAAAATTAGTTTTACTATTATGTCTTTTCTTAATGAGCGTTACATTAATAAAAGCACAAGGCTGGAATTCCTATAATACTGGTGTTCCCTACTCGCTGTTCGCAGTCGATTTTTACAAAAATGATCTTAATCCTGCTTTAAATGAACTCGTCGGTGTTGCCGTAGGACAGGGAGGAACTGTGCTCAGAACAAGCGATGCCGGTGATTCATGGGCACTTGTTTATCAAAATATAGATATTTGGCTAAATGACGTGAAGTTTGCTACGGAGCAAGTTGTTTATGCCGCAGGAATGGGCGGTGTAATTATCAAATCAATTGATGCCGGTCTTACATGGTCTGTAATCAGACCTTTTGATACTCCTTACAATACTATCAGGGGTATTGCCGTAAGTCAGGCTTATGATTACAATTATGTGACATTTGTCGGTTATGCAGGTACTTATTTCGAAACACATAATGCAGGTGCAACATTTACAAAAAGAACCGACGTAACTCCTTGGACTATGCATTCTATTGATTACGTCTATGTGGCCTCAACTAATGATTTACGCGGTATCATTGCCGGTACTGACGGTTACCTGTGGTACACGACTAATCATGGTGTTAACTGGACCACAAATTATGGACCAAGAAATGCAGGTATATACGATTACCTGAACGATGTTGTCTTTGCTTCTAAGGATATTGCCTACATCTGCGGCAATAACGGTAGAATTATGTGGTCAACAAATTACGGTATGGATTGGGTCGTTAAACCATCATTTACTTCTCAGCACCTACGTTCAATCGATATGATAAAAACTGACCCGCCGACAAACGTAAAGAGAACAATTACAGTCTGCGGTGATAATGGAGTAATATTTACTTCAACGGACTGGGGAAATGTATGGTCGAATCAAACACCGTTAGGTGAAACAAGACATTTTTATGGTGTTTGTCTGAACGGTATTCATAGAGGTACTGTCATTGGTGAAATCGGAACAGGCGCAGGCAATACCGGTATGATGTACAATACAACAATGAATGGTATGGTGAGTGTAAATCCGATTGGTACAAATGTTCCTGAGAAATTCTCACTGAATCAGAACTTCCCGAATCCGTTCAATCCGTCAACAAAGATTAGTTTCGCTATGGCGAAAGCAGATCCTGTAAGATTGAGTGTCTTTGATATAACAGGAAAAGAAGTTTCCGTATTGGTAAATTCTACTTTATCAGCGGGTAATTTTGAGTTTACTTTCGACGGCTCTAAACTATCGAGCGGAATTTATCTCTACAGATTAATTACAAACGATTTTGTAGACACTAAAAAGATGTCTTTAATGAAATAATTATTTTTAGCTGTAGGTAAAATTTGTTACCGTTATAAATTCTTATCGCTTTTAAAGGACTGTCTCCTGAAAGACAGTCCTTTTTTATATATTTCTTATCTTTAGCCTGTTTATTTTTTATTTCACTCATCCATTAAGATTAGTTCCTTTTTCATTCCTTTACACTATAACATAATTATTTATATTTCCCTAATATTGTAAAGGAATAAATAAATATAGTAATGTGCATAAATATAAGTTACAGAATAATTTGTAATTTGGTTTTCATCAAAATAATAGAATTATATTAAAATGATAGACAAACAAAAACTTTTATCTGATTTTGCAAAGATATTCTCTGCAACCGAGACATCATTAAATGAAGGCATTGGAAGTAGGCTGATTAAGATTTGCTTAAGTGTTTCGCCTCATGCGACTGATAATGTTTTATCGCTTTGCGTGAAACTGAACTGAGAAATGATTAAGAGAGAATAAAAAATACCGACAGTGATTATGCACGGTAAAAAAGACAAGATATGTTCTTTTGATTTGGTGGAAAAGATGAAAGACGGGATATCAAATTCGCAAATTATTGCTTTCGAGAATTGCGGGTATAGTTTGTTTCCGGAAGAAATTGAAAAGTTTAATAGTGCATTGTTGGAGTATTTCAGGCTCTGATAATAAAATTAATACTTGAATAATATGATAAAATCATAATGCAAAACATTTAAAAGTATAATCTCTTTCCCGGTAAGAATTATCTCCGGGAATCAAAGATTACAATAATAATAAACAACAATCAATTAATCCGCTTCATAAGCCTCCTTTTTGGTAGGTTTGTGGAGTTTAAAAAAATTCAATTATGAGAACAGGTAAAGTAGAATATGGAACAATGGAAGGACTTTCCGTTGGTGTAATATCAAGTATTTTATTCCCACACGAAAAGGGTTCAATAACCCGCAGACAAATCATGGATAAAGGTCGTGATTATGTGGATAAACTAAAAACCAGGTTAGATGGATCTTTTGATTCAATTACAGATAAATTTAAATACACTAAAAAAGATGCTGAAGGATTAGTCAAAGAAAAAGTAAAATATGACAATAAAAAAAAGATGTAAAAATGCAGCGGGAAATAATAAACACGAAGGAGAATTTGATAAAAAACATGAAAAATCGTATATATCATTAAATTGTCAATAAAACATTTAAAACCATTGTTAACCGGCAAAAATATTGTAAGCAGGGCTAAATTATTTTATTTACGGTTACTAACCCCAGCATTATAGTTGGGGTTACACAAGGTTGTGTTTATTAATAATAAACTAATTAAAAACGAAACATGTGGTTTTACAAAACAGCAGAAGTAGTTTTAAAAGAACTAAGTGTTGTTCCGGCTTATGGCCTTTCTGACGAAGAAGCCTTAAGCAGATTGAAGAAATACGGTGTCAATAAACTACTGGCTGAAAAAAAGAAAAGTATATTCCTTATATTTTTTGCACAGCTTAGAAACTGGCTGATTTATATCCTGTTGGGAGCTGTGGTTATAACCATATTTATGGGGGAGTATGTTGATGCCGCTATAATTTTATCAGTTATAAATATTAATGCATTACTGGGCGTTATTCAGGAAGTCAAAGCCGGAAAAGCGATTGAAGCCCTTCAGAAACTAACATTCCCAAAAGCACTAGTTCGCAGAAACGGAGTAGTTATAGAGATTGATTCTGAAAATATCGTTCCCGGGGATATTCTTATCCTTGATGCGGGTAGAATAATTTCTGCAGATATTCGCCTGATTGAATCCAATAATCTTCAGGTCGATGAATCATCATTAACAGGCGAATCTGTTCCATCAGAAAAAGAAGCTTCCCTTATTCAAACTGACTTGAAAACCGCCTTGGGAGATCGGTTAAATGTAGGTTTTATGTCGACCATTATTACAAGTGGAAGAGGAATAGGAGTGGTAGTGGGAACCGGCATGAATACCGAAATTGGTAAAATCGCTTCCATCATTAATACTGAGGTCAAGTCAAGAACCCCGTTGGAAATACGTTTGGATAAACTGGGGAAAAACCTTGGAGTCATCGCAATTGTAATTTGTGTATTGATTTTCATTATTGCAATATTGCAGGGAAGGGATTTATCTGAAATGTTCCTGATGTCGGTTTCCCTCGCTGTAGCTGCCATACCCGAAGGCCTTGCTGCTATTGTGGCAGTAGTGCTGGCTATTGGTGTTACCAACCTATCTAAAAAAAATGCCATCATTAAGAAACTATCTGCAGTCGAAACTCTTGGTTCACTGAATATTATCTGTTCCGATAAAACCGGCACCTTAACGCAAAATAAGATGACTGTTACCAACGCCTTCACTCTTGAAGGTCTTATGCGGATCGGATTGGATAATACGACTTCAGAAGGATTAAAATTCCTGGCAAAAGCCATGATCCTTTGTTCGGATGCAAGCTATGACAATGGTGAAGGCACTGGAGATCCAACCGAAATAGCCTTGCTCATCATGGGCGATAAGCTGGGAATTGACCGTAAAGTACTGAAAAACAGCAGCAGGCGTATCGATGAATCAGCATTTGATTCTGACCGTAAGTTAATGTCAACACTGATTGAAGAAAACGGGAATTATGTGGTTTATACGAAAGGCGGCATCGGGAATCTTATTGAAATCTGCACTCATGTTTTAGACGGTGGAAAACCGATTCCCTTATCCGAGTCTCATAAAAAGAAATACCTTGATGCAGCTGTTTCTATGTCTGACGAGGCGCTGCGCACCCTTGGAGCAGCCTATAAGCCGGTAAAGGGAAAAATTAACCATTCTGAAATGGAAAAAGACCTGATTCTTGTTGGACTGGTAGGAATGCTAGACCCGCCAAGGGCAGAAGTTAAGGATTCCATTTTAAAAGCAAAAAATGCAGGAGTCAAAACGCTGATGATTACCGGTGATCATAAGAATACGGCTTTCGCCATTGCCTATCAGCTTGGAATTGCAGAAAAAATAGAGCAAACTATTACCGGTCAGGAAATCGATGAGTTAAGCGACCTGGAATTCGCTGAAAAGATTTACAATTTTTATGTTTTTGCACGTGTCTCCCCCGAACATAAAGTAAAAATTGTGAGGGCACTGAAATCCAAGAGCAATATCGTATCAATGACGGGTGACGGAGTCAACGATGCTCCTTCATTAAACACTGCCGATATCGGAGTTGCAATGGGCATTACAGGTACCGATGTAGCCAAAGGTGCATCAGATATGATCCTTACTGATGATAATTTTTCAACCATTGTTTCAGCCATCGAACAGGGAAGAAATATTTACAATAACATTAAAAAATCTGTAATATTTCTTATCACTTGTAACCTGGGTGAAGTAATTACTATATTCGTGGCACTGATAATAGGCTGGAAAGCCCCGTTGATTGCCACACAGCTCCTGTGGATAAACCTAATCACCGATTCTTTCCCTGCAATAGCGCTGGGAATGGATCCGGGTAATCCTGATGTAATGAAAGAAAAGCCGCGTCCTGCAGTCGAAAGTTTCTTTGCAAACGGAGCCGGTTTGCATGTTCTGCTCGGTGGATTTTTAATCGGGGTATTAACTATCACAGCTTACTTTTTTGGGTATTATGAGCATGGTTACACCCCTTTTGATAAGCAGGTACCCCAAAACACAATAGAATATGCCCGTACCATGGCTTTCATGGTGTTGGTGGTTTGTCAGTTGGTTTATTCAATGGCTCTGAGGAATGAACGGAAATCCATTTTCAGGATTGGAGTCTTTTCGAATAAATATCTTGTAGGAGCAATTCTGATAGGCTTTGCCCTTCAACTGGTTGTTGTTGGGATACCGGCTATAAAAAGTGCATTTCACTTGCAGATGCCTGATATGAGGGCATGGGGAATTATTCTTGCTCTGGGATTTACCCCATTGGTTTTAAATGAATTTATTAAACTATTTATCAGAGTTTCTAAAAAGCGGGTGAAAATAGTGTGACTATTAATTAAATAAATACAATAACAGCTTGACATGAAAAAATAGTGTTATATTTCATCAATTTAAAAAACTTATTATTACGTTTCATTTTTATAATCTGTTATGCTTAATGCTAACTTACGACATCTCACTTTGTCTACCAGTAAATGACCAAACAATATTATTCTTCAACAACTAGAACGAATCCGAAAAATTCATAGAGTGGATGCATTCCGTTTTAACTTCCGCCTGTAATAAAAACTAAAACCAAAGAAATGGATATGGCAAATAAATTAGTTGAGCAGGAAACCGAGAAAATCAGCATTGCAAAATATAAAGACACTTATACCGCCAAACTTATGAAAATTATTAAGAAGAAATCGAAGGGTAAAAAAATATCTATTCCTAAAATGACATTGGTACCCAAGCAAAACGACAGCTTAATGGATATGCTTAAAGCAAATATAAGTACTAAAAAAATAAATCAGCATAGTAAACTGCCCGAAAGGTTTATATTTATTCTTTTAAAGGAAGACGTCTTGCAATTACAAGTAAAAATATTCTTGCGTTTTGTGGAAAGGGCAAGACTTTTCTTACTGTTAATATTCTTATACCGCAATAAATGTGCCCCTGAGTTCTGCGTGCACTGGTCGATGTTTAATCAAATACTTTCGCATCGCATCTATAGTTCTTTCTGTCTGATTTTCTCGATTACGTCCATATTTTTGAGGTACACCTTGCATCGTGACGAATGCCGCACTGTAATACTTGTCGGGCTGTATTTCTTCGTTGCCTGCAAATATTTTTTGAATACGAGTACCCGGGGGATTTTCAATCTTAAAGTAAACGTTAAGACCCAGACAACGTTTGATGGATCCTCCTATTTGTTTATATGCGTCGCACGAAAACGTTCTTTCAAGGTTCTCCTCCAGCATTGACTTTACTTCCTCTCCCGTTAACTCTATTGTTGAGACTGGTGGATTCATGGGAATAATGTTGTAAAGGTCATTCAAGGTTATCTGTCCTGGAATTATTGGTGCACCGTAGCGCCAGCCGTTCGAAAATGCCAGTTGAGCACCGGTGCTTTCAAGCAAAGCCTGAAGAAGGAAATTGTCCATAGTAGTCTCCATGGTTGTTCCTCGGTTGAGTGCTGTGGATGTTTCACCAACAACCTCAGCAAGCTCATTCTTGATAGGTGCAAGGGCATGCTTCACAAGTTCAGAAACAATTGGGTCAGGTTGTATAGTTGCTTCGACTTCAATCAACTGATGACGATAATCAACAATTTGTCCGCCGTCCACCTCAAGGTCTAAGCGGCCCAAAAAAGAACCATGACAGCCTGATTGTATAACAATAGTTTTTCCAATGAGAACCGGTTTGTAAAGACGGTTATGAGTATGGCCGCTGAGACAAACATCGATGCCTTTTACTTCAGACAAAAGCTTCATATCCTGAGTGAAGCCGAGATGTGAAATCAGCACAATCAAATCAATCTGTTCCTTGGTGCGAAGCAAATCAATAATTGGAGGAAGTTCATCCTTACCCAATGTAAAATATATACCTTCACTGTAAGATGGCGGCATAGTCTTGTCCACAATATTCGAAGCTATTCCGATAAGTCCTATACGTAATCCGCCAATCTCTTTTATAGCATACGACGGAAAAACCGGCTTCTTAGTCACTTTATCAAAGACATTATTTGACAGCATCGGATAATTAAGTTCTGAAACCCGTTGCTTAAAAACTGTTGGACCATACGCAAATTCCCAATGAGTTGTCATGGCATCAAGTCCCAATGAATTTAATATAGGAATAATAGCTCGTCCTTGTGTGGCTATAGCAGGATAAGTGCCATGCAGTGTGTCACCGCAGTCGCAAAAGATACAATTTCCATCACTTTCTGCACGAATATTTTTTACAATTGTGGCAATACGTGCATAACCTCCGGCTTGCCGGTACACTGTTTGGTCACCCATCCAAAACATCTCCTGATGGATATCAAAATAAGCATGGGTGTCGTTCATTTGAATTATGGTGAGACTTGCTTTGCTTTTTGATTTCATTTTAATACTTTTATTATATGCTGTAAATAAGATATGCTACAAGAGAAATACCTATAGATAGTACCAATATGGTAAGGAGTATGTCAAGTATCGATGATGGTTGATAGGTATCTGAATCTATTTGTCTTTCAACTTTTTTGTACCTCAGAAATGCGAATAAGACAAGTAACGTACCCATACCTACAAGAAATATACCAATAACAGCAGAGTATCCATGCGAAACTGGTATCGTATTTTCAGTGGTGGATTTCCCCAAAATAATTGACATTTCTTTCATGAAAAAGGCAAACTTTTCGACAACAAAACCAAATGCCATTATCCCAATGCTTGTCCTAATCCATGCAAGAAATGTTCTTTCATTCGCCATGTGGACACGGCGGTTACGAACTTTTGATGACTCCTTATTTTCAGTGATCTCATTCATAATTCTAATCCTTTAAATATTTAATATACTGATCAAGTGTGCCTCGCCACAACTATCTGCTTTTAAGAAAATTACACATACTTCCAATATTATCATAGTCATAAAAACCATTTTTAAATACATGAAAATGTGTGTCGGATTAGTGCTAATTAATCCATTAGGATTAGTTCCTTTTTCATCCTACTGAGCTATAATATAATTAACCTCATTTATCTATTTTATTTAAATATTTAAAAATTAAAACAGTTAATAGCGAGTTTTAAACTAATAGTAGTTGTTCAACAAATAATAGTTCCGCTTTGTACAGTTTATGAATAAAAGTAGTAAAGGAGATTTAATCAAATGATAAAGTTAATAGAAGATATATTTTTTACAGAAATAATAGCTCATAATGCATTCTCACAAGGTTCTGATTTGAACCCGGAAGATATTTACTGTCGGTATGAAAACGGGAATCTTGAATTACGAAATGCGGTGGATGAATCAGCAGGTGAAGACAAATTAAGATTCGAAACCTATAATTCTTCCTGTAAGGACTCTGCAAACAAGCCCAACGGTGAAAGCAGTGTCCGTGAGAATATTAAGGATGAATATTATCGATGAACATTTTAATAATAAACATATGAAAGTTCTAATTGTATTAACGTCCCATGATGAATTGGGAAATACAGGCGAGAAAACAGGTTTCTGGATAGAAGAATTTGCTGCGCCATATTTTGTTTTATCAGATGCAGGTGTAAATCTTACTATTGCATCCCCAAAAGGAGGGCAGCCCCCCATCGACCCTAAAAGTGAGTTACCCGAAGCCCAAAGTCCATCCACTAAAAGATTTTATTCAGACCAGGATTTAAAGAATGTTTTAGCGAATACGGTAAAATTGTCTGAGGTAAATCAGTCAGATTATGATGCGGTCTTTTATCCCGGCGGACATGGTCCGTTGTGGGATTTGGCAAACGATAGTAATTCTATTTCATTAATCGAAGACTTTTACAGTCATGATAAACCAATAGCTTTTGTTTGTCATGCTCCGGCTGCTTTGATTAAAGTGAAAACTTCTGACGGTGCGCCTTTAGTAAAAGGAAAAGAAGTAACAGGGTTTTCAAATTCAGAGGAAGATGCTGTTAAACTTACAAACATAGTTCCTTTCCTTTTAGAAGACGAAATGAAGAAATTAAATGCACATTATAGCAAAGGACCGGATTGGGGTTCATACGTAAAAAAAGACGGTCTTCTAATTACAGGACAAAATCCGGCATCATCAGAAGAGGCAGCTATAATACTATTAAATACTATTAAGGAAATCAAAGAAAAGACGGTCGACCTGTTAAACAGAGTCTCGTTTTAATCAAATATAAGGTTTAATCATATTTTAAAACATTAAAATAAATACTGTTATGAAAAGAAGCTTAAAACCGGCTCTCAAAGAAATTGAAGATGGTAACTTGAAAAATGCATTACAGTTGTTAAATGAAATAATATCAAAAGATGATAATCACTATGATGCATACATAAACAGAGCAAAAGTTAAGAGGGAATTAAAAGATTTTAAAGGTGCTATGGTTGATTACAATAGATTGTCTGCTCTATATCCCGATAGAGCGGAAGTATTCAACAACAGAGCTAAATTGTATTTTATAATGTGCAATTATGAAAAGGCTATACTTGATATTAATAAAACAAATGAACTCTATCCTGATAGTATATTAGTATTATTGAACAAAGGAAAAATAGAATGCAAACTGAATCTATATGAAGAAGCAATCGAAAGTTTTAGTTGTGTAATAAAATTAGATTCTACCTTACTACCGGCATATTTTAAAAGAGGATTGATAAAAGAAAAGTTAGGTGACTTTCAGGGAGCCTTAAGTGACTATTCATACGTGATTAAAAATAATAAGAATTGTTTAAATGCATATTACAGACGCGGGAAACTTTTGATTAATTGCATGAATGATGAAGTTAACGGGAATAAAGACTTAAGCCTTATTTTAAAACTTTTACCCGATAAAATAGAAAGACAGCGCAAAAATGAAAATGTTTACCAGCAATTAGATACCATATAACAAAATTTACTTATTCTATATATAATAACAGTTTTACGATTAATGATTTAAAATATACAAAAATGGAAAAGACAGACGTAATGACACAGACAAGATGGTCTATTGACCCGGAGCATAGTGAAATTGGGTTTGAAATCGATTTTACTGTAAAACACTTAATGATCTCACACGTTAAAGGTATCTTCAAAACATTTGATGCAAATATATATACACATCTTAACGATTTTACAACTGTTGGCATTGATATATGGATAGACGTGAATTCAATATCAACAGGTGATAGAAAGCGCGATGAACATTTAAAAAGTGCTGATTTCTTCGATGCACAAAACCATAAGCAAATAACTTTAGTCTCGAAAGAAATCGAAAAATCAGATTCTTCTATTGACCATGAATTATGGGGAGAACTGACAATGAAAGGCATTACAAAAAGCATAAAATTAAATGTCGAATATAGCGGAATGTTAACCGATCCATGGAAAAATGAAAGAGCCGGATTTATGATTACTGGAAAAATCAAAAGAAGTGACTGGGGAATGGTCTGGAATACTATTCTTGAAATAGACGATTTGATGGTGAGTGATGAAGTAACAATCTCCTGTGAAGTCGAACTGATTAAAGTAGATCAAAATGGGCTGACTATGCAAGTCGAACCCGCAGTTGAGATTAATAATTTAAATGACTCGTTTCTTCTCAACGATTTAGTTGTGATTAAACAATATATTTAAATACAAATTTTAAAATTTAAACAATATTAATGAATAGTATGGAAGAAAAAGATGAAAAAGGGAAACCTTCTCAGGAGAATGATGAAAGAGAAGTTAAAAAGGAACTTCCGGGATATCCCCTGTTTTCCGCAAGACAACAATCTTCTAAAATAAATATTTGTATTATTAGTAGTTTATAATTTTGAACTTGTAATTTTGGGTGTCCCGTGGCTATTT
>JBAYUG010000059.1:0-21308 GCA_041675325.1 Kapaibacterium sp. (SeqCode)
AAACAGGATTGAAGTTCTGAAACAAACAGGAACTTTGATTGAACAGCCTTCTTTATACCCCCATCTTACAGGGTATGAAAATCTGGATATATACAGAATTATTTTTGAGTGTTCGAAAAGCAGAATTGATGAAGTACTTCGTCTTGTAAAGCTTGATGATGCGAAGGGAAAACTTGTTAAAGCGTATTCACTCGGTATGAAACAAAGGCTTTCAATTGCTCTTGCACTTCTTCACAAACCCAAACTACTGATTCTTGACGAGCCAACAAACGGACTGGACCCACAGGGAATTGTTGAAATCAGAGAGCTTATTAGTTCGCTAGTAAAAGAAACAGGAGTGACGGTGCTGATTTCGAGTCACATACTTAGTGAAGTAGAAAAGACCGCAACTCACGTAGGAATAATCAATAAAGGCAAAATGCTGTTTCAGGGAACGATAGATGAACTAAAAAGTTTGAAATCGAAGAACAGGAAAGTGATGATTAATACGTCGGACAATGATTCAGCGGTCGGGATTATCAGGAAAGTTCTCGAAGATGCAGTGATTAACGGTGATGCAGTTACCGCTGAATGTGATGATAAATTTAAGATCGCTTTAGTGAATAAGGAACTGGTGAGAGCGGGAATAAATGTTTATGAGATTACTGCCGGAAAAAATAACCTTGAGGATTTATTTATTGAATTAACTACGGAGAGCAATGCTAATAAAGATAATTAAAACAGAATTATTAAAATCCAGACGGAGCGCTGCTGTCAGACTTACATTAATAGGATCTGCATTCATACCGTTAGTATTTCTAATGATGTA
This sequence comes from Kapaibacterium sp. (SeqCode), assembly GCA_041675325.1. Classification (GTDB taxonomy): domain Bacteria; phylum Bacteroidota; class Ignavibacteria; order Tepidaquicellales; family Tepidaquicellaceae; genus CAIKZJ01. Next base: position 809 of record JBAYUG010000059.1, read on the forward strand.
TGTGTTTAAGCCTGATCATTTTATTGCATCAATCTCTCCGAATCCGTGGATAGAGCATTATGTAGGAGGATTTCAGTCGGGAGCAGCATTTCTTCTGCCAATGTTCATAATTCTGATAACAAGTCTTGTGACGCAGATAGAAACGAGTAACAATGCATGGAAGCAGGTGTTTACATCACCGGTAAGCATAACATCCGTTATACTTGCTAAGTTTATTATGGTGCAGTTGATAATTATATCATGTTTTATACTTTTTGATTTATATATGGCGATTTCTGCTTTGACGGCAAACATGATTAATCCCGGATATAATTTCTTTTCTACACATATAGATATGAATGCTATATTAATGTACTCACTGAAAATATACCTTGCTACGCTGGGAATATCGGCGATTCAATTCTGGATTAGTTTAAGGTTTAAAAATTACATATTGCCTCTGGGGATTGGTATGGCTTTGCTGATAACAGGGATGATTGTATTGAGGTGGGAATATATTCATCTTTATCCTTATGCATATCCGCTGTTATCGTTTATGACATCCGTAAAATTATATCAGAACTGGGTTGTACAACACGAATATTTTTCTATATGTTTTGCGGTGCCTGTTTTGGTTCTTGCGATAATTGATGTAAACAGGTTTAAGGAAAAAGGGTAGAGCAAAGGATTGACGCGTAGAAATTTATTGATAAGAACATTTTACTTTTCAAAAACCAAAGCATTATATATTTAATATAAAAATAACAAGCTTTACTTCAATTACTTCAATCTGTAGATTACTTTAGGGAGAACTAATTAAAAAGAATTATAGTTTTTATTTGCAACATGATAATATTTTATTAATCAAAATTATTTTTACTATTAGATGTTAAAAGTTAAATCATTTTATATATTATTATTACTAATCATTACCAATACATCTGCTTCAACACAGGACAGTGTAAAGATTAATTATTCAAAACTGTATTCTCATACGCTTGATGCAGATGTGACGAGTGCACTGAAACTTCTGGAATATCCCGACTCTTTATTGAAAGAGAAAGATGTAAAGTTTAAGAAAGAATTTGAGTTGAGGTTTAAGAATGATAAAGATAATAGCGAATACATAAATACAATTGATCCTGCGTTGAAACCTTTGCTTAAACTTTATTCCGAATACTGGCATCGTGCATTGAAGTCAGATGCTACGATTCATGACAGCAGTTTTACGGAATCGTTGAAAAAGTTTCTCATAAACAATGCAAGTATGTTCATAAAGTCAGATAGTATTTCAGATGATGATATAAATAATGCGTTAATAGGTTACTGTGGTTCACTTGGGTTCACGACTACAGGATATGCTAAAACGGGAAAATTGTTTGACCTTTTAGTCTGGAAATCTCAATATGATTCGATATACACGTTTGCAATTTCAGATGATACTATAAACGTGAATGTTACTTTCATGGAAAATTTTGCAACGCTTGGATGGGAAGAATATGCGACACTCGGGAAATATTATCCAGGGGGGTGGGCAAACGATAAAGGTCTTTTTTGTGTGAAGAGTGCCTACGACTTGCAGAGCGAAGAATTTCTTATCAGTTACCTTGCACACGAGGGGCGGCATTTTAAAGATTATGAATTGCTTCCAAACCTTGACGGCACAGAGCTTGAATACAGAGCAAAGCTTACAGAGCTAACGCTTGCCGATAAAACTCTTTACAATACAATAGAATTCTTCTTAAACAATGCGATTAAAGAAAGTGATAATTCGCATGCGAGGGCAAATTATTTAGTGATTGATGAATTATCAAAAGAGATATTCGATACTGAATTTATTACTGACACGAATAAATGGAAAAGTGTTTCAAAAGAGAAAATAAATTCTACAAGTTCTTACTTATTTAATAAAAGCACGAAATCTTTTAAAGAAAAATACGGGATGTAAAAAGTAAATAATTAGAACGAAAGGCATGAGTTTTAGGGTTATGCCTTATTGAAAGTTATAAAAGTAAAATACTAACCTGCGATACCGCACTTCTTTATTCAAGGTTTGAAATAAATGAAAATCCTTTGAATTATTTTCATTAATAATTGTTTTATTGAAAAAAGGAGAAAAATATATGAGAAATCTAACATTACTATTATTATTGGCATTGTGTATTTCAATGCAATCAAATCTATTTTCACAGGAAGTACCAAATGCTTACAATTTCGTCGGTGAGAATAAAAACACTTTCAGGACTGACGGAAAGCAAGAAACATCACCCGGTTTAGATCTTCAAAAATCGAATGAAGTATCAGAGATTGAGAGACAAATACTCGAAATTCGGAAATCGGGTAATCCTGACCAATCGGCAATAAACACTCTGCAGAAAAAGATAGACAGAATTACAAAACAAAGCGTTACTCTTTCACCGGGATATTATCCGGGTAAAATTACACAAGCTAATCCAGAAGAACAAATATTATCAATAGGGAATACGTCAGTGCTTATGAAATCTAACGTAAAATGCCTTGCTACTGTTACTGAATACTTAGGAGCGACAGCGGGAAGAATATGGGCTGTTGTAGGATTTGAGGGTTCAGGTTCGAGTGCGACTCCGGATTCCATGCGGGTTTTATATTCAACTGACAACGGTGTACATTGGGTGCTTTATGTGAATATTATTTTAGGCGGTACTGATAAATTTAATTACGGAGATGTTGATGCTGAACTTATTGAAGGAGGAACAAATAAATATTTACATATCGTTTATGGATTAAGGTCAAACGGCGGTACGGGAAAATGGTTTGCGGGTGGAACATCAATACAATTAACAGGAACTTTTGCAGGCAGCCTTTGGGCGTTCACATGGCCGGGAGATGATGCAACAAAGAGATATTATTCTCCAAAAATTACTTCGGATAATTACATATGGCCTACATCACCATGGGCATACGTAGCAGTTTCTTTTGATTCTGCGGGTACAACGGGAAGAGTCAATACTCAGAAGTTTGCTCAGCTGAATTCACCAAATACAGTGACTCCTAATTTTAATTACAAAGCCAACAAAATATATTGGGTTACAGAAACAGCTACTGAGCAGAATCTTTATACGGATATTGCATTCTTTATGAGAAACAGCATTGATTCATTAATAATATCATACTGCGGTGTTCCTGACAGCACAAAAGCATTTTTCTCAAAGATGAGTGCAAGCGGAGGTATGGTTTCACCTACTGCAGCGGGACAGTATGTCGGTTTTGTAGGTGGCAGTGAACCGAATTATGCTAAATCCGGCGGAAGGTTATCTTCAAACGGGAATAACAACGGAAGCATATTTTTTATATTTAATCAAAAGAGTGCAACAACAGACGGAGTGAAATATTTCCGGACAACAAATTACGGAGACTTCAACACAATAAACCAAAGCGTTATCTGGACAGCATCCAGCGGTGTTTCAATGCCTGATATAGTCGGTGTACGCGGAGCTAATACTCACAGATTAGGATTTTTTTACTGGGGTGCCTCTGCTGATTCGCTTAAGTATGTATCGGTGAATTCAGCAGGTTCATTCACTACAATTTCAGACAGGATGAATACAGTAAATGTTACGACAGGTCTATTTCCGCCGGCTGTGGGATTAAGGTTTGCGGCGAATGACTCCTGTTTTGCTTTATATTCTGGTTCGGGACCACAAAATGTATGGGCAGCGCAAGGATGTACGGGAATCATAACGGGGATATCTAATAATGAAAATCCGTTAACATATTCATTGAAGCAAAACTATCCTAATCCCTTCAATCCATCAACAAAGATTTCTTTTGCAATACCAAAGCAGGGATTTGTTACATTGAAAGTATATGATATACTCGGGAAGGAAGTAAGTACGCTTGTTAATGAAGTCAAGGGCGCGGGAAATTACTTAGTTGATTTTAGCGGGGACGGATTGCATAGTGGTGTGTATTTCTATGTTCTCGAGACTGAAGGGTTTACAAAGACGATGAAGATGCTTTTGGTGAAATAATTATTTGAAAAACGGCACACTGTTTTGAGAAAAAGGCACACTGAAAAAAATGATTTGTTATGATTTTCATTGATTAGAAATATAAAGATTTCATCAACGAATAAATTGTGGAAATTAATACTTTGAGATCAGTAATAATTATGATTTGAAATAAGGCAAAAACAAAAAGCTGAGTGTATATGATTTTCACTGATTTAGAAATAATTGAATTTTAAAACGATTAAATTGTGAGTATTAAAGATGCAAAGACAGATAATTCAGTATTAATAAGTTGAAGAAAACGGAAACGGATAGCAGAATACTGAAAAGGGAGAGAGATACGATTGAAATTATGATTGAGTATTATTGCAAGGAGAATCACGATGATAATTTATGTGATGAATGCAAAATACTGAAAGACTATGCATTTGAACGATTATTACATTGTCCTTTTGAAGAGAGTAAGCCAGTGTGCTCAAACTGTACGGTACACTGTTACAAGCCTGACATGCGAAAGAGAGTTAAAGATGTAATGCGGTTTTCCGGACCGAGAATGCTTTTCAAGCATCCTTATCTTGCATTAATGCATTTGATATATGAGAAGTTTAATAATACTGTTTCGCTTTCGAAGAAGTAAATACTGAAAACATAAAAACCTATCTGATTACAGGATATCTGCCCTTTAAAATTATACTTTTGCCTTTATTTTAGTTACAAATTATTTAAAATTAACATTCCGTAGAAAATTAATTATTAAAATTATTTAATAAATAATACTAAGATTATGAAAAAGTTTTTTATTACGCTATTGTTAATCATGTCTCTCGCCTCATTCGTATATCCTCAGTTTAACAGGGTGATACTATCGGAACAGCTTGCGAGTATAATCAATTTACATGATAATTCCGAAAAAGTTAGAGTGATAGTACATCTGTCAGATAAATTTGATATAGACGGGTTTATGCTTCGAGCACAGTCGGAAGGTCTTGATAAAGATACGCGCACAAGTCTTTTGCTTGACGGATTAAAAGATAAGGCAAAGAATACACAATATTCGCTGCTAAATTATCTCAGGTACAACAGCAGTATGAATAAAGTTTCTGAAATAAAAGATTTCTGGATTATTAATGCAATATCTGCTTATGCAGATATTGAGGTCATAAAGCAAATATCACTAAGGGGTGATATAAGCTACATTGAAATTGATAATCCATTAATCTTTGAAGAATCCGAATCGGATGCTGTAATTACTGAAAGCATAAATGGAGTCGAGACAGGACTGAAAGCTATTAAAGCTGATGTTCTCTGGAAGCTTGGCATTACAGGAGTAGGGACTGTTGTGATGAATGTTGACAGCGGTGTTGACGGAAATCATCCTGCATTTAATTATAAATGGATGGGGAATACTGTTCCCTGGTATCATGCATGGTTTGATGCGGGAGGTACTTCTTTTCCGACATATTGTACAAATCATGGTTCGCATACGATGGGGATTATGTGCGGTCTTGGTATATCATCGGGAGATACTGTAGGAGTTTCATTCGGGTCAAAATGGATTGCTGCAAGAAGAAGCTGCTCGGGCAACTACACGAACTTTGGTATAAGTGCATTTCAGTGGGGAATGGACCCTGATTCAAATTCAACAACAAGAGATGAAGCGTCAGTGATAAATTGTTCATGGAATTCAAGTGACCCGACAGGAAATGAATGTACCGGTACTTTTAAAGCAACATTACTTACTCTTGAAGCAGCGGGTGTACCTGTAGTATGGTCATCGGGTAACAGCGGATCCGGTGATTCGACTGTTACTTCGCCGAAAAATATTAATTCAAACATCGTGAATGCTTTTACTGTCGGTGCAGTTGACGGGAATTCTCCAACATATCCTATAGCAAGTTTCAGCAGCAGAGGACCTTCACTTTGCGGAGGAACGGGTTCGCTTCTAATAAAGCCTGAAGTATCAGCTCCCGGAGTGAACGTGAGGTCAAGTTTACTAACTCCAAGTTATGGAACAATGTCCGGTACATCTATGGCAGCGCCGCACGTTGCGGGTGCAGTTGCACTGCTCAGGTCATTTGCTCCGGTCATAACCGGAAAAATGGCATTGCTTGCTTTATATTATAGTGCAACAGATTTAGGAACGGCAGGAGAAGATAACTCTTACGGCATGGGAATGATAAATGTTTATGAAGCAATGAGACTTCTCGGATTTTCAATCTCTCATAGTTCTTTAAATGATACACTTAATACCTCGGGACCGTACAGAGTAAGAATTGTGTTAAGCAATTCAAACATAGTGAACGCTAATCCCAACCCAACGTCTTTAAAACTATTCTGGAGCAGAAACTCAGTAGTAATAAACGACAGCATTTTAATGACGAGGGATACCGGCAATGTTTATTTCGCTAACATTCCCGGAAACGGTTCACCTTCAAGTTATAAATATTTTGTAAGAGGATTTGATACACTCGGTGTAAGAGCCCAATTACCGGGTGATGCGCCTATATCATATTTTGCATTTAACACTGGTGTAACAGCAATTGGTATAAATCAGGGGGAAATACCTGACGCGTATTCACTCGCACAAAATTTTCCCAATCCTTTCAATCCTGTGACAAACATAAATTATACAATAAAGCGAAAAGAGTTCGTGAGCTTAAAAGTATATGACGCAATCGGAAGGGAAATAGCTTCATTTGTGAACAAGATACAGGAACCGGGAAGTTATGCAGTCGAATTTAACGGAACGATGTATCAAAGCGGTGTTTATTTCTACAGACTAAAGGCAGGGGACTTCAGCGATACTAAATCAATGGTATTATTAAAATAGTAGTATAAATATAAAAGGACAGGCATTGCCTGTCCTTTGTATGTTTTGAAATAAATTTTATTTAATCAATAACATCTTCTTTACGTCGGTAAAAGAACCTGACGACAGTTTATAGAAATAAACACCCGAAGTAAGTTTTGATGCATCAAATGAGACACTGTATTCACCTGCATTAAGATTATTATTCAGTAACTCTGCAACTTCTTTTCCCGTAACATCATAAACCTTAATTTGTACAAGGTTATTCAGAGGAAGTGAGAAGTTAATCTTTGTGACAGGATTAAATGGATTTGGATAATTTTGTGACAACGAATAAGAAATTGGAATTTCGCCAATCTGCTGAAGCCCTGTCACTGCAGCTGTGAACGAACCCGTCATTCCGGAATGAAAAGTGCATTCATAGTTATATATTCCAGGAACAGTAATCACATAGCTGTAAACTGTATCAGAACTTGTTATAAGTGAATTCCATGATGCTGCACCGCCGGGAATGGTATTAGAAACGGTGTTATGGAAACCTGATTCCCAGACCCATTTGATAGTATCTCCCACGATTGCAGATGATATATTCTGAGGCGAGAATACCATATCACTCCCGAATCCAACTATAATCCTGTGTGTGGTCGAGTTAGCAGTTGATAAGTAGAAACTTACCAACAATAATGCTGTAATAAATGTTTTTTTCATTGTTTTTACGTTTAGTTATGAACTAAACAGATTCATAATTCAAAAAAGTTCCTTAATATTAAAGATAATTCTAAAATAATATAATATCTTTATAAACTAATATTAGCATTTAGCATTCAGACTTCCCGGAGGTAGATTAAATACAAGTAAAATGTGGGATCATATTCCAACTCAGAATATGAGTAAATGCATATGAAGTTGTACAAGACAATATTGCAATGTATATCCGAGCAATATTTAAGGAAATATGTATCCAAAAAAGCAACGAAAATGTGCAGTTAGAACATATTCATTACTTTTAATATCTCAATTGCCTTATCTAAATCGTCTTTATTTACCATCAATTTAACACCTACCGAAAGAGAAAGTGATGGCATCATACCTCCTTCGTTATCTGATGATATAAAGCACTTTATCCCTGCTTCGTCAAGCTGAGCTTTTGCAGCCTGTGCTTCAAAATCACTCTGATAAGCTTTAACAAGTTCAACCTCTCCATATGTTTCGAGTACTTCGGTTAAATCCGCTTTGCAGAAAGGACAAATAATATCGTTAAATGAAACTTCCGCACCACATTCAGAACAAGTACTTATTTGACTGTTTGAATTTTTTATTTCCATGACATACTCCTTTAAATTATCTATGTCTAAATTTATACAATAAAGTCTTCAATAGCAATAAAAAGTTTTAGGTTTTATGAAATGCGGTGAATGGTTGGCAATATACTAAGTAAGCAACGATGAGTAATTTGATTTTAAAAGAGGGAAATATTAATAAATATTATTATCTATCATTAACAAGACCCAAAAGACTAAAAATAATTATCAGGAAATATGTTTGTCGTAAACCCTGTATGTCTTATAAATTTTTGCTCCGAGATTAACTGCGGTCTGAACCATTGGTATATTATCTTCAAGCACCCAGGATATTTCGGCTCCGTCATAGCCTTTTTTCATTCCAGTTTTTATAGTATTGTTTATGAAAACAGCTTCGATACCTTTTTTTTGATATTTAGTAATAACCCCCATTATCATGACACGAATGAAATTAATTTTTTTCTTTCCTGTTAATATTTTCAGAGCCCCAAAAGGAAATAGCCTGCCGTTTATTTTCTTAAATATCTGATTGAAATCGGGAAGAGATAATGAAAATCCAACTACTTCACCATCAACTTCAGCAAAATAAACTATATCTTCATCAACGAGCGGTTTTAAAGATGATGCAACATATTTAAATTCATCTTCTGTCATTTGTACGGAACCCCAATTATCAATCCACGCCTCATTGTATATTTTCATAACTTTCATCAGTTCAGCTTGAAGATTCTTTAGGACAATCTTTCTAATTTTTATGTTTTCACGTTTGAGTACAATCTGACCCACTCTTTCCAATTTATCCATTGACTTAGGATTGAGTTTGGCGTCCTCCTGAGTGAATATGTATGCATAAAAATCCTTTGCTTTTGTAAAACCATATTCTTCAAAGAGATTAACATAATACACGGGATTATAAGTCATAAGGAGTACTGGGGGTTTATCAAATCCATCAACAAGAAGTCCAACTTCATCATTTATAGATAGGTTAATTGGTCCCCTCATAATTTCCATACCGTTTTCTTTCAGCCATTCCTCTGCTGCGTCGAAAAGAAGAGCAGACACTTCTTTTGAATTGATGCATTCAAAATAACCCGTGAATCCTGTCTTATCTTTATACTTCAGGTTATGATTGTCATTAATTACTGCAGCAATCCTGCCAACGATTGTTTTTCCATCCAAAGCCAGGAATAATTTGGATTTTGCATGTTTGTAAAAAGGATTCCTTCTTTTGTCGAGGTTCTTTCTTACATCATATATTAATGGAGGAACCCAATTATCATCGCCTTTATAAATTTCCCATGGAAATTTAATAAACCGCATCTTATCGATTTCATTATCAACTGCCTTAACCGTAATCTCACCCATGAAGTTAAAATTATAATTTGCTGATTATATTTTGTACGTGTCCCGGAACTTTTACATTATTCCATATTTCCTTTATCTTTCCTCTTTCATCGATAAGGAATGTTGTACGCTCGATTCCCATGTACTTTTTTCCGTACATGTTCTTTTCCTTCCAGACTCCATAATCATTAACCATTTGCCCCTCTTCATCTGACAGAAGAAAAAAAGGCAAATTGAATTTTGATTTGAAGTTCTTATGGGATTCGATGCTATCTTTACTAATACCCAGAATGACAGTTTCCTTGTTCTCAAAAGTTTTAATGCTGTCCCTGAAATCGCATGCTTCTTTCGTACAGCCGGAAGTATCGTCTTTTGGATAGAAATAAAGAATAATTTTGTGTCCTTTAAGACTCTTCAGAGAAAACTTCCTTCCACTGTCGGAAAGAAGGGTGAAGTCGGGTGCTTTATCGCCAATCTTTAACATATACTTTTGTTTTAGTTTTGAATTTTCAAATACTTTAATACAGAGAAATAGCTACCCAAAACTCCGAGAACTATTCCCGTTAATATAAGATACAATATAATATCTGCATCCATAAAAGTGAATTTAATTTCTGATGCCTGAAATTTTGAAACAAACACCGAAAGGAACAGGTACATTGCTCCAATCGCGAGCAGACTTCCAGCTAGCCCCTGTATAAATCCCTCGAACAAAAAAGGAACCATAACAAAAATTCTTGTTGCTCCCAGAAGTTTGAACGTCTCAATTATCTTTTTTCTCGAATTAATTATTAAACGTATTGTGTTTGAAACAAGGAATACTGAGGATATAGTAATCACTATCATAATAATCAGATTAATGAATAAAAAACCTGAAGTTTTTGATTCTATTAACTCAAGGTTCTCTTCAGGAAATTTCACATCGTTCACAAATTTCATTTCAGAGAGTTGCGATTTTATCTTGCTTAATCTTTCGATTGTTTTGTATTCTTCATAGAGATTTATCCTGAATGAGGCAGGTAGGGGATTATAGTCGTAAATATCGAGCATTTCAGAGCCAAACTCTTCTGTAAAAATTTTTACCGCGTCTTCTTTGGATATATAATTAATACTCTTTACACCTCCAATAATTCTAATCTTGTCACGCAGAGCTATAAGGTCTTCGTTGCTTAATTCATCCTCAAGGAATATTTCAAGTTCAACCTTTTCTTTAATATTTTTTATGATTCGGTTTGAGTTTATCGTAAACAGAAAATAAATTGATATTAGTATAATCGAAAGCATAATTGTAATTACAGATGCGAAAGTAGATAACTTTGCACTGGAAAATCCACGTAATGCCTCTTTGTATAAGTATAGTAATTTCAATCTATTCCAGTATTGAACCTTGTTTGTTAATCAATTTAAAAACTAAAAACCCTGCGATAATCCCGATAAGAATCAAAACCATGGCAGTTACATACTCTCCAAAAATAAATTTTCCAACACCAAATAAAAACATATAAACCAGTACTATTCCAAAGAACCAGGATAAGAACAAATATCCGTAACCTTTATCCGTTTTTACTTCGGGGTATTTCAATTTGAATTTGTTCCAGCCTATACCTCCGGGCCGTATCTGCCTGAAGAAATTTGCTAGTTTGGTTTCTTCCGTTGGTTTTGTTATAAAAGCCGTTATTAACCATACAGCAGTAGTAATAGGTACTATAATGTAAAGCGAATCAGGAAACTGTACATCTATTTTACCAAAATAAAGTACAGCATAAACCGCAAAAGGCGTAACGGTTGCAGCGATTTCAGAAATAGCGTTTACTCTCCACCAGAACCACCTCAATATTAAAACAAGTCCAAGTCCAGCACCGCATTCCATAACAAAGCTCCATACACCTGAAATACTATCCATCATCAAAGTTACAAAAATAGAGAGCATCATGAAAACCATTGTCATTATTCTTGCTATAAGAACATAATGTTTCTCGCTGCTGCTTTTCTTAATAAATCTTCTGTAAAAATCATTTATAAAATATGATGTACCCCAATTCAAATGCGTGGCGATAGTTGACATATACGCGGCAAAGAAGGCAGCAAGAAGAAGTCCTTTCAAACCTGCAGGAAGAAAATCATTCATTGCTTTTACATAACCCAGTCCTTTGTCATTCATTGCTAGATCAGGATACAAAATTATAGCTGAAAGACCGACTAGTATCCAGGGCCAGGGTCGTATCGTGTAATGAGCAACCTGAAAGAAAAAAGTTGCAAGTAGAGAATTCTTTTCATCTTTAGCAGACATCATTCTTTGAGCAACATAACCTCCACCTCCAGGTTCTGCGCCCGGGTACCATGACGCCCACCACTGAATAGCGATAAATGCAAGAAATGATGATATGGATATTGCAAAAACTCCTGCGGTGGATGAGCTTGCAGATTCAGAATTTATATCAGGAGTAAACTTTAATGCCCACTCAGGAAGTTTTGCCTGCAATCCAGCAATACCGCCTATTTGTTCGGAATTTACCACTATAACTGCGAGCACAATACATCCGACCATTGCGAGAATAAACTGAAACGCATCTGTAACAGCAACGCCCCACAATCCTGAAAGAGCAGAATATACCGCAGTAACAAGCATACAAAGACCTACATAAATAAGAACATTGTTCTGATTAATATACTCCGGAAACATACCCATAAGAATTTTCATCATAGCAAGGTTTACCCATCCCATTATTATAGTGTTCATGAAAACACCGAGATAAACAGCCTTGAATCCTCTGAGAAATGCAGCCGACTTACCTGAGTATCTGAGTTCAATAAACTCTACATCAGTCATAATATTAGCTCTTCTCCAGAGTCGAGCAAAAAAGAATACTGTCAGCATACCGCCAATAAGCATATTCCACCATAGCCAGTTTCCTGCAATTCCGTTCTTGCCAACAAGTTCTGTAACAGCAAGAGGAGTATCGGCAGCGAAAGTAGTAGCAACCATAGATATACCCGCAAGCCACCAGGGAAGCTTTCTGCCGGAAAGGAAAAAATCTTCAGTTGATGCCCCAGCCCTTTTCTTGTAGATATATCCGATTACAAAAGATATTATGAAATAAACGGCAATAATTAACCAGTCTGTAATATGCATTTCAAGTATTAATTTATTCCAAAATACTTAATTATTTTTTAAAATTGTCGTTAAAAATTTTCACACAACGATAATGTCCGATACGAAGAATACTTTTAAATAAAATAAAGCGATATTATTTGCACTATAGATATTTAAGTTATAATACTTTGCAATACAATTATCAAACATATTAAGAAATCGTAATACTATTCACAATATTCTATTTTGATAGAATATTTAATTTAATTAAGTTAAATTAAGAAATTAGAATATTACAATTATCGAAAATTAATTACAAATTGACAATGCGTTTTCAAAGCATAAGAAGGGTATTTATTAAAGTATTTTTCGTATTCGCAGTATTATCATTCACTCTGGCAAGTCTGAGAACTCTTCAAACTAAACCTCAGGATGACATCAACAACAAATACACCACGATAGGAAATATTTCACTTACCGTTACAAACTTTGGTACTATAGGAAAAGGTTATTGCGGTACACAGCCCTCGGGGATGTTTCCTAAGAATTCAGGTATTGAAAATTTCTGGCTTGGTGGATTATGGGTAGGGGGTGTTAAAAGCGGACAGATACGTGTGACTACGGGTGCTATTGATGTTTCTAATCCATCCAAGCAGGAAGGATTTGAGTTTTTTAATGCGCCAGGTTCAATCATAACGGAAAAATCCTCACTTATAACTTCACCTTATTATGCTCCGGATGCGATTTCACATCAGGACTTTATCTGTGAATTTTATGATACTACGACTGCAGGTGTTCAGAATCATAATCCGCTTGGAATTAAGGTTATGCTTGAATCTTATGCTTATGACCTGAACTTCGCAAATTTCTTTGTAATATTGGATTACAAAATTGTTAACATCGGCTATAACGGTGATAATTCTCCAATAGATTCGCTTTACGTCGGTATGTGGAAAGATTTAGTTGTGAGAAATATTAATGTAACTCCCGGATGCAATGCCGGCACATCGTTTTTCTCAAAAAATGCTAATGGTTATATTGATACTATGAATCTTGAATATGCATACGACCATTCAGGTGATATAGGATATACCGACAATTACGCTTCTGTAAAGCTTCTTGGCGTTGACCCTAAGCCATCAACAGATACCGTAAGATCAAATTGGACTATATGGCAGTTTAGAAATACTACAGACCCTGTTTATTTTTCACCAACAGACGATTTGCAAAGATACAGTAAATTAAGGGGTTTCCTTGCACCAGGCGTTGTTATTGATTCTGCACGAATTGAAGTTCTGCGTCATAATCCCGGTAACAGGGTCACATTGCTTTCATATGGTCCTTATAAAAAGAATGATAATTCGCCGTTCTCGTTACGTTATCAGCAAGATACAATGAACGTTGTTTTCGCAGTTGTCTGCGCCAAAAAGTATGGAACAGACCCTGCACAATGGGATTCCTCTTACCAGAAGAATGAGTTATATAATAATGCACAATGGTCTCAACGTGCGTATGATAATGGTTACAAACTTCCATCCCCTCCGGATATTCCGATTACACGTTCAGAGGTTACGAGCAATAATGTTACTCTGTACTGGTCGAATAATGCCGAGTATTCAAAGGACCCTATTTCAGGAAATTATGATTTTGAAGGTTACAAACTCTACAGAACTGACCCACAGGCAAATAATAATCTTAATCAGGATCTATTATCACAAATGAAGTTAATTGCTGATTTTGACAGCTCGCATAATAATTATTACAATAATACAGGTTTTGGTTTTATTAAAATGAATAACTATAAAACTTTTCCAAACGATTCAAACAAATACTGGTATAAATTTGATTTTCCAAACCAGTTAAACGGATTCCAGTATGTTTATACTGTCACTTCTTATGATAAAGGGGATTCTGCACAAAACCTTTCATCGCTTGAAAGCAGTGTTCTTTCAAACACTAAAAGAATTGTCGTCGGTACAACGCCTGTTGATGATGGCTCTAAGGATATCGGAGTTTATCCTAATCCTTATTATGGCAGTGCTATATGGGATGGTACGGGTACGAAAAAAGAGATTACCCGAAAAATATATTTCTTTAATTTACCTTCCAAATGTGAAATTTCGATATGGACGCTTGCGGGAGATCTTGTTGACAAATTCGACCATGATGCAGCAACGTACAATGGAAATGATATAGAATGGTTCAAGACTTACTCTGATGGTACGCAGAAATTCGCAGGAGGAGAACATGCATGGGATCTAATTTCCAGAAATGAGCAGTCAATAGCGTCAGGGCTCTATTTCTTTACGGTTAAAAACAGCGCTACCGGAGAAATCAAGAAGGGCAAATTCCTTGTAGTGAAATAATAGTTTATAAATTCATAAAATTAATTTATCAAAATCAAAATGAAGAAATTAAAATTTTTACCTTTAGCAGCGATTGTAACTCTGATCGTCTATTCACTTGGTTTCAATCTTTATGAACAAGTGCTTACATGGGATCCGGTTACAATTCAGTTCTTTCAATTTAAATCTACCGACTCACTTGCTCTTGGAAAAGACAGGTCAGATAAACTCGGTGACTCAGTTGAGTTTGTTGCAAGAGTAGTTGCTCCTCCGAGAGTTTCGCCAGCAACTAATGATTTCAGGACTTTATTAAGAGGATCATCATCGTGGACTTGTTATGTGCAGGATACGGCAAACGGAATTTTTGGAGGTATTGTTATCAGGCAGGGCGGCAGAGGTCCTCAAACAGGATTAGATCTTGTTGATACCGGTGCGATAATAAAAGTTCGCGGTTTGGTACAGGAGTTTCCTGCTACGGGCTATTCAAACTCATTGACACAGGTTGACCATGACACAACTTCAGGTTATACAATCAATGTTTTACAGAGTACAGGGTCACGTCCTGTGCCGAAGTTAGTTAATATTACAGATTTCAATCAAGGCGATTATCCGAACGGCGGAACGATAAATTATGTCGGGGGAGAAAAATATGAAGGTATGTACGTTGAACTCAGGAATGTAACAATTGGTACAGGTCTTGGAAATCGTCAACCCTGGAGCGTTGTTGATGAAAATGGTAATAAATTATATATGAGAGATTTTTCGAACTTCTTTTCAACACAACCCTCAGGTGATACTCTTCGTCCCTGGACACATCCTCTCGCAGGAACTTATGTGAATTACGTTAGAGGTGTAATTATAGCGGCAAATAATGAAGGTGCTTTTGGGACACAGTTGCCTTACGCAATCGTACCGCTATATCCAAGCGATTTGAGCCTTGGTAACGCTCCTCCACAAATTTCATCTGTCACAAGAAATCCAGGAGTTCCGACTCCTTCAGATAGTGTTTCAGTAACTTGTTCAGTAATAGATCCTGCACTAAATCCTTTAACAATTTCAGAAGTAAGAGTATTCTGGAAAGTTAACGGCGGTGCTTTTGATAGTAAAGTTATGCCATTCGTTACGGGCAATCTTTATTCTGCAAAAATGCCTCCACAGGCACTTGGAAATTTAGTGGAATATTTTATAAAAGCGACAGATAACAGCGGTGGTTCGAAAAATTTTCCGGCTGATACCTTAAAATCTAAACTTTTTTATAAGGTTTACGCGAATGATTCATTATCAATTCAGGATGTACAATGGTGTCCTAACAACGGTGGATTCAGCGGCTACAATGGAGCTACAGTTAGAGGTATAGAAGGTATAGTTACAGCAGATACCTCTGATATTCGTGCATTTAGTTATAGTTCAAGTGGCGGCTCGCAAACTTCCCCACGAAGAGTAATTATACAAAATGGAACGGGAGTTTGGAGTGGTATCTGGGTATATAATAATGCAACAGACGTTTTAAAAAGAGGTGACAGAGTTAGAGTAAAAGGCGTTGTTGAGGAATCGAACGGAATGACAAGAATTAATGTTGCAGCTGCTTCTGATATTACATTGATTTCAACAGGAAACCCTCTTCCAGCTGCACAGAATCTTACAACGGCTGAACTTGCAAACAACAAACTCGATGGTGATTCAACGATAGAAAAGTGGGAATCTGTTTTTATTAGATTTAATACACCATTCTGGATTACATGCATAAATGCAGGATCGGGTATCTCTTGTACCTCAAGACAAACACTTATTGACACAGCATTCAGAAGAAACTTTGGCGAAATTCTCGTAAGAGATAATTCGAATATTGATTCAAGGATTGAATTACAAGACGGTGGACATACATTTACGAATAATTGGGACGGTGTCACTGCGGGCAAGACATTGCTTACACAGAATGACAGTATTTTGTTTACTCAGGGTATTCTATACTATTCGTTCGGTAACTATAAAATGGTTCCCAGAAGAAATACTGACTTTGGTACTGTAATTCCTGTAGGAATCATAAACAATAATGAAATAGTAAAATCATATTCACTTTCGCAGAATTATCCTAATCCTTTTAACCCGGTAACAAAAATCAGGTTTACACTACCGGTAAACAGTAATGTAAGAATAACGGTTTACAATGTACTTGGTAAGGAAGTAGCTAAACTTGTTGACAGAAGTATGCCTGTAGGTTCATTTACTGTAGATTGGACTGCTAATAACTTTGCAAGCGGTGTTTACTTTTATAAGGTTGTTGCAGAGGGTAATGACGGCTCAAGGTTCGTAAACACAAAGAGAATGATATTAATAAAATAGTTTATAACAAAGATTTGATTCCCGGTTATATGCCGGGAATCAAACTTAAATTTTAAATATGAAAAAAAGTTTACTCTTTATTTTAATTATAATCGGAAGCGTTTATTTCTTTTCCTGCTCTGATCCAATTACAGGTGATGCCGGCAGCTTTCCGCCGAATACTTATTTGTCTTTGTTTCCAGATAGTATTATTTCACCCGGTTCTACGCTTAGAAAAATATCATGGTGGGGAGATTCCCCTCAGGGCTTTATTGCAGGATATTATTTCTCTTTCGATTCGACGAAACCAGTTTCTCAATGGTCATTTACTACAAAAAGCGACAGCACTTTTCTACTGCAGATGAACGGCAATGATACAACTTTCAGATTCTACGTCGCAGCAGTAGATGATAAAGGTCTTATCGACCCTACACCAGCATCAAATCTGTATCCGACTGTTAACTCTATTCCATCGATGGATTTCCTAGGCGGTACCGAAATACCTGATACTGTTTATCCTGTTACAACTTTCAAATGGGCTGCAACAGACCCTGATGGAAATGCTACATTAAGAAATTTTTACTGGTCATTAAATGATACTAATAATTTTAAGGCAATAAACGGTTCAGTTACTACAATGACTCTCACAAAGGATAGCGGTCTTGTCCTGAACGCACCTAACGCACTATATATGAAAGTTCAGGATAATGCGGGAGCATACAGCAAGATAGTTAGAATGCCGAAGGATACAACTAAGTTCTTCCATGTTCAGAAAGTAAACGCTAAGATACTTTTAATAAAAGACCAGCCTCTTGCTGAAATGAATGCAGCTGCAGATTACTTTTATAATGCAATGGATACGATTAAATACGATACACTCGATATTCGTACTGGCAACGGTAAATTCATTCCGAAAATTATTAACCCTATGTTTATTGAAACACTGAAACTTTACGATATTGTAATATGGAGTTCCAGCAGGGGGAATATTTCATCAGATAACGCAAACTTTGACCTGGCTCAACGAAGTCTTCCGTTTTACACCCAGGCTGGTAAGAAACTTTTTTTCACTACAGGTTTTCCGAATACAGAAACTGCTCAACAGGGTACTCTTATAAACTTTGCACCTATTGACAGTGTTGCTGTATGCACAATTGCCTTCTTGAGTAATATTAGTGTTGTAAACATAGATCCTTCATATCCCGTTATATCGACAAGCACATTGGTTCAAAGAACAAGGGGTCTTAAAATATCCAATGCTGTCGTAATTTACAGATTACCCAATACGGTTGCATGTTCTGATTCAAGCGGAGGTCCTATCATTGCAATTAAAAATACAGATACAAACCCGAATATTGTTTTTATGGGTATGCCTGTTTATTTCCTTAACGGAAATCCGGCTAACTCAAAAGCATTGATGCGTAAAATAATTATTAATGAATTTGGTTATCAATAATAATATGAAAAAAGTTTTTCTAATTCTAATTTTAGTCCTATTCGCCGCTTCTGTAAAAGCACAGGATCAGCCCGGTTCTCTTTTTGGTATTGTTAAAGACTCTGCCGGCATGCCACTTGAAGGAGTAACGCTTAAGATTAAAGGTTCTTATTTCGGTGCGGTTTCTGATTTAGATGGAAATTATTCGATATTGAATATTCCTGCCGGTTCCTATACACTTGTTGTTGACTACATTGGTTTCAAGACTGTTGAATATACAGATGTGAAAATATCACAATCTGAAAACAGGGAGTTTAACATTAACCTTGTAGTTACTTCCTTTACCGTCGATCAAGAAATAGTCGTTGTCGGTGACAGACCATTACTTGATATCGAGCAAACATCAAGTTCCCACATAATATCAAGTGATGAGATTACACAGAATATCGTTACTAATATTAAGGATATAGTAGAACAGCAAGCAGGTGTTGTTAAGGACGATAATGAACTATTTATACGTGGTGGTCGAAATTATGAAAACTCGTTTCTTCTTGACGGTGTTTCTGTGCAGGATCCATTATCAGGAACAGGGTTCGGTCTTCAGCTTTCAGCTAACTCTCTTGAAGAAGTTGAAGTTATAACGGGCGGGTACAATGCTGAATTCGGACAGGCGACAAGTGGTGTTATCACGGCAAGAACGAAAGAAGGAAGGTTCTCAGAATACAACATGTATCTCTCATATTCCCGCGATAATCTGGGTGATTTTCTTGGTTGGGGTCCAAATTCAGGTGTTAGCTTTAATACTGATATTGTCGAATTCAACCTTGGAGGTCCTGAACCAATCTCGAAATATATACTTCCGGCATTGAAAATAAAGGTACCGGGGGAAATAACTTTTTTCGGTAATTTCTACATGGGACTTTCCGACGGTTTCTTCGTAAATAGACTAAAATCGGAAAACCTGTATTCGGATGGAATCGGGAAATCTAATAGTGTCTTTTCAAGTATATTCGGAGGAACTAAATATGCTCCAAGGCAAGATAATAACTGGTTATGGCTTGGAAAGATTACTTGGAAGTTTACTCCGCAGATGAAACTTACATACTCATACAACCAGTCTGTTTCTATTAACCAAAATTCAAGTTCTTTACAGAATAACCTTGAATACGTGGAACCGTCTCCAGGTTATCAATTTCAGTTCCAGGAAATTCTTGATAATGCTAACACATACTCGTCTAATTCGATATTTAATACACTTTCATGGACTCATACAACAAGCCCTAAAACATACTATGAAGTTAAGTTAACGCGTTTTTTTACTAATTTACGTTCCGATGCCAACGGTTTAAACTGGGATCAATACAATGAACCATTCGATATAGTAAAACCACCATTCGTTTATTATCCTATCGATTCAGCACATACTGGAATAATTCCGGGTAACGGATTCTATGATGTAGGAAATCCTTATACATGGCATGACCACTATGTTGTTGAATATACAGCAAAAGCGGATATCGTAAATAACTTTACTCCTTCGAGTAAGTTTAAAGCAGGAATGGAAGCAAGTTTTCAGGAAATGCAGCTTGTAGATATTTATCAGCCCTGGATAAAACCATTCGGGCTAAATAATGACGTCTATAAAGTATATCCAGCATTTGGTGACATATATGCTCAGCATTCTATTCAGATAAAAGGTATGATTCTTAACTACGGTCTCAGGTTTGATTACTGGTTTCCGGGAAAAATGGTAGATGATGCTGTTAAGAACCCTGATGTTGTTACAATTCCTGATGAAATTAGAAAGAGTTACATTGATAATACTTATGAATTATTCGGGATGAGATGGAAAGGAAGATTATCACCGAGAGTAGGTATCTCA
>JBAYUG010000060.1:0-20725 GCA_041675325.1 Kapaibacterium sp. (SeqCode)
CCTGTTCTTGCTGCTTTAACAGCTTTTCCTGTTCTTGCTGCTTTAACAGCTTTTCCTGTTCTTGCTGCTTTAACAGCTTTTCCTGTTCTTGCTGCTTTAACAGCTTTTCCTGTTCTTCCTGCTTTAACAGTTTTTCCTGCTCTTGCTGCTTTAACGGCTTTTCCTGCTCTTGCTGCTCTTCCTGCTCTTGCTGCTCTTCCTGCTCTGTTAAATAGCCCTTATCAGCAGTACCGCTACTAATATTGCACCTATTATTGCAAATATTAATATTGTCTCAGAACTAATTTGAGTATCCTGAATATCTTTTCCTTCTAATTCCCTGGCCTGTTTTTCTTTAATCGGTATGTACTTCCCGTTTTCAAGCTTTACAAATTCTACGTTGTTCAGTCCGTATTGGTCCAGAAGTGTTGCATTCAGTTCCTGCATCGAATAAGCATTTTCAAGAATAGAACTATTCACGTTGTTTTTAATAATATCCTGTCCCGCATTGTCCTGTGCATTAAGGAACAACGGCAGAAATATGACTAATAGACTAATAAAAATAAATTTTTTCATAATAATGTTTCCTTCTTTGATATTTTTTAATTAATAATTATACCTGTTCTAACTTAACCAATAATCACCTCTTTTTTAATAGTGCAGAAGGATGAAAATGTGACTACTCCAAACGGATTATAAACCGCAACCCCTTACTTTGTTTTCTGCTCTGTCATGGTTCTTTTTGTGTTTTCGTGTGCGTTCTTTGCATCCGCCGCGGCGGACTTTGGTGGTGAAATGCTCTTTGAAATAATTTTTCGTTTCTCTCTGTGTACGGGTCGAAGATCCGCGGTGGCGGATGAATTCTGTGGTAAAATTTTATCTTTTCATTCTTTGCGGTTAAAATCGTTTAATTTATAATTTTTCGACTCTTTATTTTTAATCCGAAAATCACATTTCTGTTTTTTCTTAATCTTTCAGTTATCTTGCACTCTGATTAGTCTCTAATTGGTCTCAGGTCAAAGTTGTTTAGAGGCTGAAAATAGCTCAAATTTAATACTGTAAATTTAACCAAAAACCTTTATTTTTACACATTCAGTCATTTAAAAAAATGTACATGAAACTACACTATCTCATTATCGCATTTTTATTCCTGCAGTTTACAGGCTGCGGCAAAATTATTGATAAGCTTAAAAACAATAATTCTAAATCTGATAAAACAGAGCAGTCCGATCTTGAAAAAAGGGAAAAAGAAATTGAACTGAAAGAGCGGGAACTCGCACTTGAAAAAGAAAAAAGAGAACTTGAAAATCAAAAATCAGGTATCCGGGAATCCGAAAACACACAATCAACAAAACCCGAAGGTACGGAAAGAAAAATTAGCAAGATTAATCTCAGGGACTTTGCTACTATGTGGTGGGGGACTATCAGAGATGGTACGAATTGGGAAGTCTCAATCGTTAGCTTCGACGGAAAAAATTTCAAGGGTAGGAATACTATTTACTGGAAAACAAACCCGGACGGTTTCTCAACGAATTTTTCAGGAACGGTTAACGATGAATCAGGCGAAGTCGTGATGTATGAAGATAAAAACGCAAAAGGTTCGGGTAAGTTTACAGGTACTATTAATAAATCCGGTAACCGCATGTCAGGTTCGTGGTCAAGATATTCTGACGGAGGTACATTTAACTGGAATCTTGAGAGACTGGAAACAGGCGCTCAGTAGCTCTTCCTAATCAACGGAAATAAAACATTTAAGTCCTTTGTTTTCGAACATATTCTTGATTTCTGCCAATTCTGAATTGTCAGGAGCGGCTGCAGTCTCCATTTCATAAGCCTTTCCAAGCTCTTCATATTTTGATGAGCCCATCGCATGATAGGGGAGCAGTTTCACTTTCTTTATTTTTAATTCGTTGCATAGCTCTGCAATCTCATTCATCAGTTCAATTGATGAGTTAATATCTTTTACGACAGGTATCGTAATTGTAATTTTTTCCGGTATTATCTCCGCCAGTTTTTTAAGATTCTCAATTATAACTTTGTTGTTCCTTCCTGTCATTCGTAAGTGAATGTCAGATTCAAGATGTTTAATATCGTAATAAATGAAATCAAACTTATGCACAAATTCTTTTACGTCTTCCCAGTAAAAGTATCCGCAGGTTTCAACCCCTATCGTTATGCCTCCTTCAATGCATAGGTTAATTAAATCTTTAACGAATTCATGCTGAACGAGCGGCTCTCCCCCTGAAATCGTTACTCCTCCGTTCGAATTCTTGTAAAAGACTTCGTATGTCTTTATTCTATCGAAGACTTCATCCGCTGTCATTCTTTCGCCGGCAAGTCTCAGCTCAGTCCTCATGGTGTTTTCTATGCAAACCCTGTCCGTACATTCCTTGCAGATTTCTCTTTTAAAGACTGGGCTGTCTGTTTCATCTTTTATGATAGCACCTTTGTCGCAAATGCTTTCAAAGTCATCATGTTCTTTTAGTCTTGAAAAATTGCATAGTAGTTCAGGATAAAAATTCTGTCCCTCGGGATTCGAGCACCACTTGCAGGCTAATGGACAGCCTTTAAGGAAAACTGTAGTGCGTATTCCCTCGCCGTCTTGAAGTGAAAATTCCTGTATATCAAATATAACACCCTCAGCCTTACTCAAACCCATGCTCGGTTCTTTCAATTATCTGGTCTTGTATTGATTTGCTGAGCTCGACAAAGAATGCACTAAATCCCGCTACGCGGACTATCAAATCGCGGTAGTTCTCGGGATTTTCCTGAGCATCTTTTAACATCCTGCTGTCAACTATATTAAACTGTATTTGAAATGCCGGATATTGGAAATATGATTTTATTAGCGCTAACATTTTCTTCGAACCCTGTATGCCCTTTACTGCTGCAGGATGCAGCTTCATGTTGTGCAGACCCCCGCGTATCTTTGTGTGATCTATCTTTCCCGCTGATAAAAGGACTGATATCGGTCCTTTTGTATCCGTGCCGGGAGATGGTGATGTAACACCGTCTGCAAGCGAGTCGCCAGCATGCCTTCCGTCAGGAGTTGCGCCGCATACTTTGCCGAATGGTGTATGCGTGCTTATCGCAAGCATCGACGGGTCGTATGGCTTACCAAGATAATTTTTCTGTTCTGAAACATACTTGCAATACTCCTCAAAGATTTCCTTATAAATCATGTCAACTTTATCATCATTGTTTCCCCATTTGGGTGCGCTGTAAAATTTCCTGTGAAGCTTATCGTGATTATGCCAGTTGTTCGCGAGAGCATCTCTCAACTCATCCATCGTGCAGAGTTTATTGATCTCAATGTTTTCTTTTACGGCAGCAAGTGAATTTGCTACGTTTACCATTCCTGTTGATAGCGTAGTGGGTGTGTTGTTATTTATCGCGCCCCCGTCATCAAGCGACTCGCCTCTCTCTATGCAGTCCCGTATTAATACCGATGAGTATATCAGGTTGCAAACCTGCCTGTGCGCTGCCATTACGTAGTTCCAGTATGCCTGCCAGTTCTTTATAGCTTTCTTTAAATGGTGCAGGTATGTTCTCTTCAACTCATCATAAGTATTCGGAATTGTTGTTGCTTCAAACACTATTCCTGTCCTTAAATCTTTACCTCCGTTAAGTGCAAGCTCGAATATCTTCATGTGATTGATAAATCCTGCCTGTACAATGCCGTAGCTCATCCCTTCAAGTGTAGGCTCTGTGCATCCCCCCATGGCTGCATGCTTTCTAATTATTGATATCGGCAGCCCTGTCTTTTCAAGCTCATGCTGTATATATACCTTTGTGTTAAACCATGCAGGAAACCCGCATCCGGTCTTCACGCATTCAATTGCTTTTAAAAGAAATTCTTCGCTGAGTGTTTCATCATACCATATCGAAAGAGTCGGCTGTGTCGTCTGGCAGTTAATCGCTGACTGCAGTACGAGCAGTGAAAGTTCGTTATCACTCCTGAATCCGTTTTCATTAAGTCCGCCTAATATCATGTTCTGGTAAAGGTTTCCTGAACCCAGTCCTTCCCATGAAAACGAAGCTACGTATTCTATCTCTGTCATCTTTACGCGCAGTGCTTCAAGAAGTTCAAGTACTACATCGTTCGTAATTTTTTTACTGTCAATATCCTTTTTGTAATATGGATACATATATCTGTCAAACCTGCCTGGACTGTACCCGAGTTGTGCTCCCTCTATGTGTCCTGCAAGATAAATAAACCAGAATGCTTGCATCGCTTCTCTGAAATCATGAGGCGGGAACTCAGGGACGTTCTTACATATTTCTGCAATCTTGAAAAGTTCTATTTTTCTTGTCTCATCCTTTTCAGCTTTCGCAAGTTCGAATGCTTTTTGTCCGTATCTGTTTGCCCATTTAATCACTCCTTCAAGTGACCTTATTCCTGCTCGCCAGAAATATACTTTTTCTGCCGAAGGATAATCTGTTATATGAGCTTCTGATATCTTTTCTTTCATTCTGTTGATAAGTCCTCTCAACCCGAGTGATAGCGCTGTCTCAAAATCAAGTACGTATCTTCCTTCGGGTGCAGGATCGTGCGGAGCCGTATAAAGAACTGCTTTCCAGCCTTTCTGAATGTAATCTGCTTCTGCAAAATCTTTTTTCCATAAATCATCGCCGACATCCTGCATACACTTTCCACGCCAGTATGTTGCGCAGTCTTTTAATATGTTTCGTTCGTGTTTCTCCAGAAGAAACTTTCCTGCAAAGAATTCATAATCTCCCGAAGAAGCCATCTCTTTTGACCTTGCTATACCGCCGCCTGTTCCTATGTCTGTTACTTTGTCCTGCTCTTCGTGCTCTTCTTTGTTGAATTCTCTAAGTACGTAACCCGATGCATAGTTGCAGTAGGGAATTGCTCCTCTTACAAACCTTGTCTTGCTTCCGACAAATGGTTCGTGCTCTTTTATCACTGGGGTTAAGTTCTCTATTGCGTATGCATTGCACTCTGCACGTCTTTCAAGAACATTCAGCCCGTCTGTTCTTTTGTGTGAGTCTGTATAAAACTTTATGTACTCCGTATCAATATACAATGGCTCGGATAAATATCTGTTGCGCATTAACTCTGTTCTTTTTGTGGATGGCTTACCCTTGATTTCTCTAAGTTCGTATTCAGGATGTTTGGTAGATGTTTCCATAATATTTGTGGATTATTTACTACAACTTAATTAATCTGTGCAAATTTAGAAAATGCAAAATTTTATACCCATTATTATTAGATTTTTATGGTACAGTATTTGAAAGCAATGGCACCATAGAATTAATTTTAATAACTTTTTGTTTTATATTATAATAGAAGTCTATTATGTTCTTATTGAAGGTCATATAATGGGAAAGGAAGTAATGAGTAGGTTATCTCAATGCTTATCATTAATGTTTTAATAGTTTGCATTTTTTACTGCTGCACTTTTCTCAGTCCGTGATGTCTGTGTATTTTTACTAAGTTTATTAAAGAAGCCACTATGAAATTTGCATTTATTGGAACTTACCCGCCGCAGAAATGCGGTATTGGAACATTCACTCATAATCTGATTAAATCTCTTGCGGATAATTTTGCTTATTCTGATTTATATCCAAACCTGTATGTTATCGCAGTCTCAGACGGTGAGCAGGATTATAAATATCCGTCTGAAGTTTCTTTTGTCGTTAATCAGAACAGCCAGAGAGATTACATAAGTGCTGCCAAGTTTATAAACAACAACAGGGCAGATGCCTGTATTCTTGAACACGAGTTTGGAATTTTCGGCGGAGAGAGCGGTGTCTATGTACTCTCGCTCGTAAGTCGTATTGAAATTCCATTGATAGTTACATTTCATACAGTTATAAGAGAACCTTCTCACATACAGAAAGTTATCGTTCAGGAGCTGAGCAGCAAAGCTTATAAAGTCGTCGTAATGAGCAAAAAGGCAGTTAAATTTCTTCTTGAGGTTTATCATATTCCCGAAGATAAAATAGAGATTATCGAGCATGGTGTCTCATTGGGAAAAGTCTATGACCGAGAAACCGTCAGGGAAAAATTTAACTTCACAAACAAAAAAGCTCTTTTTACCTTCGGCCTGTTAAGCCGTAATAAAGGTATTGAGACGGTTATTAAAGCCCTGCCTCAGGTCATCAGTAAACACAAAAATATTCTCTACATTGTTCTTGGAAATACTCACCCGAAAGTTTTGTCAAGGTACGGTGAAGAGTACCGCGAGTATCTGATGCGTCTCGTTAAAGAACTCGGTCTTGAGGATTATGTCTATTTCTATAAGAATTTTGTGTCGGAAGACTTACTCATGCAGTATCTTTATGCTACTGATATATACATAACTCCGTATTTAAACGAAGCTCAGATTACTAGCGGAACGCTGTCCTATGCAATCGGTGCCGGAGCGGCTGTCATTTCAACTCCTTACTGGCATGCACAGGAACTGCTTGCAGATGGAAGAGGTGTTCTTTTTGATTTTAATAATCATGAACAACTCGGAAAAATTCTTCTTGATCTTCTTAACGATGAAAACAAAATCGAGAATCTTCGTGAAGCCGCAGCTGAATACGGTCATAAACTTAAATGGCCTAAGATTGGAGCAAAATATATTCAAGTCGCAAAAAATGCTGTTCGTAATTATTCTTTTATCCAGAAAGAAAGACGCACTATTCTTGATCCTCTACTGCTGCCCGACTTTGACCTGTCTCATATCAAAAGGCTTTCCGATGATACAGGTATTGTTCAGCATGCAAAATACGGAGTACCTAATTTAAAAGAAGGATATTGTCTGGATGACAATTCTCGTGCTCTTTTAATGCTTGCTATGGCTCATCACAAAAAGAGAACTACTGATGCGAGCTCACTAATGCCTGTTTATCTTAGCTTCATACATTATATGCAGAATGAAAACGGCTCTTTCAGAAACTTTCTTAGCTTCAGCAGAAATTATCTTGATGATATCAGCTCAGACGATTGCTTTGGACGGACAATGTGGGCGCTCGGTTATATGATAAATAATTATCCAAATGAATCATACCATAAAACCGCCCTGGATATTTTTCAACTCTCACTTAGATATGTTAATAACCTGAAGGAAATAAGGGGTCTTGCAAGCACAATTATAGGATTGTCATATTATCTGAAGAAGTTTCCTGAAGATAAAAACGCAAAAGAGATGGTTTATGAAATGACTAATAAACTTCTTGATGAATATTATTTGAATAAAACTGATAACTGGAATTGGTTTACCGATATGCTGACTTATGATAATGCAATTATTCCTCTTGCACTTTTTCATTCTTCCGAAATGTTCTTGGACGCAAAGATAATTGAAGTTGCGGTTGAATCAACGGCCTTTCTTGAAAGCGTAATAATGAAAAACGGATTCATGAAACCCGTTGGCAGCAATGGCTGGTATAAAAAGGGCGGTGTCTGCGCCGATTATGCTCAGCAGTGCATTGATGTCATGGGAATGATATTGCTTTGTTTAAAAGCGTATAAGGTGACAAGAAATAAAAAATATCTTAACGATATGTTTACCTCTTATATGTGGTATCTCGGCAAAAACGAACTCAGCATTCCTGTCTATGATTATGAAACAGGCGGGTGTAATGACGGTCTCGAAGATTACGGTCTAAACTGGAATCAGGGTGCCGAAAGTACTATATCATATCTGGTTTCTCATTTGACTGTTCTGAATGCATTTGAACTTGAGTATGAATATGAAAAGTAATTAAAGCTTACTTGCTGTCATCCTTTAATTTGTTTAACAGTGTCTTCAAATCAACCGTTGCAAAGCTCGAAGCATAATCAGAAATTGCATATGGAATAAAAAGAACGTCTTTGTGTATCATCGAGCCGCACGAATAAACTACGTTCGGTACGTATCCTTCCCGTTCCTCTTCATTTGGTACTATCAGTGGTTCTTTAAGGCTTCCGATTACTATTGTCGGGTCATTTAAATCAAGCAGCATCGCTGCTATCGAGTATTTTCTCATCTGTCCGACACCATGCGTGATAACCAGCCATCCCTCCGGTGTTTCAATCGGTGAACCGCAATTTCCAACTTTAACTAGCTCCCAGTTATAAACAGGTTCCCTTAACAGATGGGCTGTTTCCCACAGCGTTATACTGTCAGAGAACATTATGTAGAGGTTTATCCCGTCAATCCTTGATAGCATCGTATAATGCCCGTTAATTCTCTTTGGAAAAAGTGCAAAGTTCTTGTTCTTTGTGCATTCACCGTGCAGCGGAAGGTTTATGAAATGATAGAAGTCTCTTGTCTCAAGAAGTTTAGGTAGAATTGTGAATCCGTCGTATGCTGTGTATGTCGCATAATATATTATTTCCCCGTCATCATCAGTAAACCGTACAAACCTTGCGTCTTCTATGCCGTTGCTTTCAGTGCTGGAAATTGGAAAGATGGTTCTTTCTGATATATCAGTGTCCTGTGAAAATATAATTTCATAATGAGACCTTGCCAGCCACATCATTTCTTTTAATGTCTTTTGCTGGTCAAGGTTAAGAGACCTTGTCTCCTGAGCGCTCTTTATCATCTTCTTGAAGTCTGAATAATAAAAGAAATTGCCGAGGTTTCTCAGTATCTCAGAAGAAATATCGTTTACAACACCGTGCTCGCTAAGTATCAACGCAAATTCTTCTTTGTTGTAAATGTGTCTCTTGATTATTTCTGCTTCACCGATGTATTTGCCCGGCGGGTCTAAGTGCAAATTGTAATTGCTGTCTATTATTCCGCTTCTGAATACTATCGACGATATGTGGCTTTCACCTGTCGCCCTGAAGCTTATTATAACGCGCTTCTGCCCTTCTTCAAGGTCGTTTTGGTCCGGGTGCTCCACTACTGATGGATTGAATAAAGCAGCTGACTCGATTGAGTATTCCATCGTTAAGTATGAACCAATCAGTAGCCTCTTTGTTGAAGATAATTTCTTTTGACTGCCGGTTACTTCATTTACATAGTGAATTACTTTTGTATAATTATTAAAGAATATTTTTGTGATGTTCCTGTGGCGTTTTGCAAATTCTCTTAATACTACATTCAGCGAATTACTGGCTTCTGCCTCGGTAAAATCCAGTACTTTTTGTACTATAGACTTTGTTCTCTTTTCTCCGTGCTTGAATAATCTCGTTATTACTCTTTTGGAATCCGGATAAAGCCTTTCCTTGTTTCTCTTAACTGTTATTCTCATTATTACAACCTTTCTTCGTAAAAGTAAATGTTCATTGTTTAAAGTTAAAGGATATTCTTAGTTAATGCTTTTTCCCTTTTATACGGTTTGATTGGCAGTTTATTAATTATAGAGGTGCTGTTACAAATCCCGTCTCGGGTAATGATTATTCACAAGGCGTTGCTAACAATGATAAAGCTGATAAACGCTCGTGGCTCGCTATGAAGTCTTTCCTTGAAGAAATATTCAACTGAGTTATATCATGTATTCTTTAACTGGCTTCCCTTTGATTATGTGTTTCTGAATTATTTCCTCAAGTACTTTTGGCGTGCAGGAATGGTACCATACGCCCTCAGGATAAACAACGATAAGTGGACCTTTCTCGCAGATTCTGAAACAATCTGCTTTCGTTCTCTGTACTCCTCCCTTTCCAACAAGATCAAGCTCAGCAAGTCTTTTCTTTAAGTATTTCCATGACTTCTGTCCGTCTTCACGCTTTACGCATTTATCGTCTTGTGCATCGCAGCATATAAATATGTGCTTCTGTGTCTTATCTAATCCAAGCTCTTCGTATTTTGTCCTTAGTTTCTTGCTCATTTTTATGTTTATTTTTAATAAAATAATATGTGTTCTGATAATAAAAATAAATGTAATAACCTTTTAACCTTTCTGAATTAATATTCCATGATAGTTTACTTATTTTCTGTGTAAGTAAACTAAAAAATTATTGATGGTTAATAAAATTGCTAAACCGGGTATTATTAAATCAGCAGGAAACAAAGAGAAAATCATTAAAGAATATTTCGGCAGAGTCAATTCCGGCGATAACGCTGTGAGTATTGCCTTTATGCAAAGCCCCGAAGGTTGGATTGAACCCGGACAAACACCAGGATTTGATGAATATACCGTCGTAATGCATGGTACTCTTCACGTGAAAACAAAGAACTCAGATTTTGATGTTAATTCAGGAGAGGCAGTTTTCGTCTCAAAAAACGAATGGGTACAGTACAGTTCGCCGTGTTCCGAGGGTGCTGATTATATCGCAGTTTGCATCCCTGCTTTTTCTCCCGATACGGTAAACAGAGATTCAAATTAATTTAAGAAGGCTTCGAAAACACGAACTGAAAGCGTAACATTTTGCTGCTCTGTTACGTAAATATTATCAACAAACATTAATTATTAAGGGAAATCACTTGATTCTTTGTCTTATCATTGCTAATTTGGAAACCAAATAAACGATAATAGTTTCCAACGTGATTAAAGATAACTCCATCGAAAAAAGGAAAATAATGGTTTCTGCTGATAAATTATTTAGGGAAGCAGGTCTCTATAAAACATCTATGGATGAACTTGCAGCTCTTATGCACATCAGCAAAAAAACTATTTACAAATATTTTCCGTCTAAAGAAAACCTTGTTAGAGAAATATTGAAATATTGGCTTGTTACCTCAACCGAAAGAGTAGATAAAATTGTACGCAGTAAAACAGATGTTGTAACAAAATTTCTCAGGCTTCTTGAGGATTATTCCTGCGAGTTTTCCCAGATGAGCGAGAAATCAATTACTGACTTGCAGATTCATTATCCTGATGTATGGAGCTCTATCGAGTCGTTCAGAGAAGAAAAAATAATTTTCTACGTTAAAAAACTCTTCCGTCAGGGATACAAGGAAAAGTATATAACAAAAATACCCGTAGAAATTGTTATCGCTTCGGTCAGCGCTTCTATTAGTTCTGTCGTAAATCCGAAGTTTCTTATGGAAAACAATTTCTCTACCGCAGAGGCTTTAAAACACGTTCTTGAACTTCATCTGAAAGGTATTATAACAGAAAAAGGAAGAAAGAAATATTTCAGTCAACAGAAAAAATATCTTAAATAACTTTATGTATAACAAAATTTTATTAATACTTGCATTTCTTTTTATAAGTTACGGAAGTATTTCTGCACAGGATTCTACCGGTATTGTTGTTTACACACTGAATGAAGCGATTTCTGTGGCAAAGAAAAACAATACGGAACTTGTTAATGCCAGGTATGAACAGGAAAAAGCCGCAAAAAAGGTTTCTGAAGTGTATAGTGAAAGCTTGCTTCCGACTATCACGCTTAGCTCACAATACTCAAGGGCTATTAAAAAACAGGTGTTCGATATTGATTTCGGTGGTATGAACCAAAGGTTTGAAGTCGGCTCCGATAATACTATTATTAATTCATTTCAGCTTAGTGAACCTATTCCGGTTCTTGGAACTCCCGTTTTTGAAGCCATTAGAATTGCTGATAATTATTCAAACCTGCAGATCGAAAATGTAAATTCTGCTGAAGCAAAAATTACCGCAGATGTAAAGATAGCATACAATAATGTTCTTTTCATGAAAGAAGTTGTTAACGTCCGTAAACAAAATCTAAACAATGCACAGGAAAATTATGATGTCGTTGAAAAGAAATACCGTAACGGTATATCAACAGAATTCGATTTTCTAAGGGCAAAAGTAACATATGAGAACTTAAAACCTCCTGTGTTGGAATCCGAAAATAACCTTATAATTGCAAAGAAGTTTCTTAAAAATTCAATCGGCTTGAAGGATAATAAAGATATTGATATAACCGGGGAGCTTACTTTTGACAGTACAGAGTATTATGGCAGTATAGATGACCTTATTAACAGGATTTCTGAAAACAATGTGTCAATAAGGCAATTGAATATCAACCAGAATATTAACAGACAATTGTTAAATATTGATAAAGCTAACTATTTGCCAAAACTCTATTTATTCGGTCAGTATAATCTTCAGGCTCAGGAAAATGACGGAAAGAGTATTGGCAGTTACAGGTTCTTTAATGTGTTAAACGCTGGTTTAGGTCTAAGCTGGGATTTGAACTTTATGAGAAATACATACAAGAAACAGCAGACTGAAATTGAAATTAAGAAAACTGACGAAACAATATCCGACGTTAAGCAAAAACTTCGTCTCACTGCACAGAGCATTATTCTTAAAATGGATGAAGCTCGTACTAAAGTTAAAGCTACTTATGCAACTGTAAAAATGGCTGAACGCGGATATGAACTGGCATCTCTCAGCTTTAAAAACGGTGTTATTAACCAGATAGATGTTCTTGACGCAGGAGCACAGCTTAGTAACTCAAGACTTGCTTATTACAGCGCTATCTTAGAATATCTGAATGCTAAGGCAGAATTAGAAAAATTATTAGAAATAAAATAAATTTTAATATATGAAAAAATATTTCTTGATATTAATGGTACTTGTTGTTGCAGTTACTCTTAGTTCATGCAGCAGAAATAAAAACAATAAACCCGAAGAGAAAAAATTACCTATAGTTAAGACTACAGTTATACAGGGACAGCATTTCGAGGAAAATTACAAGGTTTCTGGTATCGTTAAACCTTATGAAAGTGCAAAGCTTTCTTCCGAAGAAGGCGGTCTTATTGTTTACCTTACAAAAGACAAGGGTGACAGAGTCGGGCGTGGAGAAGTCGTTGTGAAACTTAAGAAGGATACTGATGAAGCAGCATATCTTCAGGCTCTTGCACAGTATGAACTCGCAAATGATAATTTCCTGAGAACCGAACGTCTTTATACTGACGAGGTTGCTACCGAACAGCAGTTTACAAACTCCAAACTTCAACTTGAAATTGCTGCAAAATCAGTTGAACTCTATAAGATCAGGTTGGATAAAGGATACGTTAAATCTCCTATTTCAGGAATTGTTGACGCTAAGTTCATGCAAAAAGGTGAAATGACATCACCCGGTGCGCCTATTCTTAATGTTGTTAATATTTCCAGGATTAAAATTAGCTGCGGTGTTCCAGAAAGATATGTTACGCAGGTCAAAAAAGGGGAAAAAGTCAAAGTCACTTTCTCCGTTCTTCCCGATGAAGAGTATGAGGCTGTAATTGATTATGTCGCTCCTTCTCTTAATCCGCAGAACAGAACTTTTGAAATTGAACTTGTTATGAATAACCCTGACAGCAAATTTAAACCAGAAATGTCCGCAAACATAACTTTTACTAACAAGAGTGTTGAAAATGCTGTTGCCTTACAGCAGGATTACGTTGTTGATAACGGTGATGAAAAATTTGTTTTTGTTCTTGAAGGTGATATCGCAAAGAAACGTATTGTAAAGCTTGGCGGACGTTCTGATAATATGGTTCTTATTGAAGAAGGTCTTAATATTGGTGAGTTACTTATAAACGTTGGATTTCAGGGTTTAAACGACGGCGACAAAGTAACTCTGGTTAATTAAAATACTAAAAGTTTATCGTATATGAAATTTTTTGAATTAATAATAAAGAATAAGGTTACCGTTTATATCCTCGTTGTGATGATTGTTCTTATTGGTGTGTCATCATATGTATCATTGCCGAGGGAATCCAGCCCTTCGATAAAGATTCCTTATGTGTTCATTGCAACTGTTTATCCGGGTGTGTCACCGCAGGATATTGAAAACCTCGTAACTCAGGAAATTGAAAAGGAAGTAAAAAGTATAAGCGGTGTTAAGGAAATAAAATCTGTTTCAAGAGAAAGTTTCAGTTCTATCTCCGTCGAGTTTAACACAGACGTGATTATTGATGACGCCATTCAGAAAGTGCGTGATAAGGTCGCTACCGCAAAGACTAAAATGCCGACTGATATTAAAGAACCGATTATTAGTGAAATAAACTTCTCGGAACTTCCAATGATGTACGTGAACCTGAGTGGAAATATCGGTCTCGCTAACCTCAAAAAGATAGGGACACAAATTCAGGATAAGATAGAGGAAATTCCCGGAGTTCTTTCTGCTGATGTTATTGGTGGTGTAGATAGAGAAGTTAAGATTGATGCCGATGCCGAAAGACTTAAATACTATAATATTAGTTTTAACGACCTGACAAATGCTATATCTGCCGAAAATCTTAATATCCCCGGCGGCGCTGTAGATATTGGCAAGTCAAGCTTTCTTATCAGGGTTCCCGGTGAATACGAGGATCCGGAACTTATGAGTAATATCATCGTCAAAAAGAATGACGGATATCCTGTTTATGTAAATGATGTAGCTCAGGTAACTTATGGATATAAAGAAAGACAAACGTATGCGCGGAAGAACGGTGTAGAAACTATTACTCTGCCCGTTAAAAAGCGCAGCGGCTCAAATATTATTGAAATATCTGAAAAAGTTAATGGTATTTTGGCTAATAATAGCGGCATTATCCCTGAAGGTGTTACTTATAGCGTTACCAGCGATCAGTCCGATTATATTAAAACCACTGTTCATGAACTTGAAAATGGAATCGTAACCGGCGTTGTTCTTGTCATGCTAATCCTTTTCTTCTTCATGGGATTAAAAAACTCATTGCTCGTTGCTACATCTATTCCGCTCTCATTTTTGATTTCATTTATTGTGCTTAGCGCAATGGGTATAACTCTGAATATGATAGTTCTGTTTACTCTTATTCTTGTTCTGGGAATAATTGTTGATGACGCTATTGTTGTCATCGAAAATATTTATCGGTTGCAGGAAAAGGAAAATTACAACCCTCATGACGCTTCTATAGAAGGTCCCCGCGAAGTTGTGTTTCCTGTTACGATTGCAACTCTTACAATAATATCATCATTCTTCCCTCTGTTGTTCTTTCCGGGAATAGTAGGTGATTTTATGAAGTATATGCCCATTACTCTGATTGTTTGCTTGTTGTCATCTTTATTTGTTGCTATGATAATCAGCCCCGTTCAGGCAGCTGTCTTTATTCATTATAAAAAAGACAAGGAAAGGTCTCAAAAGAAAAAGTTCAGGCCAATCGGTAGGTTCCTCGAACATTTTGACGAAGCCCTTTTTGGACGTGCATTAAGAATTTATGAAAAGGTTCTGAGGGTTGCTCTGACTCACAGAAAAACAGTCATATCATTAACATTTCTATTGCTTATTGTTGTGTTTTTTATTTACGGACAGTTTAATTATGGAACGGAGTTCTTTCCGGATACCGACCCGCGGCAGGCATCAATTAATCTTACCTCACCTGTTGGAACAAACATAGAAGAAACAAATAAGATAACAAAAGAAATTGAAAAGAAAATACCGGAACTTAAAGATATTAAATATATTGTTACAAATGTTGGCTCTTCTAATAATCCCCTGGATTTCAGCGGTGATGGAATACCGACAAAGAGTGTAATAACTGTAACATTCTTCGATAAAATAGACAGAGAGCAAAGCTCTAAAATATCAGTTGAACAAATAAGAAATGCACTTTATATGGTTCCCGGCGGAGAAGTTAAGATTGAAAAGGAGCAATCAGGTCCTCCGACTGGTCCCCCTATTAATATAGAAATATCCGGCGATGATTTTGCTAAAATAGGTACTATGTCGGAAGAAGTTAAAAATCTGATTAAAGGTATTCCCGGACTGACTGACCTTAGCGATAACTTTGATGAAGCCCGTCCTGAAATAAAAATTATTGTTGACAGAGAAAAAGCTGCTCTTTACGGACTTAACACTGCTATGATAGGTGCAACGATAAGAACTGCCGTTAACGGTACGACTGCAAGTAAGATAAGGGAAGGTAAAGATGAGTATGATGTAACGGTTAGGCTGAATAAAGAACAGCGGAATGATATCAGCACTATTGATAACATGTTTATCACTAATTCTAAAGGCGAAAAAATCCCAATCTCCTCTGTCGGTAGTATTGAGTTCTCTGGGGGTATTGGCGCAATAAATAGAAAAGACCTTAAAAGAGTTGTAACTGTTTCAGCAAACGCTGAGGGTCGTCTTGGGAATGATGTGCTTAAAGATGTTCAGACAAAACTGAAAGATTTTAAACTCCCTGAAGGATATGCCATTAAATATACAGGAGAACAGGAAGATCAGGAAGAAACTTCAGCATTCCTCGGTAAAGCCATGATGATTGCTTTGCTGATGATTTTCTTCCTTATGGTTATCGAGTTTAACTCTCTCAGAGTCCCTCTGATTATTATGATATCTGTCTTGCTTTCTCTTATCGGTGTACTTATAGGTCTCTTAATTACGGGTACACCTTTCGGTATTATGATGACGGGTATTGGTGTTATTGCTCTTGCTGGTATTGTTGTCAGAAATGCAATCGTACTGCTGGATTTTCATAAAGAACTTGTAGCACGTGGCTTGGAAAGAGATGAAGCTCTTGTACAGGCTGGGCTTATAAGAATGAGACCTATATTCCTTACTGCAGCAGCTACAATCCTTGGTATTGTTCCTCTTGCTTCAGGTGTTGACTTTGACTGGAGAACGTTAAGCTTGATAATTGGAGGTGAGAACTCAGCCTTCTGGCGTCCAATGGGTGTGGCAATCATATTCGGACTTATGGTCTCAACATTTTTGACCCTCGTTATTATACCGTCAATATTTTCTTATTCCGACGATTTATACATGAAAATTTTTAAACGAAAGAAGAAGACAACAGCAGAAATAACTTCATAATTATAAGGCGGCTATCAGCCGCCTTTTTTAAATACCACATAAATAAAATCATTCTGCGAATTTATCCTTTCTCCCTAAACGCTTTATACATTCCTTATGTTTTAAATTATGAGTATTTTTAAAGATTAACAAACATTTCAAAATTTATGAAGAAAACATTTTTAGTATTATTGTTAACTTTTATATGCGGTTATTCCTTTTCTCAGGAAAACGTTAAAGAAATTTCTATACTTCACTGGAACGATTTCCATGCACGCAATGTACCGTATAAAACATCGAAGAAGAAAGACGGTGAAACTGTTAATTATTTTGTCGGTGGTACCGCTTCAATGCTCGGTTATCTCAATAAATTCAGGAATGAAAATTCTCTCGTTCTTCATGGCGGTGATGATTATCAGGGCAGCCCAATTTCTTCCATCACAAAAGGTTTTTCTCAGATTGAACTCCTGAATCTTTTTAATATTGATGCTCTCGTCGTCGGCAATCACGAATTCGATTACGGTTCCTCAGAGCTTGCTAATGGTCTCGGTCTTTTAAATTGCGATGTCCTCTCTTCAAATGTTTTTATCCCGTCTGAAAATAAAAACTTTGCAAAATCTTATACGATAAAGGAAAAAAACGGAGTTAAAATTGGTATTCTCGGAGTTTCTCCCGAAGATTTAAAAACTCTCACTCTTCCTAAAAATGTTGATTCTTTAGTCGTGCTTAATACCGACTCTGTTATCACAGCTAATCTTTCTGAATTAAAGAATGTAAACTGCGACCTTATTGTCCTCCTTTCCCATAACGGTGTAGAAATGGACAGCGTCTATGCATCAAAGTTTCACAACGATATAGATATTATCGTTGGAGGACATTCACATACCCCGATTTTTAAACCCAGAGTTGTTGATGGTACTTTGATTGTTCAGGCTGGTTCATACGGAAAATTTCTCGGTAAACTCGACCTTAAAGTTGATATTGAAAAAGATACTGTCGTAAGTTATTTCGGAAAACTAAACGAAACCATACTCGACTCTGCCGTTTTTGATAAAGTCGCCGGTGAAAAAGTTGATGCCATGATTGCTTCAATTGAACCTGTAATGAAAAGTGTTATAGGCACTCTTGAAGTTGATTGGAAAAAGAATAATTGCGGGCAGTGGACTGCTGATGCCCTGAGAACCATGTTTAAATCCGACATAGCATTTCTGAACTCCGGTAGCATTCGAAAAGACATGCTTAAAGGCAATATAACTGTCGGTGATATCTGGGAAATAAATCCCTTTGGTAATAACATAATGACTTTCTCCGTTACAGGCAAAACTATTCATAAGATGATGGCAAACAATATTCGCATGGCTTCTAAAGATGAAGAGTTAAACGGATATGATATGATTATTTTCTCGGGAATGGTTATAAGAGTTGACCCTGAAAAAATAAAAGATGATAATGATGATTTCGTCCTAAGTGTCGAAGTTAACGGCTCTCAGATAGATTTGGATAAAACATATTCTGTCGTCACCAATAGCTATACCGCATCTCAGGCAAAGAAATACTTCGGTGATTTCGGTGAAGAGATAAATGCATACGATACTAATGTTATCGATCGGGATGCATTGCTCGAAGCCGTTAAGCAACAAAAAGTAATTAACAACGTATTTGAAACTAGACTCTTTTTAGTAAAGGAAAAATAATATATGGCAGATCCAAGGATTGTACATTGTGTTAAGTTAAAGAAAGACCTGCCCGGACTTGATAGGCTTCCCGTGCAGGGTGAGTTTGGACAAAAAGTTTTTGATAATGTTTCTAAGGAAGCATTCAAAATGTTCCTTGATTACTTCAAAATGATTGTTAATGAATACAGGCTTGACTTGTCAAACCCGGAAACAGATAAAATTTTTCTCGATCAGATGCAGGAGTACCTGTTTGGCACAGGCGGTGAACTGCCAAAAGAATTCACACCCGAAAATAAGTAATTAAAGATGGTCACAGCTTTTGAATTCGACAGGTATCTTGAACATTCAAAGGATGAAGCCTACAAGCTCCATCAGGATGAGAAGAACTATTCAGCATTAAGAAAATTTATTCTTGTTTTTATAATCGTCTTTGGTTTTATTACAATTACTACTCTGTTTGATGGTGAAATCGAATTCGACTCATATTCAACGTTCGTTATTTTCGGTATTTCGCTCGTTTTAAGAATTTTCTTTGAAAAGATATTTACAGAGAAGAATATCCGCAATAGAATCTATACTCTCGTTGTTTCGGCTTTGCTGCTGTTCATGCTTTCAGATATACTCCAGAACATATTCGAAAGCAGCGATCCGGTGGAAACCGTTATCGAAAAAATTGATGAGAAACCTGGCAGCCTTAAAGTAACTCTCGATGAAAAGAAAAGCGATACTAACAACATAATTATTTTCTTTGCCCTGTCGCTTCTCTTTTTCCGCTTTAAAAAAAGTGACATTATCAGGTTGTATGCTCTGGTGTTCGGACTTCCCGCTCTTTCCGAACTTATTTTCTTCCGTAATATTAATGTTGTCGGTATCTTGCCGGGATTTATAATAGCTTCAGTTTGTTTTCTGATTGCTTACACTACTGAAAATAGAAAGCAGTATAAGTTCAGCAAAAACTACGATGTATATTATAAGCGCCATTATGAAAGCATAAGGATGAAAAAGGAGCTTAATTACGCCCGCGAAATTCAACTCTCAATGCTTCCCGAAAGTACAAAAACAATCGGTGACCTAAATATCGCCGGAACATCCCTTCCTGCAAATGAAGTCGGAGGCGACTATTACGATTATTTTAAAATATCCGAAGGTAAAACGGGTATCTTTATCTGTGATGTGTCGGGACATGGTGTCGCCAGTGCATTGCTGCTTTCGGGACTTCGAAGCTGTATGCACCTGATTCTTGAAGACACCGCAAACCCAAAGGAAGTTTTTATCAAACTTAACAAAATGATACGCCGCACACAGAATAGGAAAATGTTCGTAACCGCAGTATTTGCTGTTATCGATTCTCAGACGAATAAATGTACATTGTTCAATGCTGGTCATCTTCCTCCTTATAAAATATCCGCAGGCTCTAATGAACTCTTTAAGATTAGAAGACATGGCGTTGCTCTCGGTGCTATCGATGCTTTCGCAAGTATCAACGAAGATAATCTTGTGACTTTTGATTTCAATAAAGGCGATAAACTTCTTTTATACACTGACGGAATTATTGAAGCAATGGATACTAACAGGAATGAGTACGGTTTTGAAAAGTTTGAAAACTATCTTTATTTACACACAGAAAGCAGCCCAACCGAATTGCTCGAGGGTTTGATTAAAGACGTTAATCTGTTTACTGACAACGCCGAACAGATAGATGATATCAGTATTCTTGTCCTGTCACGAAGTTAAAATTATAATATTAATAAAATGGCAAAACCAAAAATAGGAATAATCATGGGCTCTGATTCAGACTTTCCGGTAATGAATCAGGCTTGCGAAATACTCGATAAGTTCGGTGTTGCATACGAAGTTAAAATAACCTCTGCTCACCGTACTCCTGACTATATGGCATCTTATTCAAAGAATGCTTACAAAAGAGGTATTAAAGTAATCATTGCAGGTGCTGGCGGCTCTGCACATCTTCCTGGAATGTCCGCAGCATATTCTCCCGTTCCCGTAATAGGCGTCCCTGTTGAAACGAAAGCTCTCAAGGGACTTGATTCTCTTCTCTCAATCGTGCAAATGCCTTACGGCGTTCCAGTAGCAACCGTTGCAATTAACAACGCTCGCAATGCTGCATTGCTTGCCGTTGAAATTCTTGCAACTTCAGATAAAAAACTTCTGTCAAAAGTCATTAAGTTTAAAAACGACATTAAAAAAGAATCTCTTGGTAAAAATAAAAACCTGAATAAGAATCCTAATTGAAAAACTAATTATTTATAAGAACAAATTATTTATAAGAACAAAATTTAATAAAATAAAGTAATTTCAATATAAATTAATATTTCTCTGCGTACTCTGCTCTCTCGGCGGTTAAAAATTCCTTTG
Organism: Kapaibacterium sp. (SeqCode); assembly: GCA_041675325.1. GTDB lineage: Bacteria > Bacteroidota > Ignavibacteria > Tepidaquicellales > Tepidaquicellaceae > CAIKZJ01. The sequence goes on from JBAYUG010000060.1 coordinate 20,629, forward strand.
TTTGTATCTCTTGCTCTTATAACTAAATAAATCTCTTCTCTGTGCCCTCCGTGATTATCTCTGTGTTCTCTGTGATAAAAGCTCTTGCTCTTAGTAA
>JBAYUG010000061.1:0-20696 GCA_041675325.1 Kapaibacterium sp. (SeqCode)
AAATAATAAATTTTAACAAGCCTATCGAAGGAAAGAATTGATAAAATCACGAGAGCCTGAAACACGAGCATAATTTCTTTAGGAACGATAGTATTCACTGCAAGTCCACCATAGTCCATAACTCCAAAAAGCAACGAAGTAAATATAATACCAATCGGATTATTTTTCGCAAGAAGAGTAACAGCAATAGCCGTGAATCCTATATTATTCGAGAAACCATATTCATAATAGCCCTTATAACCGAAAACAAAATTTAATCCTACAAGTGAAGTAATACCAGCACCAATCATAAAACTAATCACAGTCATCTTATCAGAATTTATCCCAAGGTATTTAGAAGCTTTGGGATTAAGCCCGACAGCACGAAGTTTGTAACCGAATCTTGTTTTATAAAAGATAAAATATGTAGCAACTGCAAGAATAATAGCAAAGAAAAAAGTAAGATTAACTGAGGAACCCTGAAAAGCTTCGAAATAATCGGATAGCTGCGGGATGCTGACATGTTCGAGTATCTTTTCAGTTCTAACTGTTGACTTAACTGCAAGAAATTCGACAAGAAGATAATTGATTAGAGCAAGAGAAATAAAGTTAAGCATGATAGTCGTTATAACTTCACTCACACCTCTTTTAATTTTAACATAAGCGGGAATAAAACCCCAGCCTGCAGAAAGAGCAAAACCGAATATTATTGCAAGAGGAAAAACAAACACACCGAGCGAATCATCGAAAATATATGCTATTATGCTCATTCCAAATACACCGAGATTAAGCTGTCCTTCTGCACCAATATTAAATATTGAAGCCTGAAAACAGAATGCCAGACCGCATCCAACAATTATTAGCGGAGTAGCTTTAAACAAAGCCTGTCCTATTCCATAACCTGTTCCAAATACTTCAGTGAACATTGTTTCCATTACAAAGTAGGGATCTCGACCTACAGCATAAAGGAAAATAAAGAGAACAACAATTGTAGCAATTAGTGAAATGGAAATCGAAAGTATATTAGCTTTTAACTTCTTAGACAACGTTAACTCCTATCATAGCTTTACCGATGTTCCTTAGAACTTCATCACGTTTGCTGCTTCCTTCTTCAAAATCCTTCCTTATATATTCATTTCCAATTCTGCCTTTATATAGTACACCAATTTTATCAGAAAGATGAAATGCTTCATCAAGGTCAGAAGTTATTAAGAGAATTGCTTTGCCTTTATTTCTCTGCTCAAGAATTATCTTATGTATGTATGCCATTGCATTTATATCTACACCACGAGTTGGATGTACAAACACCATTGTATTACTGTTAAGTTCAACTTCCCTGCCAAAGATAACTTTCTGCTGATTTCCACCTGATAAAGACTCGAGATGCGCAGATAAAGACGGTATCCTTATGTCATATTTCTCAACTATTGATTTTGAAGATTCGTTAATCATATCCGATGTTATTATTGGATTTCTCCCATTCCTCAAAATAACATTTTCTCCGATATTAAACTCTTTTATCATACCTTTCTCAATTCTGTCATCAGGTACGAGTGAAATCCCTTCATGTTCTAAAGTAATTGTACCATTCGTTTTTTGAACAATTCCAACGACTAAATCCACAATCTCGCTTTGTCCATTGCCCTCAACACCGCAAACTGAATAAATCTCACCACCGTGAACTTGAAGATTGAGCTCATTAAGAACTGCAATATTGTCTTTCTTATAGATAACATTCACAAATTTTAGAAATGGGATATCGCTAAATCTATCAATTCTATCATCTACCGAGAGATCAGTGTCAAGTTCACCTACAATTTCTTTACTCAAGACAGACAGGTCAATTTCTTCTCTATCAACCTCATAAACGACTTTACCCTTCCGAAGAACAGTTACCCTGTCAGCAAGTTCTTTAATTTCGTTCAGCTTATGAGTTATCAGAATAATTGATTTACCTTCTTCTTTAAATTTACGAATTATCTTGAAAAACTCCTCAACTTCAACCGGTGATAGAACAGCAGTCGGTTCATCAAAAATCAGAATATCAGATTTTCGGTAAAGAAGTTTCAGCAGTTCTATTTTTTGCTTTTCACTTATGCTGATATCGCTAATCTTTTTATCAAGGTTAACCCCAAGATTGTACTTGACGATTAAGTCAAAAAGATTTCTTCTTGATTCATCAAGATTAAGAAATCCAAATTTTGACACTTCATCACCCAGAACAATATTTTCCAATGCTGTAAAATCGTCGATAAGCTCGAAATGCTGATGCACCATACCAATGCTGTTTTTAATTGCATCAAGCGGATTCTTAAATGAAGCTATGCTGCCGTTGATAAAAACATTTCCGGAATCCTGTTTATAAATTCCGAAAAGAATCTTCATAAGGGTTGTTTTTCCGGCACCATTCTCACCTATGAGAGAATGGACTGTATTAGGCATTATGCAAAAGGATACATCTTCGTTAGCAAAAAAATCGCCAAACTTCTTACTGATATTTTTAAATTCTATGATGGGATTTACTTCCAAACTTTATATCAATTACTCAATCACATTAATATCTTCCGAAATGGGGTCCTTTTCATAAACTTCAATCATCTTATTTACTACAGAATCCCAGTTAATCTTGCCCGTCTTATTGAACTCTTTAACACCTTCTGACAGTTCATTAATTTTCGCTTCATTATTGCAAAGATAATATATGTGGTCAGCCAGCTCATCAACATCACCATTTCTGAAAAGCAGACCTGTTTTACCGTTTATTACAATTTCAGGTACGCCGCCAATAGAAGAAGATACAACGGGTTTATGGAAGTTGTAAGCTGTCATCAGCACACCGCTAAATGTGGCGTCCCTGTAAGGTAAAATTACAAACTTTGAGTTTTTAATTAACTGAACCAATTCAGAAGGTGTTATATACCTGTTAATGCAGATTACTTTATCCTTGCCCTGAATTTCTTCAGGAATTCTTCCTTCTCCCGCAATTACGAGATGATGTTCTTTTAGTTCGTATTTAACCCTATCGTAAGCATCAATAAGTACATCAAGTCCTTTGTATTTCTGAATCCTGCCAAAAAACAATATGTAATTTTCAGGAAGTTTTATTTTCTTCGGTTTGAATGAATCATAAACATCATACACACCTGAGTAAACTGTATCCACATTCTCTTCTCTGACATCAAAATACTTAATGAATTCCTTTTTAAGAAAATTGGAATGCTGTACATGACAAATATTAAATTTTGAATACATTTTATTCATAAGGTCACCAGAATAGTTCTCATCGCCGGTATGTATTTTGTAGTCATGCAGAGACCAGACTTTCTTATTAGTTCTAAAATACTTTAGCATGAAGAGAAGGAAAACAGAAGCACCATCATAATGGACAACATCAAACGCTTCATCGTTTATTGTTTTTGAAGATTCTTTTATAATTCTGTAATTCTTCAAGCCTTCTTTATTATGAATAAAAATGTTGCTTGGTGTTTTTAAAATCCATAACCTGAAAGAACCTTCTGAATATTTTATAATTTCTTCAGGCAGGTATTTAATGACATCGTTTTCTTTAGTAATCAATCCGCTTGGTACATTCCGAATATCTATATTAAGAACACCATGCCTTACTTTATCACCAGCAACAACCAGTAAAACAGTAACTTCGGATTTTTCAGATAAATGTTTTGATAATGACAACACACTGTCTGGATTTCCAAATACGGTAATTAGCACTTTCATAACAATATTATTCCTCAACAATTAAATTGTTTCAATTAGAGCTTGTAAGCTTTTATTTTATTTGTAATAAATTCAATTTCCTCAGATTTTATCCCCTGATACAATGGAAGAGTTACACTACAGCTATCCGCAATATACGAATTCATCAATTCAGTCTTTTCTAATTTATATTTATTTTTATAATAATCCAGCATATGCACCGCGTGAGTACCGGGCCGAGTAGAGATACCATTATTAAATAAATACTCCATAAAATTGTTTCTCTGTTTATTTATCTTTTGTATATTCGTTTCATTAATATACTCAGGTCTGAACAAACATACATACGACTGGAAACCATGTTTATAATCTTTGCTATATGAAGGAAGAATTAACCAATCTATACCTTTTAATAAATCAGAATATATTCCGGCGATTTCTCTTCGTCTGTTACAAATCGAATCAGCTCTTTGCATCTGTGAAAGCCCAAGTGATGCCTGTATGTCCGTCATTCTGTAATTGTACCCGAGGTGTTTAAATTCCGGCAAAAGATACGGCTTATTTCCTTCATGTCGTTGCAAATCTGATATTGATGAACCATGATCACGAAGGCTCCTCAGTAATTCCGCACTTTCCTGTTTATTGATTGTTAACATTCCTCCTTCACCAGTCGTAATAGCTTTCCTGGGATGAAAACTAAAACAACCAAAATCACCAAAATTACCTGTATGAACATCTTTATAATATGCACCAAAACCGCATGCTGAATCTTCAATTACTTTTAATCCATATTTATTACTAATTTTCAATACACTGCTCATATCTGCTGCAAGTCCGAAAAGGTGCACAGGAATAATTGCTTTCGTATTTACTGTTATAAGGTTATTAATCTTTGAAACATCGATATTAAAAGTAGATAAATCTATATCACAAAATACAGGTTTGGCACCTACGTACTCAACAGCATTCACTGTTGCAACCCATGTGAAAGAAGGCAATATAACTTCATCACCTAATTTTATATCTGCAGCAATTAGAGCGAGATGCAGTGCAGTAGTGCAGCTTGAAACAGCAACTGAATAATGAGAACCTGTAAATTTACACCAGATATCCTCAAATTCTTTCACTACCGGTCCTTGCACGACCCATCCAGATTCGAGAACTTTCCGGACACTAATAAGATCCTGCTCAGTGAATTCAGTTTTCGCTATAGGTATTTTCATTATAGAACAAATTAAACGGGAAGAATATCTTCAGGGTTCATAGACTTTTTGCTGAACTCTGCAAAAGTTAAAAGTTTTTTATCCTTTTCAGACAAAACAGGATTTTCAACAGGCCAGGAAATATTCAGGTCTTTATCATTCCAGATTATACCGCTGTCATAATCTTTGTTGTAAAAATTATCTGATTTGTAAACGACTTCGCTTAATTCACTCTGTGTACAGAAACCGAACGCAAAACCTTTAGGAAGAAAAAGCATTTTTCTGCTTTGTTCATTCAGATCGACGGCATCCCATTTACCATAAGTGTTGAAGTTCTTTCTAAGGTCAACGTAAACGCTGTAAACGGAACCTCTTGTGCATCTTATTAATCTGCATTCATCGAAGGGAGGGAAAATCAGACTGAGACCTCTTATAATTCCTCTCTTTTCATTCCGGACATGATATTCCTGAACCCAATCCCGCTTTATCCCGAAATATTCAAATATTTTTGAATCATAAGATCTCATCAGAAATCCACGCTCATCGTTTTGGGAGGATAATGTAATTTCAAATACTCCTTTTAATTTTTTCTCAATAATGTTCATAAATGATGCTTAATAATACTGTTATATGCTGCAAAATATAGTTCTAAGTTATTGCAAGTTAAATATTTACACTTCTATTTTCAAGATTGTAATTTATTTAAATGAATTTAAGGAAATCTTGCTATCCACGCGGATGATATGTCTTATGCACTTCAATAAGATATTCTCTGTCTATATGAGTATAAATTTGTGTTGTCGATATATCGCTGTGACCCATCATTTCCTGTATTATCCTGATATCGGCACCACCTTCAAGCAAATGTGTTGCAAAAGAATGCCTGAGTATATGAGGATGAATATCTTTTTTAATTCCTGCGAGCTTAGAATATTTGTTAATAATATTCCAAATAGCCATACGCGACAAACATTTTCCCCTAAAGTTAAGAAAAACGGAATCTTCTGTATAAGGTCTATTAAAATAAGGACGACTTTTCTCCAGATAAATATCAATATATTTTAATGCAGAGCTTCCAATCGGGACAATCCTTTCTTTTGAACCTTTTCCAAAAATACGAAGAATTCCTTCATTGCTGTATATGTCGTTAATTTTTAGGTTTGTAAGTTCGCTTACCCTGAGACCTGATGCATACATTGTTTCCATTATTGCCCTGTCTCTGCATTCAAATCTATCCGAGGTACCGGCTTTGCATAACATCTTATCAATTTCCTGAATAGTGAGAACTTCTGGCAGATTTCTTGACATCTTGGGAGTGTCGATAATATCAGTAGGGTTTGCTTCAATATACTTTTCATTCAAAAGATATTTAAAGAATGATTTTAAAGAAGAAATAAAACGATTTATTGATTTAGTAGAATAATAATCGCCCTTCTTACTTTTCAGGTTTCTAAGATAATAGATGTATGCTTCAATAATTTTATCATTAACACATTTAATCTCATTTACATTATGCTTTTCTTCAATGAAGCGTAAAAAGATCCTCAGGTCAAATAGATAGTTCAAGACTGTATTCTCGGAAAGGGATTTTTCTAATCTAAGATAATTAACAAACTGTTTTCTATAAAACTCGAGATCACTCATCTTTCTTTTTCTCTTCAGGATATTTAATCCTTTGGTGATAAATTCCAACTAAAATTTTCAGAAAGCTTTTCTTTATCGAAGTAAGGTCTCTTAAAGTCAACTCACATTCATCGAGCTCCCCTTCAATAAATCTTTTCTTGATAATCTCATCTATCTTATCTTCAAGCTTTTTAGGAGTCGGATCTTCAATAACTTTTGTTGCAGCTTCAGTTGTATCAGCCAGCATAGCGATTGCAGTTTCTTTTGTTTGTGGTTTAGGTCCAGGATATCTGTAAATATAGTCCAAAACATCTTCTCTGTCAGGACTTACAGAGCTTTTTGCTTTATTGTAGAAAAATGAAACGAGCGTAGTACCATGATGCATCGGTATGAAATTTATAACTTCCTGAGGAAGCTTGTATTTTTTAGCAAACTCAATTCCCTCCTTAACATGATTAATTATAACCCTTGCACTAAGGTTTGGATTCATAGATTCATGTTTATTTTTTCTTTCAAGCTGGTTTTCAACAAAGAAATCAGGTTTTGCGATTTTTCCGATATCATGATAATAACAACCAACTCGAGCAAGAATTCTATTTGCACCGATTGAAGCTGCAGCTTCTTCGGCAAGATTCCCCATAACAACGCTGTGATGGAATGTTCCGGGAGCTTTTGTGGATAATTCGCGAAGCAGAGGCTGATTAAAATCAGCAAGTTCCAGAAGAGTAAGGTCTGTAGTTATTTTAAACACTCTTTCATAAAATATTAGCAATCCATAAGCAATAACCGGCGACATGACTGCATTCACTCCTATATAAGCAATATTTATTGCAATCTTAGTGAAACCCTCTGACCTATCCAAACCAACTGCAAGAACAGCGATTATGTATCCGCCGAGAATAAAGAAGAAAGACCTGAAAATCTGCGACCTGTTTTTAATATCACGTACACTATAAATTGCTAATACTGATCCACAGAAAGAAATAAAAGCAATTGTATAATCCCCGCCTCGAATTGAAGACACAAGAAATGTTGTTATAACAATAACATAGAAAGCCAGACGTGAATCAAAAATAATTGTCAACAAAATTGAGGCAACCGAAATAAAGATAAGATATTCTATAGGAGAATTAACATTTAACCTCATACTCATAAAAGCAAAGAAACAAACAAGAATAATCAAAGAACTTACGAGTGCAAGTTTTAAATTGTTGTTAAAAATATCTTTACGAGAATAAAACAAATAGAATCCTAAAATAACAATTAATACTATTACAGAAAGTATTTTCCCTATAAGCTGTGCAAAATAATCCTGGACACCTATCCTTTCGAGACGTACTTTTTTATAAGAATCCAATTTTTGTTTTGAAAGAACCGTTACCGGTTCATGTTTGCTTATAATCCTTTCATTTTCCTTTACAATACCGATTGTTTTAGGAATTTGTTCTATCCTGTTTTGTATTTCAAGATTAGTAAGTTCCTCATCAAAAAACAAATTTTCCTTAAGTAGATTCTTTGCAATTTCTATAGCTACAATCCTCAGATTATTATCACTAATAGACTGTAATGACTTTTTGTCAAAAGCCTGATTAACTTCGCTAACAGTCATCACTTTATCCTTGGATTCGATTTTCTGTAATTTACTATCTGGTTTTTTAATTGAGAGTTTATTGGAATGTAAGTCCTCCCTTTTGAAGTTGATAATTGGATTCTTTTCGAGGTCAGAAATAATTTTTTTCAAAGTACTTATATATTCTGCATAATCTTTTGACCCGTCGTTTATTTCACCTTTATAGAATTTAAGCAGTTGATTCCACTGTTCGTCGCCTAAATTAAGGTTTAAAAGAGCTTTTGTCTTTAAGAGGTATTCCTGATCTGCTTTATCTCCTTTTGCTTTTTCCTTCAGATAATTTGTTAAAGTATTCAAGTAAGAAATAATTGAATCCTTCTTGGCACCATAACCGCCCAAAGTATCAATGAAAACAGGAATCACATTGTTAGTCACATCTTTCTTTTCCTGTTCAAGTACTTCATCGTTTTTATAAATAGGGAATGTGAATGTAGCAATAAGGTCTTCATTCGACCATATAGTTCCTACTTCATGATTAGAATCAATAGTTCTGTAAGAAGGTAAGAATAAGGATATAATTACAATAGTAACTACAATCAGGGTTATCTTAATGCTAAAATCGGACAGAGGGTTTATTATACCCAACTTTTTCCAAAGATTACCGGCAAAACCGTATCTTTTCATTATTTTCAGATATAACTAGTTGAACTAGCCCTCTATTTCCTTTTTCGTCCTGTACTTGATTTTTTTATCAACTACCATTTCGCTGACCAGTTTAGAAAGCATTTCGTTTATTTCATCAGATGCATTTTCCTCGAATTTTTCGAAATCTGATTCACTTGAGAAAAGGAATATTTCTGTAAACTCATTTAGCTTTTTTGCGTCTTCAAAGACCATATATTTTTCAATTCCATCCTTAGCGTAATAAGCCTTTATTTTTCCGAGAAGGTCAAGATATTCCGCCCTCTTTTGCTCAAATATTGAGTATTTTATTTCGAATAATATGTTCATAAAAGTATATATTAATTTTTATAAAAATAATTAAGTAATACTTCAAAGTAAAGTTAATTCATTTAATTCATTGAATTAATAAATATCTGTATATGTTGTGTTTATAAATCGACTCAGATAATAATATGAAGGAAAAACCAAATAACTTAATAAATGAAAAAAGTCCGTATCTACTGCAGCATGCTTTCAATCCAGTAAATTGGAATGCCTGGAATAATGAAACTATTCAGCTTGCAAAAACTCTTGATAAACCAATTTTTCTTTCTATAGGATATTCTACTTGTTACTGGTGTCATGTAATGGAAAGGGAATGTTTCGAAAATCATGACATTGCAGCATTAATGAACGAGACTTTTGTTAATATTAAAGTTGACCGCGAAGAAATGCCAGATATTGACAGGATTTATATGTCAGCACTTCAATCTATGACAGGTTCAGGAGGATGGCCGATGAGTATGTTTCTTACACCTGACCTTAAGCCTTTCTACGGAGCTACTTATATTCCTCCGAAATCAAAATACGGAAGGGCGGGAATTGAAGATATTATAAACCAAATAGGCAATCTCTGGAATAATAAGAGGAATGAGTTAATAAACAGTTCGGAGAATATTACCAGAGTATTAGATAACAATAATCAATCCGAACGGAAAAAGCTTGACGACACAATATTTGATTCAGCATATGTTCAGTGCCTTAATCTATTTGATGAAGAATACGGAGGATTTGGTTCAGGTAATAAATTTCCAAGACCAGTAATTCTCGATTATCTTCTCAAATATTATTATCATACTAAAGAAATAAAGGCACTGGATATGGTTACATACACTCTCAAAAAGATGTATGAAGGAGGGATATTCGATAATATTGATAAAGGTTTCCACAGGTATTCAGTGGATAAATACTGGCGGGTTCCACATTTTGAAAAAATGCTATATGATCAGGCACAAATATCAAACACATATTTTGATGCGTATTCACTGACACAAGAGCAATCATTTTTAGATGCTGGGAATGATACGCTTCAATATGTAATGGACTTTCTCGTTGATTCAAAGGGCGGATTTTATTCTGCGGAAGATGCAGAAAGTGCCATATCATTCGAGAACCTTAATGAGAAACAAGAAGGATTCTTCTATCTCTGGGAAAAAGACGAGATTAACAGCATTGCACCAAAAGAATATGCTCATTTATTTAATGAATATTTCGGTGTTGTTCACAAGGGAAATACAATTTCCGATCCGCACAATATTTTTGGAACAACTAATGTTTTGTATAAGACAGATGACTTATACGAAGTTGCGAAAAGGAACAACATTTCAATAAATAAAGCGGAAGTAATAATTAAAGAAACATTAGCATTACTAAAAAAACAAAGGGAAAAGCGTCCGCGTCCATTTCTTGATAAAAAGATTCTAACGACCTGGAATTCACTGATGATATCGTCGTTTGTTAAGGGCTATATGGTAACCGGTAACGAAGATTACAAGAAAACAGCCGTTCGTGCTGTCAGTTTCCTTATAAACAACCTTTACAAAGAAGGGGAAGATAAACTTTATCACAGATACATTGACGGTGAAGTGAAATTTGACGGAGGACTTGATGACTATGCATTTCTGATAAAAGCCTTACTTGATTTTCACAACATATCATTTAGCGGTAAACTTCTAACAATAGCAAAGAAACTTACAGAACAAGCGATCATAAAGTTGTATGACGAAGAAAACGGTGGTTTTTTCGATTCTGAAAAACGAATTGATGTTATACTGCAAACAAAGGAAATATATGATGGTGCAGAGCCTTCGGGTAATTCGGTAATGGCTGATAATCTAACACGCTTATTTGCAATTTTCAAAGATGACAGATATTATAAACTTGCCGAAGAAAGTTATGAATCATTTTATTCAAAAGCAGAGAGTTCTCCTTTTTCAAGCCCTTACTTTTTATCTTCTCTCTTTAACTTTTTAAAATATAATACAAGTATTATATTGAGTGGAAATTTACGCTCAGAATTGTTTATCGAGCTTCATTCGGCGGTTATGAAGAAGTATTTACCGAACAAAAATCTAATATATTTCAATAACATTTCGGCAAAATTAATACCCTATCTGAATGATATAGTAAAAGATGCTGATTCTGAAAAGGTTTTCGTGTGCGAAAATTTTACATGTAATTTACCCGTTTCAACAACAAACGAATTAAATAATTTATTAAATAAAATAAGGAAATAGACATGGCATTCGACACAGATTTAATAAAGAATGTTTATAAGAATTTTAGTGATAAAGTTTCAAAAGCACGTAAGTTACTCGGAAGAGAAATGACATATACGGAAAAAATTCTTTATTCACATCTATGGGACAGTAATTACAACAAAACTTACGAAAGAGGTAATGATTTTGTTGATTTTAAACCAGACAGGGTCGCGATGCAGGACGCAACGGCTCAGATGGCTCTCCTTCAGTTTATGTCTGCAAATATGCCTAAAGTAGCAGTACCATCTACAGTCCACTGTGACCACTTAATTCAAGCGGATGCGGGTGCTGAACAAGATTTATACAGAGCTGTTACTGATAACAAGGAAGTTTATGATTTTCTTGAATCTGTGTCGGCGAAATACGGGATCGGATTCTGGAAACCCGGTTCGGGAATTATACATCAGGTAGTTTTAGAGAACTATGCATTTCCCGGCGGAATGATGATAGGTACCGACTCCCACACTCCAAACGCAGGCGGGCTTGGTATGATAGCAATTGGTGTTGGCGGTGCAGATGCAGTTGATGTAATGGCAGGATTTCCGTGGGAGTTAAAATTCCCAAAATTAATAGGTGTAAAGCTTACCGGCAAATTAAACGGTTGGGCGTCGCCTAAGGATGTGATTCTCAAACTCGCCGGAATACTGACCGTAAAAGGCGGCACGGGTGCAATTGTGGAATATTTCGGTGAAGGAACAAAATCTTTATCATGTACAGGAAAAGGGACTATATGCAATATGGGAGCTGAAATAGGTGCAACAACATCTATATTCCCTTACGATGAAAAGATGTCAGAATACTTGAGAATGACGGGAAGGAAAGAAATTGCAGATGCAACAGATTCAATTAATGACTGTTTAACTTATGACGAAGGCTCTGAAAAATATTATGATAGTGTTATAGTAATAAATCTTTCGGAACTTGAACCTTACATTAACGGTCCATTCACCCCTGACCTTGCCCGTACAATTTCTGAATTCAAAAATGCAGTTAAAGAGTATGACTATCCCGAAGAGCTAAAAGTCGGTTTAATTGGCAGCTGTACAAATTCCTCGTATGAAGATATGGAGCGAGCTGCTTCTGTTGCAAAACAAGCACTCGAGAATGGTCTCACTGCAAAATCAGAATTCGTAATCACACCCGGTTCAGAACAGATTCGAGCAACAATCGAACGCGATGGACAACTGGATGTTTTCACAAAAATCGGAGGTGTAGTCCTTGCGAATGCTTGCGGACCGTGCATTGGTCAGTGGAAACGACATGACGTGAAAGATGGAGAAATGAACTCAATAATCACATCTTACAACAGAAATTTTTCGAAACGAAACGACGGTAATTCAGCAACGCATTCATTTGTTGCTTCGCCTGAAATTGTGACAGCTCTGGCACTCGCGGGAAGAATTACTTTTAATCCTCTCACAGACACGTTAAAGAACGCAGAGGGAAAAGAAGTCAAGTTGACTCCCCCGAAAGGAACCGAACTTCCGGTAAATGGTTTTGACCGCGGGAACTCAGGATTCATAACGCCTCCGGAAGACGGCTCAAAGATAAAAGTAATAGTTGAAAAAGAGAGCAGCCGGCTGCAAATACTCGAAGCATTTAAAGCTCCGGATTTAATGAGTGATTTCCAGAACATGAGATTACTTTTAAAAGCCCAGGGGAAATGTACAACCGACCATATTTCTATGGCTGGTCCCTGGCTGAAGTTTCGCGGACATCTGGATAACATTTCAAACAATATGTTTATAGGCGCAATCAACTTTTTTAACGATAGAATGAACTCTGTTAGAAACTTTGTTACAGGTATTTATGAAGAAGTACCGAAGACAGCCCGGGATTATAAATCAAAAGGAATTCCATGGGTAGTCGTAGGAGAAGAAAATTACGGTGAAGGCTCTTCTCGTGAACACGCTGCAATGGAGCCTCGATTCCTTGGCGGTAAAGCAATCATAGTGAAATCATTTGCACGCATTCATGAAACTAACCTTAAAAAACAAGGAATGCTCCCGCTTACATTTGCAAACCGTAATGATTATGATTTAATAAAGGAGAATGACACAATCACTCTCGTATTAAATAATTTCGCTCCGGGTATTAAAATTAAAGCTATAATAAACCATAGCGATAATACATATCAGGAAATAATGTTAAACCACACCTTCAACGAACAGCAAATCGAATGGTTTAAAGCCGGCTCTGCTTTAAACATAATTTCCAAGAAATAAAAATCATTTCAAATTCAATAAACAAAAACACTCTGTCAAAATATCAGACGGAGTGTTTTGTTATACATAATTTCTTATATTTGCGATGCATTATTTCAAGAGTATCATTTTTTTGGTGAGGGTGAAATTATTTTCTGCCTGAAGTCTATAGAATAATACACCCGATGGAATGTTTGAATGTTCGGAAATATTGAAAGTATATTCGTATGTCCCTTCATTCTGTTTTTGGTTTACAAGAACGGCGACTTCCCTGCCCATCACGTCAAAGATTTTTAAACTTATGAAACTGCTTTTTGGTACAGTATATCTGATTACAGTTTGCGGGTTAAATGGATTCGGATAGTTCTGGTTTAAACTGAAGCCCGCGGGTATTTCGGTTGATATGATATTAATGCCAACGGAACCGCCTCCGTCAATAGTTTTGATTATAGTGCCTTCATCACCTACTATCCAGCCTGTCGCATGATTTACAAATTTAACAACAGTAAGATATTTCCCGGTGGATCCATTTTGAGAATACCAGTTATTACCCCCGTTTGATGTCCATAATATTTTACCTGCGCTGCCCGCAGCCCAGCCCGTAGCCGGATTAGGAAAATGAATAGAGTTCAGGTCCGAAATAATTCCCGAGTTTTGAGGTATCCAGGATATACCTCCGTTTGTAGATTTTGAAATAATCCCCGAACCGCCTGTAATCCAACCTGTATTTTCACTTGCAAAAAATATAGAATTAATATTGCTTGCAATACCGAATGCTGCAAGAAACCAATTGGTGCCGCCATTTGTTGTTTTCCTTAATTGTCCCGAAGATTCGGATGCCCAGCCGGTACTTTGATTTATAAACTGAATTGCTCTTAATGAACCTGTACTGCCGCTGCTCTGTGCTTCCCAACTCTGACCGCAATTTGTTGTTGCGATAATAAACCAAGATACTCCGCATCCCCAGCCGTAGTTTGAATTGAAGAAGAAAATAGAATTCATATTATTAGCAGATTGAACCGTCCATGTGAATCCGCCATCGGTTGTGTTTCTGATTCCTGTTGAGCTTGCGACCCACCCATTAAAAACATCTGTAAAAAACACTGCGTTAACTATTCCCGATATGCCGGTTAAAGCTGTCCAGTTAAAACCTCCGTTTATTGTTTTTAATACAGTGGCGATGCCTCCTGCGGCATAAACAACACTTTCGTCAACAACACTAAGTGATTTAAGGTAACTTGATGAAGCAATTTTAGATAACGAAATCCAATTTATACCTCCGTTCGAAGTTCGTGTCATATATCCAAGCTGACCCGCACAAATCCCGTTGTTTGTGTTTGCAAAACTAATTGATGAAAGAGGTGTTGGTATTCCCATTTGCTGAACATTCCAAACAGTACCGGCATCGGTAGTATTATAAATTGAACCATTGTAACCGCAAGCGGATGCATTGTAAAAATCATTTACAAAAACTGATAAAATGTTATTAGTAGTATTTGCATTCTGAATAATCCAATTCGCTCCGCTGTCATTAGTACGCAGTATAGTACCATAATTTCCGGCTGCATAGCCAACAGAAGTATTTATGAAATAAACAGAATTTAAAGACTGGCCTGTCTGGCTGTTTTGCCAGTACCAATTTGAACCCCCGTTAAAAGTATAAAGAATTGCCCCCGCTGAACCAACTGCCCATCCCCAAAACGGATCTGCAAAATACACATCACTAAGAGAATAAATTGAGATAGTGGATGCAAACCAGCTATCGCCGCCGTCGGATGTTTTAAGAAAGAGTCCGTTTGCTCCAACTATGAATCCTGTACTTGCATTTACGAAATTAATTGAATTTATATTTGTATAGTTTCCGATGTTTAATGCAGTCCAGCTGAAACCGCCATTGTATGTTCTTAGTACGGTATTCGGAGCTCCCATTACCCAGCCCGTATTTTCATTAATAAAACTTAGAGCTTTCAGGTTTGTCTGAACACCGGTAGTAAGCGGGAACCAGGTTAAACAACCATCAAGGCTTTTAAGTACAGTGCCGTCCTGTCCGCAAGCAAATGCAGTAGTAGTTGATACAAATTGAATGTCATTAATGTTATTCCCCTGCGGTAATGGGTTTTGCCAAAACCAACCAGTTTGAGAATACGCATTTGGGGAAATAAAATAAATTAATAAGAATGCAGGAATGAATATCAGAAATTTAATTTTAGTCATATGTTTTCATATTTCGTATTCAATTTTACAACAATAATTTTAATTTTCAAGTTACAAAACTTGCTTTGAATTAAGCGAATTAAAAAGTGCCGGAAATGATTTAAATTATTGAATTAGAATAACTATTCCTGTTCAAAAATTGTATCGGAAATAATCTTTTTTACTTCCTCAGTCTTAAGATTCTGCCCGGGATCTTTCCCCGGCAAGAATATTTTAAATGTACTTCCTTTTCCAACTTCACTTTCAATTATCAACCTGCCGCCAAGTTTTTCAGTAAACTCTTTGCAAAGTATCAATCCAAGCCCGCTGCTTGGTTCTCCTTCTGTACCTGAACGTTTTGTATTAACAGCGTTATTGAAAAGATTATCAATCATGTTCTGAGGAATTCCAATACCTGAATCACATACAGAAATCAATACTTCATTGTCTTCTGAATTTTCAGCCTTGATGTTTATTTTTCCTCCATTGGCTGTAAATTTTACTGCATTAGTTCCAAGATTTCTAAGAATTCCATTTACCATTCTTTCGTCAGCAAAAACTTCTAACTCGTCAGGAATATTTACTGAAATATCCAGATTTTTTCTACTTGCGGATTCATTTAATATTTCAAAATTCTTTCTTAAGCATTCCTTCAGATTAATTAGTTCGGGTTTTATGGCAATCAGTCCCCTTTTCATCGTTGACCACTCAAGAAGGTTTTCAAGCAATCCATATAAATTTTCAGATGATTCTTTCATAAGCTTTACAAACTCATCAATTTCCTGCTCGGACATAGTTGATTTATTTTCATCCATCATCTTTGTAACATTCATAAAAGTACCAAGCGGTTCCCGTAGGTCATGTGCAATGATTGAAAAGAACTTATCCTTTTCAAAATTTAATTCCTGAAGACGCTCTTTGCTTTGTCTTAATTTTTCGGCTGCTATCTTCCGTTGAGTTATATCGCTTATTATTCTATGGAAATAATTTCTGCCATTTATTTCGACAATACTCAGATTTACGTCAGCATAAAATGTCGATTCGTCCTTACGTTTTTGCAAAGATTCGTAAATTATACCTTCTTTTAGTTTTCCTTCTTCTTCTTTATTACCGTCGGGTATTTGCTCAGCATCTGAAACGACAAAATCACTAATCTTCATTCCTATAATTTCACTCTTTGAGAAACCGTATAGGCTTAAAGCTCTTTCGTTGACATCCCTTATGATAAGGTCATCATCTGAAAGAACCATGGCTACATTAGCATACTTCATGACTTTCTCATAATTCTTTGCGATACCAAGAATTCGTTTTTCTTCTTCGAGTTTTTGTATTTGCAAAGCTTGTTTCCTGTTATGCCATACCCAATATAAACCCGCTCCAAGTATGAAAAGAATAAACGCGGAAAAGAATACCTGATTCCATGTATGCTCTTTTATCGGTGCATAAATCTCATCAACATCAATCTTATTTATCAGTATCCACGGCGAGCCTTCAATTTGTCTGATGTCGTTTAAAGTCTTAGAGCCTTTATAATCAATACCTTCGGTTAATCCTCTTAGACCTTTTGCAGCTCTCACTGCGGTTATATGTTCATTTTCTTTATTAATACCGAGTTTATAATTCAGTGCAGTTTTATCTTTAAAACGAAAGTTGTTCAAAAAAACCACTTTATCACCTGATACAGTAAAAAGAATGGATTCGGTTGTTCTGCTAATGACAGGCCAGTTATTGATTTCGGGAAAAAGAAAATCATCGGGGTCAATCCTTAAGATTACTCCTCCAATCAATTCATCACCGCTATAAAACGGAGTTGCTACATCCAAATAAATTGATGAATCACTTTCGGCGAGGAAAAGATGACTTATACTCGGATTATTATTCGATATGCTAATATTTACATTTGATAATGAAACGCTGTCTAAAGACGGAGAGGTGCTATTCAGTGCTAATCTCACATCACGATTTTTATCAAATAGGATAATATTTTTATAATTGAAATATTTTTCATAAGAAAGCACCATTTTAATTACAGCATCTTTTAAACCTTCGTTTTCAGGATTTCCAAGCCAGGCTTTATAAGCTGAAATTAAGCCTTCATTACCCATCATAACTCCGGCATCTCCGTATCTTTCATTACGCCATGATTGAATTCTTTTTACTTTTGATTCTGAAAGAATACTGAGTTCACGGATAACCTGCTGATTTCGTTCATCGACATTTGATTTATACGACAAGAATCCAAATAGAATAACAATAATTGCTACAACAATATAAGCTCCTATAAGTATTCGAGGTGATAATGCAAGTAATTTTGTTTTCATCGCAATAATGCCATGTAATAATTAATGATAGTTTCCCTAATTGAAATTTAAATAATATGAGTTTTTTAACCTTTTCCTTTATTAAAGTAAGAAAATTCATGTAGATAATCAAGATTATTTCAAGTTATCCATTTTGTTCTCCTTCATGGACAAAAGTTTGGGAATTAGTGGCAAAACTTAACTGAAATTACTCTGCATTCGCAAAAAGTAATTGCTCATGTTATAAAAGTATTTGCTCCACTCTTCTTCCAGACTGGAGCTTGAAAATGAGAAACGCGTAAAATAGCCTAAAAACAGCATATTCAGTATTAATTCGGTACCGAAATGGAGTAATTCGGTACCGAAATGGAGTAATTCGGTACCGAAATGGAGTATTTCGGTAACGAAATAGAGTATTTCGGTAACGAAATGGAATAATTCGGTAACGAAATGGAGTTATTCGGTAACGAAATAGAATAATTCGATATCGAAATGGAGTATTTCGGTAACGAAATGGAGTATTTCGGTAACAATATTATTGAGGGAATAAAAGAAAGCTTTGAAAGGAAAACAAATTTGTAATTATATTGAATTATTTACTGTTGAAAATATTAACTAATTACAAACCCTGCAATAAACATATTTTATAAAACTTTATTTTAATTTTAATATTTTTCAAACTGATGTTTAATTTTAATGTATTTGGTACTAAAGAAGGAAATATTGATGTACAAAAATTTGATGAGCTTATCAATCAAGGTCACACAATAGTAGATGTAAGAACTCCAGAAGAATATAATCAATCACGAATTGAAGGAGCAATGCTAATAAACTTTTATGACCCGGGATTTAAAAGGAAGGTCGAGGCACTTGATAAAGAAGGCAAATATATTATTTACTGCCGCAGCGGAAGTAGAAGCAAAAATGCACTCTCACTATTCAAACAGTCAGGAATAAACGAAGTTTTTCATCTTTCCGGCGGAATTATTTCATGGCACAGAGCAGGTAAACCTCTTGTTCGTTGAATAAGATCGTCAGATTTCAGCTCGCTTGAAAATTTAATCGGGCTTTAACTATCTTCATACATTTATCTTCAGATTTATTTCAGCAAAAGAATTTGGTGTTTCAAATATCTTCACCGATATATCACTGATATTTTTTACTTTCTGTTTCTTAATTTCAGAAACAATCTTTTCAGCAATATCTTTACAAATATTTTCAACCGTAGCGAGATAGTCAACAACAACCATTTTCATTTTATACTTCTTTAAGAAATCTAAAACAGGTTTATCTTTCACATAAACGAGAAAACAGTGGTCGAGTTTTTCGAGAATGGGTTTAACAATTAATCCAAGGTCATAAAAATCTATTATCATCCCGTTTGCGAGTACTTCACCATTAATCTCAACTACCATTCTGTATGAATGACCGTGAATATTCCTGCAAAGACCGCTATGTTCAGGCAGGCGGTGCCCCATTTCCCATCTGAATTCTTTTGCTATTTTCATTATTTCAAATTTATTTCTAATAATATATTTATAATTAAAGTTTTATTCTATTCAAAGTGAATAGATATACTCAGCTTTTTACAGTCATAATGGAAGTTATAATTAGAAACTTTATTTTCAATTTGCTATATTTAAGAAACATTTACTTACATGCATATTAAATTATTCATTGTCGGATTTTTACTTTTTACAAACAGCGTTGTTTATCCTCAGATGGATATGTTACGGAATAAAATTGAAAACGTAATAAAAGATAAACGTGCAATCATTGGTGTTGCAATAAGTTCTGAAAACGGACAAGATACACTTTCGGTCAATGGTACCGAAAGATTTCCAATGCAAAGCGTTTATAAATACCATCTTGCACTTTCAGTTCTGGATCTTGTTGAAAAAGATAAGATTCAACTTAATGATAAAATAGTAATCAGAAAAGAAGACCTGCTTCCCTATTATAGTCCACTGCGGGAGAAATATCCTGAAGGAAATGTTGAATTAACCATAGATGAGCTTATACGATATGCTGTATCAAAAAGTGATAATGTCGCATGCGACCTGTTATTCAGACTTGTTGGTGGTCCAACAGTCGTTAATGACTTTATACATTCACAAGAAATTAATGATATATCAATTGTCGCTACAGAAGAGGGAATGCATTCAAGCTGGGATGTACAATACCGAAACTGGTCAACTCCAAGGGCGGCTGCAGAACTACTTTGCAAGTTCAGGAATAAAAAGATTCTAACAAGCACTTATGAATATTTATGGAAAGTTATGATTGAAACTTCGACAGGACCAAAACGATTGAAAGGATTATTACCTGTGGGAACAGAAGTCGCTCATAAAACAGGAACGGGACCTGAAAACAAAGAAGGTATGACGAGTGCTACAAATGATATCGGAATAATTGTATTGCCAAACGGAAAAAATTATTCAATAGCGGTATTTGTTTCAGACTCTTTTGAAACAATGGAAACTAATGAAGAAATCATTTCTAAAATATCAAAAGCCGCATACGATTATTTCACGAATAAATAAATTAACCAAGTTTAATTCTTGCATCCAGTATCTTTGACTTATTTCTGTTTGGTGAGAACACAAACGGATTCAAATCAATCTCTGAAAACTCAGTGAAATCAGTAA
>JBAYUG010000062.1:0-20672 GCA_041675325.1 Kapaibacterium sp. (SeqCode)
AATATGTTCTCCCAAAATCATTAAGAGAAGTAACAAAAACATTAAAAATGGATGAAAATCAAAGAAAATTGATAAAAATCATAAACCAATATTTCTAGGGTGTCCCAACGCTTAAAACAGGAGTAATTGATAAATAATATACATCATTTCAAATAAATTTGTTCCCCAAACTAATCTTTCTTTTTCTCGGTCGTTTTCTTCTCTTTTACCTCAGGTTTCTTCTCAGTTTTTGAGGTCGTTGTCGTAACCTTTTTGTCTGTTTTATCTGTTGATGAACTACTCTTCTTTGCGTAGTCTGTCTGATAAAATCCCGAGCCTTTAAAAATCAAACCTGCCGGCATACTTACCATTTTCTTCAACGTATTATGTCCGCATTGGGGACACAATGTCATAGGTTCATCTTTCATTGATTGAAAAAACTCAAAAGCGCTTCCGCAGTTTTCACATTTATAATCGTATGTCGGCATATAATACTGTTATGTATTTAAAAATTTATTCTTTGCTTTTTCGTATTCTTCCTGTGTAATAAGTTTATCATCAAAAGCCTTTTTTAACTCTTTCAGCTTATCATAACTGATTCTAGATTTATTTTGTTCCTTTGCATCAGAGTTTGCAGCGGAAGTAACTTCATCATTTAAAAGTTCTTTTACTCTCAGAATTCTCTTAAGTCCGTCTCCTGACAATTTTGAAAATGAATCAGGATTGCTCTTTAATTTCTGAACTTTTGATATATATTTATCTCTTTCCTCTTCAGGAATACTGTTCTCAACTTTTCTTGCCAGTTCTCTTACTACCTTATACTGGTATGTTTCATTCTTTTTCTTTGCTTCTCCCGAAATGGCAATTTCTTCTAACTTATACACATTTTCAAAATAATACTCGTATATTAAAAGTAACTCAGCATATTTGTTACTTTTTAATATTTCTTTCTCAACACTTTCTGCCTTCTTAAGAATTTTATTTCTTAGCGAATCATGTCCGTCTTCATCATATAATCTGTTTATAAGTCTTGACTCAATTCCAAGCTGTTCTGTTCTTTTTACTGTTATACCTTCCGGCAGTGTAAAGCTGTAAACAGCTTTTTTCTGTCCTGATATCGAATCAGTTTCTGTGGCGATTTCAAACAGATCAAATATAAGACCCATTATGAATGCTTTGTAAGATTCATTATACCTGATTTTCTCTTCAAGTGAGAGCGGAATAATATCATTAAAAATATAATAATTTTTATCTATATGAAGGTCTATATTAAGGTTTCGTGATAAGTTTTTATAATAACTTCTCATTTCTTCGGAAACAGTGTATGAATAAAATAGCGGAAAACCTGCCCATTCTGTGTAGAATGTAATTGAAGAGTTGTCAGCGGAATCCTTGAACTCAACAGAGTTACCTGCTATTGAATGTATTAAGCTCTTGAATTTATTGAACGATGAAGTATTTGTCCTTGTTCCAACATAAAATTTCTTTGCAGAATCGTCCAGCTTGAACCTTCCCGGGATTTCATTTATTCTAAGCCATGGAAATGCCTGTGAAAGCATACCCCTTATTTTCGATTCACTCCTCAGAACATCTTTCTCAAAAAGGATTTCAGTAATATTATAATCTTCCCTTATTCCTTCAAATTGCTTTCTTGCAAATTTCAGCATGCTGTTCTCAACTATTTTTGCATCGCTGTCTTTTAGTATGTTTACTATGTCAGTTACATCCGAAGCATTAAGTTCTTTCAGCAGTTCAAATGCAAGTATCTTAATCTTATCCGTTGCGTTCTGTCCGCTGCCGATATACCTTATGTAATAATCATTCTTAACGTCGTCAGGATCATAAATGTGCAGATTAAAACTCGTATCCTGCCTCTGTATGAAATATTCATACTTCTTCCTGAAGTTATCTTTCAGCAAACCTAAATTACCCGTAAGTTTGTTTATATCGCTTATTAAACCTGTGAAAAGTATCTTGCCGTCATCCGTTTTTGTTCCTCTTTCAATTAATCCGAGTATTCTCTGACATATTTCCTTTGCATAATATCTTGAATGAAGCATAATTAACGCATTGTAATACTCATCAAGAACTTTAAGAAGTTTCTCTAAGGTGCCTTCCATCGCGGCTTTCCGCATTACATTTATTTTCGACCTCGATTCATCTTCCCTTAAATCCTGAAGCTTGCTTTTTGCTTCTGCTTCTAATCGTGTTATTAGAATTTGCAGGTCCTTTATTTCTTTGTCAAATGTTGGGATATAATCGAAATTACCATTTGTCAGAATAAACTGAAGCCTTCTTAGTAAACTAATTGAATAAAATACACCTCTTGTTGAGTCATTAATCAGCGAATTGATTTTTCTCTCAAGCTTGCCGGTAGTGTTCCTTTCTCTGTCACCGATTATATTCTTTATTGTGTTATTCCTGTTCGTATATATCTGAGAATAAAATAAGCCTTTCCTGCTGACATCGTTGTCATCTTTGAAGTTTGTATCAAACTTCTGCTTTTCATTTGTTATATAAGAGGACCACTTATCACCGCGTTTACCGCTTATTAAATCATTCTTTAAATTGTTCAGAAAAGATTTTATCTGGGATTGTATGGATGATTTCTCTCCCATACTATATAGCGAATTCAGCATTTGATGTTTTGAGCTTGATTCTGCAAGACCGAGCTCAGGAAGCATCTCTTCTCTCAGGTACTCATCAATACTGCTCTGAGAACCTTCTGCATAAGTCAAATAATAATTTATTATATCCTCGCATAACTTATATGCACAGGATAAAATGATTCTGTCAACGGGTATTGAAATTGTCGCTTGACCGAGTGTCGAATATTTTCTCGAAAATGTATTCTCGGTTACAGTATTGTCATCAGGATAAAGCCGTTGTTTATACTGAACCAGGTTTACTCTTACACCTCTTTTATAATTAGCAAAGTCTGAATTTGAGAAATCTTGGAATATCGTATCCGATATCATTTTATATATATCTCTGTTGCTCATTTCCGAAAGAGATAAATTCTTGCAGTTTTCTCCGTCAATAAGATAAACATCATCGTAAACTCCGGGCTGGAATTTATGCGGTTCGTTTTTCTTCCATGAAATATTAAATGGATTCTTGAGATTGTAATACTCAAGTTCCATCAGTGCTGCATATCCGTTCGCAAAAACCCTCTCTTTGCCGTATCCCTGATATATTTTCGGTAGTACTATGTACGAAGAAGATATTGCCTGATTTCTGAATAAGTGCCTTATCATAAATCCGAGGTCAAGAAACATACCAGACCCCGTACCACCGCTTACTGAGGTTATTACATATACGTTTATCTTTTCTGTATTTACGTTCTTTATATTGTGCTTTTCTTTTACAACGTTAATTGACCTTGAATCTGTAATCGTTGATTTGGCAGACGTAAGTTTATATACTATTTCATCGTAATTATGAAAAAGTGCCAGTCTTGCCGCAGGTCTTATCTGTCCCGCACCTGTATTCATCGTTCCAAGCTTTCCGATTTCTCCTGTAGTGTTTAGCCATTCTTTAATGTGCGGTACGTCGTTAATTCTGTGTATGTAATCAGATGGATTTACAGGATTAAAAACTTTCTCGGATGGTTTAAAGTCTATCTCGTTTATAAGATAATCTCTTTCCCTTGCTATTCCACTTTCTTCGGCTGGAGCATTATCCGTGTCAATGTATAAATAAGATGTAATAGGGAAGTCATCAAGCGATCCGTATTTTTCAACAAACTGTCTCCTAATTCTCAAAAGCACTTCTTTTCCTGTGCCTCCAAGACCAATGAGAATTGTAGGCATGAATTCCTGTGTCTTTAGCTCTAATGAACCCTTCTCAATTGTTACAGGTTCTTTCTGTTCCGGTAATTTAAATGGATCTGCCATATCTGTTATTTGTAATTTAAATAAAATTAATCATATCTCATTTTATAAAATAGTGAAAAGACATGAATAATTAATCCCTATAATATATTTATCGTAATTTTTTCCATAACTTCTGCATTCTTTACTTCATACGTAACGTCTGATATCTTCCCTTCGGGAAATTCTGTTATCATTATCTCAGCAGTTATCTTTGTATCGCAGGAACAGAAAAAATCATTCTTGCTTAAATATTTTCTTTCATTATTTCCGTCTTTTTCAGTCTTGCCGTATGGGTCAAAAACAAGGTCTCTGACTTCTATCGAATGTGATTTGTGGCATTCCTTGCATTTAAGCTTGAGATATCCTTTTCTTATGAAACGTATCATTGCAGAATTTGTTTTGGTTGTTATGTGAGGTATAAATTCACATCCTTCCCTTTAAGGGAAGGATATAAGTGAAATAAATTTTAGAATCCGCTTATCGTTTCGCCGCCGTCAATGTGAATTACGCATCCCGTCATCCAGTGCGAATCTCGTTTGTAGTTGTCCAGTATAAAATTTGCAATATCTTTTGGTTCCGTTAGTTTGCCCTGTGGATTTCTCATCAGTGCCATTTTTATCAGTTCATCGTTCTTTGGTATTTTCCTTAGTGCAGGTGTGTCTGTAACGCCTGCAAGCAGTGCATTAACAGATATATGCCTGTGTCCAAGCTCAAGCGCAAGCTGTCTAACATGTGATTCTAGGCTTGCCTTTGCTGCTGATACGGCACCATAAAATTCAATGACTCTTGAACCGCCCGATGATGTCATTGCATAAATCTTACCCCCTGCAGTCATTAAGTCTCTTTTCAAAACTTCCTGTGTCCAGTAAACAAGACTGTGCGCCATTACGTCAACTGTCATTTCCATTTGCTTCATGTTTATCTGGTCATTGCCGTCTTCGCTAACGAATTTTCTTAGTGTTCCGAATGCCAGTGAATGAACTAATACTTTTATTGTCGGATTGTTCTTGTTCTTGAATACCTCTACAATTGTATTTATTACATCTTCACGCTTATGCGGGTCAGCTGCATTGATATTGAAGAAGTGTGCTTCGACACCGTATGATTTAATTTCTTCAATTTCCTTTTCTACATCAGGCATTGTTGTTGCCCTGTCTAAGTGTACTCCGATTATGTTTACTCCATCCTTCGCAAGAGTAAGTGCTATCTCTTTTCCGAAGCCGCTCGAGGCTCCAAGAATTAGCGCAAAATAAGTTTTCTCCATTATAAATTATTATTTACTTTTTAAAGCTATTATGCTCATAATCAGACTGACTATGAACAGAAAAATTAATATTGTCATAAATGCCGCGGAAGACCACATACCTGCAATTATTCCCCAAATAATAAAAACCCAGATTACTGTTACTATAAAAAACAGGTTCCAGCTTAACAGCAATGACTGCCTCGTGGACTTTGTCTTGTGAAACGTTCTGAATAATGTTTTAACAAACAGGAAGAAAAAGAATCCTGCACCCGCTGCGGTAAGAAGTATGTAAACAAACAAATTTACGTTTGTAAACCTTACTGTCTCCTTATCTGATGCGTTCATAACCGAGTCCGTTTTTATTACTGCTGTACTCGTTGTATCAATCTGGTTAATTATCTTTGAAGTATCAATCTGTACAGTATTTAACTTTGACGTGTCTGCGGGTTTCTTCCCTGTAGAGTCCGTCTTTTTTGTCTGCCCTGACAATGACACTGCAAATAGCAGCATTATTGTCAGCAGTGCAATCCCTGCTGTTTTAATTCTTTTATACTTCAATCTCTTCTCTTCTTTCAATGTAGTTCGTATCAAAATCACTCTCGATAAATTTTTTCTCTCTGAATATTTGCTTGAAAAGTGGTAAGGTTGTTTTTACTCCTTCAATTATAAATTCGTCAAGTGCCCTGAGCATTCTCGCAATCGCTTCTTCTCTGGTTGTGCCGAGTACAATCAGCTTTGCTATCATCGAATCATAATGTGAGGGTATGTGATAACCGGAATAACAATGTGTGTCTATCCTTACGCCGTGTCCTCCTGGTGCATTGAATGCCGTAATAAGTCCCGGGCTGGACTGGAAATTCTTTGAAGGATCTTCAGCGTTTATTCTTACTTCAAACGAATGTCCGAATAATTTCTGCTTCTTCTTTGATAGCTTTTCTCCTGCAGCAATCTTTATTTGTTCTTTTACAAGGTCAAGCCCTGAAACTGCCTCTGTGATAGGATGTTCTACCTGTATCCTTGTGTTCATTTCCATGAAATAAAAATCCTTGTTTTTGTCAACTAAAAACTCAACAGTTCCAAGACTCTCATAATTTACAGTCTTTCCCGCCGCAATTGCTGCTTCACATATTCTTTCCCTCAGTTCTTCATCCAGTACTGGAGAAGGTGATTCTTCTATTAACTTCTGGTGTCTTCTCTGAACAGTGCAGTCCCTTTCGCCTACGTGAACAATGGTTCCGTATTTGTCGCCCATTATCTGAACTTCTACGTGCCTTGGATTCTCAACTAATTTCTCAATATACATACTTTCATCCCCGAATGCTGCAAGTGCTTCACTTTTTGCTATTAACATTGCCTGTTCTAGATGGCTTGGCTCACGGACTATCCGCATTCCTTTGCCCCCTCCCCCTGCAGATGCTTTAAGCATGATTGGATAACCGACCTTTTCGGCAATACTTGCCGCTGTTTCATAATCAGTGAACTTACCGTCGCTGCCCGGAACAAGCGGAACACCGGCTTCCTTCATTAGGGTTTTAGCAATTGCTTTGTCACCCATTTTAGTAATCATTTCAGGTGTTGGACCGATAAAAGTAATGTTGGTGTCTGCGCATATTTCTGCAAACTCAGCATTCTCAGCCAGAAAACCATAACCGGGATGAATTGCGTCAGCATTTGTAATTTCTGCCGCTGCGATTATTTTCGGAATACTTAAATAGCTCTGGTCCGATGGAGGTGGACCGATACATACTGCTTCATCTGCAAATCTTACATGTAAGGAGTTCTTATCGGCTGTAGAATAAACCGCAACTGTCTTAATGCCTAATTCTTTGCATGTCCTTATTATTCTTAATGCAACTTCGCCTCTGTTAGCTATTAATATTTTGTTAAACATATACTCTTTCCCGAATAAGTTTTTAATTTAAACTTTCTCAATTAACATCAGCGGCTGGTCGTATTCCACCGCAGTGCCGTTCTCAACCAGTATCTTTACAACCTTTCCTGACACTTCTGATTCTATCTCATTCATAAGTTTCATAGCTTCAATAATGCAGATTACTGATCCTGAACTTACTGAGTCGCCAATTTTTACGTATGTATCTGCATCGGGTGAAGGTGATGAATAATACGTTCCTACCATTGGTGATCTAACTTCATAAACATTAGCTCCAAATGTTTCCTCTTTCTTGGTTTCTGATTTGGCTTCATGTGTTGAATCATTTCCTGACGCTGGTGTCTGCATTATTCCGCCGCCTTGCTGAGGAACCATTGGAACTGTTCCTGCGAACATCTTCGGTCTCGGTTTTGAAAGTCTTATCTTTGTGCCTTCTTCTTCAATTTCTATCTCTGCCAGATTGCTTGTATCAAGCATCTTAATAATCTTTTGCAAATATTTTAAATCCATTTTCATCTGTATTTTTTAATTATTAAAATTCTGTTTATTGTTTTACTCTTTCAAGGTATTCCCGTGTTCTTATGTCAATTTTTATGAACTCACCCTCATCTACAAATAAAGGTACATTCACCTCCGCACCCGTTTCAAGAGTAACAGTCTTGGTTGCATTGTTGGATGTGTTGCCCTTTACTGCCGGTGGAGCTGAAGTTACCTGCAATACTATATGAGGCGGTAAAACAAGTGATAATGCCTTACCGTTATGAAATACTATCTGAACTTCCTGTCCTGCTTTCAAAAACTCTCCCTGCTCGCCTACAATATCTTCCATTAAATGCATCTGGTCATAGGTTTCGTTTTCCATAAAGTAATATTCTGAATTATCCTTGTATAGATACTGATATACTTTCTGTTCCAGTCTCTCAACAGTTATTTCCTCTCCCGACCTGAACCTGTTATCTATCATTTTGCCATTTCTAAGATTTCTCATCTTTACCTGATAAAATGCTCTCAAATTGCCGGGTGTCCTGTGCTCTACCTGTAAAATCTGATGTAAATCATTGTTAAATTTGATAATTACGCCATTTTTTAAGTCTGAAGTTGTTGCCATTCCTTTTCCCTAATAATATTAATTTATTCTAATTTTTGCAATTATAAATATACCGAATTCGGTTTGCAAAATCAATTTAAGATATACGGATTATTTAATTTGAATTTTGTTTGCTTTTTAAGTATTTTAATGAAAATCAATTAAAATCTTATCAAAAATCTATAAAACGGAGTTAAAATGTCACTAAAAATTGGAATTAATGGTTTCGGACGTATCGGACGCCTTGTTTTTAAAAGGATGAT
The DNA here is from genome assembly GCA_041675325.1 of Kapaibacterium sp. (SeqCode). Taxonomy (GTDB): domain Bacteria; phylum Bacteroidota; class Ignavibacteria; order Tepidaquicellales; family Tepidaquicellaceae; genus CAIKZJ01. The sequence goes on from JBAYUG010000062.1 coordinate 8,342, forward strand.
GCAAAAGGGCGGTTTTGAGGTTGTTGCTGTTAACGACCTGGCTGATACTAAAACTTTAACGCATCTTCTTAAATATGACTCAATTCACGGTCGGTTTCCGGGTGAATTAAAGGCGACTGAAAAAGGTTTTACTCTTAACGGTAAAGAAATCCTGATTACATCTGAAAAAGATCCTTCAAAACTCGAATGGGGTAAAAAAGGTGTTGACCTCGTTATCGAATCAACTGGTGTGTTTTCAACGAAAGAGAAGCTTTCTATTCACCTTACAGCAGGAGCTAAAAAAGTTATTCTTACTGCTCCGCCTAAAGATGACCTCGATGCAATGATTGTTCTTGGTGTTAATGATGAAGTTTTAAAACCCGAGCATAAGATTATTTCTAATGCTTCATGTACTACTAACTGTCTTGCTCCTATGGTTAAAGTTCTGGATGAGAATTTCGGTATAGAAAAAGGTTTTATGAATACTATTCACTCTTACACTAATGACCAGGTTATGCTCGATCAACCGCATAAAGACCTTAGAAGGGCAAGAGCCGGCGCAGTCAACATTATTCCTACGTCAACTGGTGCTGCAAAAGCTGTCGGAAAAGTACTGCCGCATCTTAACGGCAAACTCGACGGATTCTCGCTCAGAGTACCGACACCTGACGGCTCTATTACTGACTTCACAGTCATTCTTAAAAAGGATGTAACTAAAGAAGATGTTAATGCAGCAATGAAGAAAGCCTCGGAAACAACACTTAAGGGTATTCTTGAATATTGCGAAGACCCGATTGTATCCTCGGATATAGTAGGAAACGATAATTCATGTATCTTCGATGCACTTTCAACAATGGCTTTTGGTAGCCTCGTAAAAGTAATCGGATGGTATGATAATGAATGGGGATACAGTTGCAGAGTTGTTGACTTAGCCACAAAAATTGTTTAATTTTGTGATGTTGTAATTTTTATAAAACAATTAATTAACTTTTTCACTACTTGCAAGCCGGCTATATGCCGGCTTTTTTATTTCCTTGCACTATTGAAGACAGTATTAATTTCTTCTCCGTGAAAATCCGTCTCATCCGTGTCAATCCGTGTTCATATCTTTAATCTCATTTATTAAGTATCTGTGTAAATCAGTCTCTTTCAGTTTTTATCAGTGTGCAAATTTCTTTTCATTGTATAGTCTCTCCTTTTAGGATTTAATAATTCACACTTTTTCACAAAATTACATCAATGTCCTTTGCAAAACGAAATATTGAACTACTCATTCTCCTAATAACTATTGCAATAGTAATTATCTGGCAGTTGTTCTTTATCATTCAGCTGCCCGACGGCGACACCGATGCTTACGCACATTTTATTATTGCAAGAGATATAGTAAAAAATCCATATAATCTAAGCTCGCATTGGGTATGGCTTCCGTTATTTCATTACATCGGTGCATTTTTTGTTTTTATAGGTATTGACCTTGAACCGATAAGGTTTGTTAATCTAATATTGTGGAACGTAATCCCTTTAGTCTTATTTTTCTATCTTAGAAAGAAACTTGGCAATAGCAAGATTCCGTTTGTTGCTTCAATGCTAACAGCACTTTCACCCATCGGAATACTCATGGGTACTACTGCTCAGCCCGAACCGTTATTCACTTTGCTGATTCTGTTATTCATTATCACGTTTGATAATGAGAAATACTATCTCTCCTCCATATTACTCGGAATTTTATGTATGCTCCGCTACGAAGCCTGGGCATTGCTCGCAGGACTTGGTATATATTACTTAATTCAGATTATCAGAAATAAAACTCTTCGTATTTCTCCAAACGGGAAAAACATTTCTTACTATTTAAATCTATTCCTGCCGTTTTTACTAATCGTAATCTGGACGCTTCTGCGTTACCAGTCTGACGGCGGATGGTTCTCCTTCCTGCATGGCACTCACAAATTCGCAAACGATGCTCTCGGTGAAGTCAACTCAATGCAGGGAGGATTCTGGAAATTCATAAATGATTTGTTCTTCTATCCTTTCTGGATTCCGTTTATCTTTACGGGAGCTGCAGTAATACTCGTTCCGTTTGGTTTAAGAAAGTTTCTGGCTGATAATAAAATAGCATTCATTGCTTCACTGAGCATCCTTACTTTTATTTCTATCAGCTGGGTAATGAAAGCAAACCTCGGACTTAACCGCCACTTTACTTCATTGGTTCCTTTTTATTCATTGCTGCTTGCGTATGGATTTGTAAACGTTTCAGATTACATGAAAAAGTATAAGCTATTCAGCTCGGGTAAACTGCTTCTTTCAGTATTTGCCGCGATAATATTATTCTATACTTCAATGTGGCTTTACATATGGCATGATACAAACACAAATAACTTTTCGGAAAAGAGAGATACTATCGAATACCTTAAACAAATCAACTCCAATGAACCTAATGGAATCATTCTTTGCAACGACCCGATGATAGAAGTATTGAGCGGAATTGATTTCAAAGTTTTCAATCATTTCTGGATGGTTGAAAACCTTGAAACTAAACAATATATAGAATCACTAAAATCAGGTACCGGAAATATTTATATAATTACCTCTGCAGTAAACGAAAGCTTCTACTCTTCATTTGCTTTCAAGCTTTTTGAATCTGCTTCCCCCGATAAAAACGGCTCCAAAATTCTAATTTTCAAATATTAATTGTGACTGTAAATATATGCACTTATATTCTTAAATTAGCTTTAAAATTACTTTATATTCTAATGCGTCAAATCTGTTTTTTCACATATTAATTTTCTTAGCACGGTTACTCTCTAAAATGGTTTGATTATTACCTCTTTAACCCGTATTTTTGTTGTTTGTTATTCGGGCGATTAGCTCAGCTGGTTAGAGCACTTCGTTTACACCGAAGGGGTCTGAGGTTCGAATCCTTAATCGCCCACTCTTGAAAGGTTGTAGATTCTTTTTAATTTGGGTCAACAATCTTTTTTGGTATAAAGAACATTGATTTGTAAACTTTAACTGAGGATGAAGAGTAAGCTTTATTTTGTTGGAACTGTCCTTGCTATATTTCTTGTCAATCTTGCAAAAGATTCTATCGATCCTTATTACTATACAATCCTAATCTATATCGGCATCAACATTATTCTTGCTTCAAGTCTTAATTTAATTAACGGATTTACAGGGCAGTTCTCTCTCGGTCATGCAGGTTTTATGGCTATCGGCGGGTATTTATCGATTGCTTTCTCAACATACTTTGCACCATTCTTCAGCAGCCTTTTTGGAACTGGTATGTTCGGCGAAAACATGACTTTTGTTTGTGTAATGATTGCAGGCGGTATTGCTGCTGCGTTGATAGGCTTACTCGTTGGCGTTCCGTCATTGCGTCTTAAAGGAGATTATCTCGCTATCGTTACCCTCGGTTTCTCTGAAATTATTCGTGTGCTAATTCAAGGTATGGATTTCATTGGCGCTTCACAGGGATACCGCGGCGTTTACCAGTATAGCAATGGAGTGAAAAGTCTTTCAATGCTTGATGGGTCTCAGGATTCATTCATCTTTTATAGCGTACCAAAGTACACAGACTTTTTCTGGGTGTTCTTCGTTGCTGCTATACTCATTTATTTCACCTTTAATCTTATTAACTCAACATACGGAAGGGGATTCATCGCTGTTAAAGATGATGAAGTCGCTGCTGAATCAATGGGTATTAATACAACAAAGTTTAAAGTCATGGCTTTCGTTAGCGGTGCTTTCTTTGCAGGCGTTGCAGGTGCTCTTTACGGACACTTTAATCTTTATCTCAACCCTGAAGATTTCAATTTCCTTAAATCCATCGAAATAGTTGCAATGGTAATCCTTGGAGGCATGGGAAGCATTCCCGGCGTAATTATCGCAGCCATTATTCTTACGATACTTCCCGAACTGCTTCGCGGTATCTCAGAATACAGGATGGTTGTGTATGCACTTCTGCTTATCATTATGATGCTGACGCGTCCTCAGGGAATTTTCGGTGTTAAGTTCAGAATAAGAAAGAAGAAAGCAGGTACATTAAAATGAGTGTGCTTAAACTGGATAATATCACGATGAAGTTCGGAGGACTTACAAGTATTGATGCTCTCAATGCCGAAGTAAATGAAAATGAACTCGTAGGTCTAATCGGTCCTAACGGTGCAGGTAAGACAACTGTATTCAACGTAATCACAAGCGTTTACACTCCCACTTCCGGCGATGTCTTGTTCTTCGGCGACTCACTCGTTAAGTACAAAACAAGCCAGATAGCGCATCTCGGTATCTGCAGGACATTTCAGAATATCCGTCTGTTTAAAAGTCTTAGTGTAAAAGATAATGTCAGGGTCTCATTCGGTGTTCATCTAAAGTCAGGTTTCTTTTCTTCGGTCATTCAGTTGAATAAGTTTGCTGCCGAAGAAAAGAAAGTTGATAACAAGATTGATGAACTTCTTGAAATGTTCGGACTTCATGACGTTAAGGATGAAGAGGCAATATCTTTGCCATACGGCGACCAGCGTAAAGTTGAAATAGTACGGGCACTTGCTACAGAGCCAAAGCTCCTTCTTCTCGATGAGCCTGCCGCAGGCATGAATCCAAAAGAAAAGTCTGACCTTATGAAGCTTATTCGTGACGTAAAAGAAAAGTTTAAGATTTCTATTCTGCTTATTGAACATGACATGAGCGTTGTAATGGGTATATGCGAAAGAATTTATGTGATTGAATACGGCAAGAAGATTGCCGAAGGATTGCCGTCGGAAATACAGTCCAACGAAAAAGTTATCGAAGCTTATCTGGGAGATACGAAACATCATGCTTAAGATTGAAAACCTGAACGTCAATTACGGTGCCATCAAGGCAGTTAAAGATATTACTATCCAGGTCAAAAAAGGTGAAATAGTCACACTTATCGGTGCTAACGGAGCAGGGAAGTCAACTATTCTCCGCACAATCTCTGCAATCATCAAACCAGCATCGGGCAGAATACTTCTTGAAGGTAAAGATATTTCAAATATGCCTCCACACAAAATCGTCGAACTTGGTATTTCTCAGGCACCTGAAGGCAGAATGATTTTCTCGAACCTCACTGTGCAGGAAAACCTTGAGATGGGAGCGTTTACACGCAAGGACAAGGATAATATACAGTTAGACCTTGAGCTTATTTTCGTACTCTTCCCTCGTTTAAAAGAAAGATTGAAACAGCCCGGAGGTACGCTCAGCGGCGGAGAACAGCAGATGCTTGCAATCTCCCGTGCTATAATGTCAAAACCAAAACTGTTGCTGCTCGATGAACCTTCACTCGGTATTGCACCTATTCTCGTTAAACAGATATTCGAAAAGATTAAGTCACTAAAAGATGCGTCGGGACTCACGATTCTGCTCGTTGAACAAAATGCTAATATTGCGCTTTCCATTTCGGACTACGCTTATGTACTCGAAACAGGCTCAATAAAGCTCGAAGGTGAAGCTAAAGCTATGGCTGATAATCCTGAAGTAAGGAAAGCTTATTTGGGCGAATAATTACTTTATTTTTACTATTTTTGTAATACCTCTAACAATTAAAATTACCAATTTAAACATATTGTATCATGAATTTTAAATATGCAAAAAGAATGCAAAACCTCGGCACTGAAACTGCTTTCGAGGTTTTAGCAAAAGCAAAGAAACTGGAAGCTGAAGGCAAGCACATTATCCATCTTGAAATTGGAGAGCCTGATTTTCCAACACCTGAAAATATAGTTCAGGCTGCAGCAAAGTCCTTGCAGGGCGGCGATACACACTACACGCCTTCAAACGGTATTCTGCCTCTTAGAGAGACTATTGCAAAATATATGTCAAGAACAAGAGGTCTTGATTTTACTGCCGATGAAGTCGTAATGACACCGGGCGGAAAACCAATAATGTTCTTTGCAATCATTGCTCTTGTTGATGAAGGTGATGAAGTGATTTATCCTAATCCAGGATTCCCAATCTATGAATCAATGATAAAGTTCATGGGCGGCAAGCCTGTTCCTATTCCTTTAAAGGAGGATAAGGGATTTGCTTTTGACCCCGAAGATTTAAGAAAGTTAATTACTCCAAAGACAAAACTTTTAATAATAAATACTCCGCAGAATCCTACAGGCGGTATTCTTACAAAAGAGGCTATCATTAAGATTGCTGATATTATTAAGGATAAAGATATCTGGGTTCTGAGCGATGAAATATATTCACGTTTGATATTTACAGGCGAGCACTTCAGCATTGCACAGGTGCCGGGCTTTAAAGAAAGAACTATTATTCTTGACGGGTTCTCGAAGTACTACGCAATGACAGGATGGAGAGCAGGTTTTGGCGTTATGAATAAAGAAATTGCACCTATGATTTCAAAGCTCGTAACGAACAGCGTGTCATGCACAAACGCATTCGTTCAGAAGGGCTGTATCGAAGCGCTTGAAGGTCCGCAGGATTCAGTTGATAAGATGAGAGCAGAGTTTCTTGCGCGCCGCGATATAATTGTTGAAGGATTAAATTCAATCAAGGGATTTTCATGTATCGTTCCTGACGGAGCATTCTATGCGTTCCCTAACATTACCAAGACGGGATATAATTCAAGGGAACTCAACGACCATCTGCTTTATAAAGGCAACGTTGCAGCGCTTTCAGGTACGGCATTCGGCGAGTATGGCGAAGGTTATCTGAGATTCTCTTATGCAAACTCAAGAGAAAATATACTTGAAGCTATCAAAAGAATTAAAAACGTTTTATAACTTATTGTTACCTCTTCCATTAAAAAACGGCTCTTTCATTAAGAGCCGTTTTTGTTTCTAAACACTTATCGTACAACCACCATTCGTCTCGTTTCTACATATTCACCTACCGTCATCCTATAAAAATATACCCCCGAGGACAATCCCTTTGCATCAAACTTTAGAGTATGTTCACCCGCTCTGTAAAATTTATTAACTGCCTCCGCAATCTCTTTACCGCTTATATCAAATATTTTTATAACAACGTTTCCATTCTTTGGTAATGAGAATCTAATGTTTGTTTCCGGATTAAAAGGATTCGGATAATTATTGTATAATTTGTATTCGCTGAAAGTTGTTGCTGAACCAGAAATAAACGTTGCATTTACTTCCTTTATTCTGCCTGTAGAAACATAGTCTAATGTATCAAATGTTGATACATAGTTCTTTATACAAGTATATTCAGGTATGAATGTCGGAGTGAGATTGGTTATTTGTAATCCAAGCTGTGATAGTGCCAGCAGCAATCCGGCGTTTGCGGATGCGGAGTAATTAGTCGCTCCTGAAAAAGCTGTGTCATTCACAAACATGCTCGATGGGATTACTCTTTGTCCGATGGGAAGTGTCTTATCATAATCAAACCTTAGTCCTGCAAACTGCGGAAAGTAACTTACGTTATTCGCAGCAATAGCGAAAATCAATTCAAGTCCTCTTTTAAGTTCGGCACCTGTAATATTAAACTTCATCATATTAAAACCTAATCCCGTCGTTGTATCATATCCATACGGCGATGCCCTTAATACATCATATCCCGTTACATCGCCTTTGTATATTGTTTCTGCCGTTAGACCCACGGCTGTCATCGAGATTTGTGTATTCGTAAGATTTCTGTGTGCGTCAGTAACAAGGTTTCCAAGCGGTGTGTCTCTGAAAGAACCGCTGTCATTCCATGAAGGCGGAATATTTCTTTTTGCATAAGATACTTTCTGAAAAACATCTCCGTATTTATTTCTTATTCCTTGCTTAAAAGAATTTACGTAGTTTTTGATTTCTGTATTCTCCGGTATGCCTTGTTGCATTTCCACGAGACTGTAGTTTTTGAATTCTACTGTACCATTCTCGTATTCAAACCTGAGTCTTCCTGCAAACCTGTAATGACTTCCCGGATGGCAGATAATAGTGCTGAACCCTGCAGGGTTAGGCACGAAGACCGGCTGAGCTGTTGTGAAGTGGTCATGTCCACCGAGTATTATGTGTATTCCCGGAACGACCGATGCCATTAAATTATCAAATTCATATCCCATGTGCGAGAGGCATATTATTACATCGCAGCCTTGATTTATTAGTGCGGTCGTCGTTGCATTTGCTGCCTGAATGACGCTGTCACTTATAACAACAGGAAACGGATTGCTCGACGGGTCGTTTATTGTCAAACCGAATATTCCAACCTTAACACTGTCGTATTGTTTTATTATATAAGGATAAATAAACTCATTCAAAGCTGGAAATCCGTTCAGGTTAAGATTTGCCGAGACCAGTGGTACTGCATTTTTATGGAATCCTGAATCAAGTGAATTATACAAAACCTGCGGACCTGCGTCAAACTCATGGTTGCCGACTGCAATAGCGTCAAGGTTCAATTTGCTTAGTACGTCGTATTCAGGAAATGAGAAATACTTATTGAAATAGAAGTCGCCCGTGAATACGTCGCCCGAGTGGAACACCATTACGTTTGAATCCGTGCTGCGTGTATTTGCAATGAATGTCGCAAGCCTTGCAATACCGCCCTTTAAGTATTCATTCTGCGGGTTTCTTTCGCCTACTCCAAGAATGTATGAATGTGAGTCGCTGAAATGTATGATAGTAAACGGGACTTCAGTGCCTTGTGATGCCGGGCTGATTAGCAAAAATAGCCCCGAGATTATATATAGTATTTTGAACTTTATCATTCTTTATTCATATTTAATTTAAAACATAAGAACCACTGAATAGTTTCAATAATCAGTAGAATAATTATCCCTGTAATATCTGTTTCTTAATATGCAAATAATAATTAATTTAAGCTAATCAACTTTATAAAATGAATAAGTTGTTTCCCTTATCACGAGTATTAGTAACTTGCAATCTCTATTCGAGGTCAAGATTGCACAGTAAATATATATTATTAATTCTATTATCATATTTGAAAATACTACTTTCATTAAACTTAATTAATAAAGGATAAACATTATGAAACGAGCAGGACTATTTTTATTCACAGTTGTTACGGTACTGTTATTTACGGCAAACATTTTATTTCCCCAGGTAACTGATAAAGACGGCAATGTTTACAAAACTGTTACAATCGGAAAGCAAATCTGGATGGCTGAAAATCTTAACGTTACGCAATACCGCAACGGCGATCCAATACCTGAGGTGCAGGATAAAGAGGAATGGGACAATCTGACTACGGGCGCCTGGTGCTGGTACGAAAACAATTCGGTGAACGGCACGACTTACGGCAGGCTTTATAACTGGTATGCCGTGAATGACCCGCGCGGACTGGCTCCCGAGGGATGGCATGTACCTTCAAGCGGCGAATGGACGAAGTTGACTGACGCTTTCGGAGGTGCTGAAACAGCGGGCACGAATTTGAAAACAACGAGCGGCTGGGATGAAGGCGGCAACGGTGACAACAAAAGCGGTTTCACTGCGATTCCCGGAGGCTACAGAAGCCACGAAGGTTTCTTTTCAAACATGGGCAGAAACGCTCTCTTCTGGACTTCAACAGAATTTAATTCCACGAATGTTATTTTCCGAAATGTAATAGCCAGTATTCCCGACGTATATGCACCGAATTATGCGAAGGACTTTGGACTGTCTGTTCGCTGTGTAAAAGATTAAATTATTATATTATGAAAACAAATTACAAGTTCACAATATTGCTAAGCACTGTGCTGCTTTTATTCACAGGGAAATCATTTTCCCAAATCACCGATGTTGACGGAAATCATTATAAGACTGCAAGTATAGGCGGACAGGAATGGACTTCAGAAAATCTGAATACCGCACATTATCGAAACGGCGATACCATTCAGCAGGTTCAGGATGCCGCCAAATGGGGGAAGCTCACATCTGGTGCCTGGTGCTATTACGAAGATAGTTCGCAAATCGGAATCACTTACGGCAAGCTCTACAACTGGTATGCTTTGAATGACCCGCGCGGACTTGCACCCGAAGGCTGGCACGTTCCGGACTATAATGAATGGTCTCAGCTTGCGGTTTTTCTCGGCGGAGAAAATATTGCAGGGCAGAAGCTGAAAGGGAAATTAGGATGGTTTGAGGAGGGTAACGGTACGGATGAAAGCGGGTTCAATGCAGTACCCGGAGGAATCCGCGATGGTGACGGAAGCTATTACGATATAAATAAGTTCAGCTGCTTCTGGAGCTCAACAGCGAGTTCAGAAACTACCGCCTGGTATTTCTTTCTGATTCATAACTTTCCCGATGTTGCAAAATTCGAAGGTGCGAAGGAACGGGGTTTGTCAGTCAGGCTGGTAAAGGATTAGTCAGTCGAAACATGGTTGACTACTGAAACAAATCGATTAACGAATATCGGAAGTTTTATTATTCATCCAAATAGATTTACATCAAAATAACTAATTTGCAATATGTTATTGAATAAACGAACTAAAAATTGTAAGTTATAAATAGTTAATCAATTTATAATTTATTAAGAATATTAATAATTTTACCCCTTTTTGATCATTAGGATTGCCAAAAATAGAACAAAATATATCGCGATTAAAATATTTATTGAAATTATATAGGATTTCAATAGACGATTTATTAAATATGGTAAGTGTTGGATTAAAGAAACCAATTCTTGAAGATGATTTATTGTCAAATAGTATCGAATTAAATTATTTAAAAAGAATTGATAAAATATTTAATAAAGGATTACATTATTATTTAGACCCAAAAGCACTTGATGAATCGAAGGAAGAAAGTATCTTTTTTAGAAAGGAAAAATTCAATACTGAATTAAATATTGAAGCTAGAAAAGTAGTAAATCGATTTGAAGAATTTAAAATATCCCTTTCTGCAATTTCTAAATTAGCCGAAATTAATATTGAAAGGCGGATACCAATATTTTCTGTGAATGATAATGCAAAGGAAATTGCTGCTGAGGTTAGAAAAGTTTTATATCCCATATTCAGTTCGGAAAAAAAAGAATTCTTAAGATCATTAATAACAAAATTTGCAGAAACAAATATTTTGGTATTTGAATTTGTTGAAACTTGGAATAAAAAGGATAATGCAAATGTTGACGGGTTCTTTTTAGAGCCTTTTGTAATCGTTTTAAAAAGATTGCAACATTCTTTTCGAAGAGAGATATTTACGCTCGTACATGAATTAGGACATTACTTGTTAAATGAAGAAGAAGTTGAGAAGTTGGAGTATGAGTCAATTTGGAAAGTTAAATTAAGTAAAGTTGAAAGATGGTGCAATGATTTTGCGTATTACTTTTTAATTGGGAGTTATGATAGTATAATAAATAAATTTGATGTAGCAAATTCAGATAATGATTATTATCATGAACGAATAAAAGAAATTTCTTTAAGAACACATCTAAGTGAATTAGCCATTTATACTAGATTGTTATATCAAGGCAAGATATCTCTAACAAACTATGAAAAGGTAAGAAGTCATATATTAATAAATATTCAGAAGTTTAAAGAGCAGCTTAAATTACAACGCGAACAAGAGAAAGCACAAGGAAAGAAACAAAAAGGTTCAGCCCCAAAACCTATTAATTCACCATTGTTAGTCTCAACAATTCAAACAGCTTTTTATGAGGGTATAATTAGTGAATATGAAGTATGTAAACACTTAAATATAAAACCCGACAAATTTAGTAAATATATACCATGAAAATAATTATTGATACTAGTTCATTGTTATCATTAGTAAGGTATTATTTACCATTTGATAAAGACGGCGTCTTATATGACTATATTAAATTAAAATATGAATCAGGGGAAATTATTGTACTGGATAGGGTTTTTGATGAATGTATTAGAGTCGCTGGTGGTTTAGTATTGAAAAAACTGTTATATCTAAAGGATAAAAAATTACATTATAATACGACTAACATTCTTCCAGACAATAACTTTTTCGATTTGTTAGAAAGTAAATTTCTTAATCCAGGGATAAAGAACATTCTTCCACCTGCTGAATTTGAAAACCGTAAGAATAATTATTTAAATTTAGAAGCAGATTCCAAAATTATATTACTTAGTCTTAAACACAAGGAGGCAGATAATTTAGATAATTTATCTATTGTTTCTGAAGAGACGCCTTCTAATAATGATAAAAAACCCTTTAAGAAAATCCCAGCAATTTGTAATATTTTATATTTGGATTTTATGACTTTACCAGAATTATTAAATAAATATGAAGGAATAAATATTAAGTTTCATACATAAAGATTGATAGTTTTAGCATTTGATCTCTCCCACGTTATTCCCATCTCAACCCCTATATGAATAACAAAATTAATTTAATAATCTTGGTAAAACAACATGTTACAAATTCGTTAAATACTTTGTTTGCGTTTGTTTAGTGTTTATCTATTTTTCCTTTTG
>JBAYUG010000063.1:0-20557 GCA_041675325.1 Kapaibacterium sp. (SeqCode)
CCGGAATGTCAAGAGACGACCTTTTGAATATCAATGCTGAAATAGTTTCTAATGCCACAAAAGAAATTGTAAAGTATTCACCGAATGCAATTATAATTGTGGTCTCGAATCCGCTTGATGCAATGACGTACGTGTCATTTGTTAACAGCCATTTCCCGAGAAACAGGGTAATTGGTATGTCAGGTGTACTTGATACTGCGCGTTTCAAGGCTTTCATCTGTATGGAACTAAACGTTTCTATAGAAAATATTAATGCAATCGTGCTCGGAGGCCACGGCGACTCAATGGTGCCGTTAATCAGATATACTACAGTAGCTGGTATTCCTCTTACGGACTTACTGCCGAAGAACAGAATTGAAACTTTGATTGAGAGAACAAGAAACGGCGGAGCAGAAATCGTAAAACTTCTCAAGACAGGAAGTGCTTATTACGCACCTGCGGCATCAACAGTTCAGATGATTGACGCAATAGTTAACAACAGAAAGTGGATTATGGCAGGCTGCGTTTACCTGCAGGGTGAATTCGGTTATAATGATATATGTCTCGGCGTACCGATAAAGATAGGTGCACAGGGGATGGAAGAAATCGTTCCGTTGAAGCTTACAGATGAAGAGAAAGCTGCTCTTGATAAATCGGCGAACGATGTCAAATCGATGTTAAAAGTAGTAAGTTAAGATTAATCATCAGATAACAAAAAAGCCCGTTGAAAACGGGCTTTTTAATATACAAAAACTATTTGCTGGAAGTAAGAATAATTATTACTGCTTTCCACAAGGATTATTAAACGTTAAAAAATAAATTAGTTATATTAAAACTAAAAATAAAATGAAACAAACAATATTAGGGCACAGTACCTTGAGAGTGAATAGAATAGGTCTTGGATGTATGGGTATGTCTGAGTTTTATGGAGCTTTTGATGAAACAGAATCCATAAATACATTGCATAAAGCCATCGACTTAGGCGTTAATTTTTTCGACACAGCCGATATGTACGGCTGGGGAGCTAATGAACGACTATTAGGAAAAGCATTTAAGGGTCGTTGGGACGAGGTGATTTTAGCGACGAAATTTGCTGTGATGCGGGGACCCAATGGTGAATTTCTTGGACTTAACGGTAAGCCGGAATACATCAGGCAAGCTTGCGAAAAAAGTCTTCAAAATTTGGGAATTGATACAATTGATTTGTATTATATGCATCGGCAAGATCCGAAAGTTGAAATTGAAGAAATAGTTGGTGCAATGAGTGAATTGGTCAAACAAGGAAAGGTAAAGCATTTAGGGCTTTCAGAAGTTAATGCAGAAACGCTTCGCAGAGCACACGCTGTTCATCCGATAACAGCGCTTCAAAGCGAATATTCCTTGTGGAGCCGTGAACCGGAAAAAGAGATTTTTGATGTTTGTAAAGAACTCGGCATCACCTTTGTGGCATACAGTCCTTTGGGAAGAGGGTTCTTAACGGGAGCGATAAAAAGCAGAGCAGATTTAGAACAAGGAGATTTTCGTCTAAGTAATCCGCGTTTTACAGATGAAGCGATAAAGGAAAATCTAAAATTTGTAGAAGTTGTGGAGCAAATTGCACAAGATAAAAAAGTTTCCAAAGCACAAGTTGCACTTGCATGGGTACTGAGTCAAAACGATGAAATCGTGTCTATTCCGGGTACTAAGAAAGTTCACCGCCTCGAAGAGAATTTAGGTGCATATCAAGTGGAAATAACAGAAACTGATTTGGCTGTTATTCAAAAGTCTATGCCGTCAGAAACAATAGGAAATCGTTATTAGTTTGGTAACCAATATTTAATCAAATGACCAAACAACTTAAGAGACAAATGGGTAATTTAACAATTAAGCAAATTATGAAGAAATATTCGGTTTTAATATGCGTGATCATTTCCTTGATTTTCTTAGCAATAGCAGTCTCAGTTTATCCTGGCGGCTCATTGCTTGACAAAAATTCTACAGGATTTGATTGGACAAGAAATTTTATAAGTAACTTGTTTGCAGAAAAAGCAATAAATGGCATAGATAACTCGTCCAGAATTTGGGCAATCATTGGAATGGTATTCCACTCTGTTGGTTATGGAATATTTTTTATCCATATGTCAAAAAAGATAACTGAAAGACACGCTGCTTTTGTCTTAAAACTAATAGGGTATACTAACATAATATTCAGCATCCTAATCGCAACACCTCTGCACGACATAATGATAACAGTATCGAGCACTTTGTTTATGCTTAGTTTATTTTATGTTACAGTATATATCCTAAAGACAAAGCTTCATTTACTTAAATTCTGCTGTATAATTTGTATGTTGATTTTTTACTTTACTTTATACTTATACGGTTCAGGCGATTGGGGTTTATTGGCTATCATGCAGAAAATATCTTTAATCTGTTCAATGTTATTGGTTTTGGGTCTTGAGTATTTTACCAAAAAGGAAGACTTTCAACAAACTAAACCAGACGGACAAAAAGTTTAAGCAACGAACTGCTGACAAGGTATCAGATAACAAAAAAGCCCGTTGTAAACGGGCTTTTTAATATACAAAAACTAATTGCTATTATTCTACCGGTAGTACGTTAAGAATTTTTCTTCCCTGTTTATCAGTAAACTTTACCTTGCCGTCAATCAATGCAAAGATTGTATAATCCTTTCCAAGACCAACGTTCTTTCCGGGAATGAATTTTGTTCCTCTTTGCCTGACGAGAATGTTACCTGCTTTAACAACTTCTCCGCCGAACTTCTTTACACCGAGTCTCTGTGAATTTGAATCGCGGCCGTTTTTAGAGCTGCCTAATCCTTTTTTATGTGCCATAACTTATATTATTTATTAATTTATTTTGTCAATTTGTACTTTTGTGTACTGCTGTTTGTGTCCTTTTCTAACCTTGTAACCTTTTCTTCTCTTCTTCTTGAACACGATTATCTTCTCATCTTTCACATGGTCTAAAATTGTAGCTTCAATGTTATGATTCAATACAGGAGTACCGACTTCGATAGCTTTAGCATCGGGTGAAAATATAAGAACTTTGTCAAAATTAACTTTCGCACCTTTTTCGCCTGTTACCTTAGGTATGAATAAAGTCTGTTTTTCCTGAACCTTGTATTGTGAGCCTTTTATATCAACGATTGCAAACATTTTTCGATATTATGATTTATAAAACATTCAATATAACAATTTTTGACCTTAATTTCAAAACATATATCAATCCCTGTTAAATAAAAATTAAGATTTGTCCAAAAAACTATAATACTGAAAGAAAATTGAACTCGGATTTCCACTGATTATACGGATTACCGCAGATTTATTGACATTATGTCGTATTTCTTCAGGATATAAAATTTAGATTTAAAAACTTAAGTAAATGGAAATTAAGTGTCAAAATCGGGATATTTAGCCGCATTCATAAATTTAAAACATATTACGAAGAATGATTAGCGATTATGTAATCAGAAATGCTGAATTTTCAGAAATTAAAATCTTTCTGGATTATGCAAGAGAAGAGGGCTGGAATCCGGGGGTTAAAGATGGTATGGTATTTTGGGAAGTGGATAATCATGGATTTTTTGTTGGTTTACTCGATAACATTCCCATTGCAACGATATCATGCGTGAAATATGATGACAATTTCTCTTTTCTGGGGTTTTATATTGTCAAGAGTGAATACAGAAATCTTGGTTACGGAATAAAAATATGGAACAAAGCGCTCAAGTATGCCGGTGATACAAATACAGGATTAGACGGTGTACTTTCCCAGCAGAAGAATTACGAAAGAGCAGGTTTTAAGCTGGCGTACAACAACATCAGATACGAAGGAATAAATAAAATCGTATCAGTCTCAGAAAAAACAGTTAACTATAATGATAATTTATTTGATGAACTAAATAAGTTCGATAATAAGCATTTCCTTTCTGACAGAAAAAGTTTTTTGTTAGAATGGTTTAATAACGCAAAATCCGTAAAAGTTAAAATGCACGGAAGTAAAGTAAAAGGATACGGAGTTATAAGGCAATGTTTCAGCGGTTATAAGATAGGACCTGTATTTTCTGATGATGAGTCTTCGGCAGAAGAAATAATAACCGACCTTTTGAAATCAATACCCGGAGTAGAAAAGTTTTATCTTGACGTACCCTCGGTCAATCAGTCAGCCGTTAATATTTGTGAAAAAAGGTGTATGAAAAAAGTATTTGAAACGGTGAGAATGTATAATCAGTATATTCCGGAAATACCTGTCAATAATGTATTCGGCATTACAACGTTTGAACTCGGGTAATTTACATCTTCAAACTAAAATAATCTGAGGGAAATAATACCTTCATAAATAAGCTGAACAGCTATTGCGAGTATAAAAAATCCCATTATTCTGCTAAGCACTCCAATACCCGTATTCCCGAGAATCTTAAACAGTTTTGTGGAAAGAATCAGCAATACATAAACGATTATACCGATTAAAATAATACCTATTGAATAGCCAAAGTAGTAATCGTACGACGTGATAGATTTTGCTGATGTTAATCCGATAGCAGCGCCAATCGAGCCGGGACCGCTAAGGACAGGCATTGCCATAGGTGTGAATGAAATATCCTGTTTTGCATTAAGTTCGCGGGTCTCATCAGTCGAAAGCTTGCTTTTATTCGTGACCATTTCCCATGCAGTATGCGCAACAATTAATCCGCCTGCGATTTTAAGTACAGCCAGATTTATACCAAAGAATTCAAGCAGAAGTTTTCCCATAAAAAGAAATACTATCAGTATCGCAACGACGCTTATCGCTGTTTTCAGAGACATCTGCCTGCGGTACGCTTCATCACTGTCAGCGGTTAATGAACAGAAAAGCGGCACTCCTCCTACAGGGTTAACGAGCGGGAACAGCGTTACAAAGGCGATTGATGCTGAATGTAAAATGATTTCCATTAAATGTTAAATGATTTATATTTTGTTAATATACAAATAATACTTAATAAATTTGAGTTAGATTATTTTTGATTTGTTAAAATCAATTAACAGTCGGGTCAACGGGGAAGCTGGCTATCGTATTGTACTCGCCTCCCATTCTTTTAAGAGTTTCAGCCCACATTTTATCGGGTTCAGTATCGAAAATCAGGTCGGCTTCCGATTTAGTTACTATCCATGTATTTTCTTTCAGCTCGCCGTCAAGCTGACCCGCACTCCAGCCTGAATATCCGAGAAAGAAAATAAAATCTCTGGGATTTAGTATCTTAGTATCAGCAAGCAGTTTAACAGTCTCAAAATTTCCGCCCCAGAAAATACCTTTACAAATCTCAAGACCTCCATCGACTAAATCGCCCGCTCTGTGTATGAAATTAACGATATCAGTCTCCACAGGACCGCCGAGCATAACTCTCGCGTCAAATTCGGGAAAGTCTTCAATTAATTCGTTAAGTTTTCCTTCAACAGGTCTGTTTATAACAAAACCAAGAGAACCGTTTTCGTTGTATTCTGTCATTACAATCACAGTTCTCGAAAAGAAATCCGATAAATGAGGAGCCGATATCAGAATTCTCCCGCCGGCAATTTTAAGGTCTTTGTGTTCCATGTATCAATATATTAAAAAAATATTAATATCTGAATGTAATAAAACGGGTATTTTATTATAAAAAGAACGCAGATTTTCACGGATTAAGCGGATAATCGCTGATTTTTTGTAAAGTTTATAGCTTTTTTATTTATTTGGAGAGATATAAGGTATTTACTTTGCTCATTTTCGATTTTGTAATGGTCGTTTTACAAGCGGTTTTAGATTTCAAAAGTTAATAAAAATAGCTAAATTAACCCGTTATATGTATTCTCCATAAAAATTAAATAAATTCGCTTTAATGCCCAATGACAAATTAAACGATAGACTTAAGAAAATCAAGCTTATCGTATCAGATGTTGACGGATCGATTGCAAACAGCAAGAATGAGATAGGTGAAGAGACAAAAGCCCTTGTTAAAAAGCTTGCGGCAAAAGATGTGAAAATCACATTCGCTACGCAAAGGATTCATTCCTCCGTATTAGATTTCGCAGAAGAACTTGGTATTGATATTCCAATAATTTCAATTAACGGCGCTCTTATTAAAGATATTAAAGGTAATGTTATTTCCAAATCTGTAGTTGACCCAAAAATAGTTAAAAAGGCAATGGATTTTGCCGATAAATATTTTGTAAGAATTGCTCTTGTCCATGAAGATGAAATAGTTTACACGGAAAGCAATTCTGTCCTTCGGGATTTCATGTACAGGCTCGGCGCGGACTACAAAATAGTAGATTCTTACGACGACTACACAGGCAACATACTTGAGATTATTATGATGGGAAATGAAAAAAGCGTTGTCAGACACATTCAGAAGAAAATTAACTTCCCCTGGAAGATGTTTCATACGGCAAAATATTTCCGTTCAAGCACTAAACTTGGTGTTTATCATCTTGAAGTAAAAAAGTCAGGTACATCGAAGAAAACAGGTATTCATAAACTTGTAAAGCACCTCGGTTATCATAAGAATCAGGTCGCCGTAATCGGTGACTGGTTTAACGACAGAGTTCTCTTTGAATACGGAGGGTTCAACGTTGCACTTCAAAATGCAGTTGCAGAATTAAAACTTAAAGCCGATTATATAACCGAAAAAACCAACGATGAAGACGGTGTTGCCGAGTTTCTTAAAATGGTTTACGATTCTAAATAAATTTTAACCTTAAATTAGTTATGAGAAAGATTGTTGAATGCGTTCCAAATATTTCAGAAGGACGCAATCAGAGCATTATTGACGCATGTGCGGATTCAGTACGTAAAGTAAAAGGTGTGAAGCTGCTCGATGTTGACCCGGGAAAATCAACTAACAGAACAGTTTTCACTTTTGTCGGAGACCCGGAATCAGTTGTAGAAGCAGCATTCCAGTTTGCAAAAACAGCTTTTGAACTGATTGATATGACACAGCATCACGGCGAGCATCCAAGAATGGGAGCGGTTGATGTTTGTCCGTTTGTTCCTGTGGCAAATGTAAGCATTGAAGAGTGTATAGAGTGCTCGAAGAAATACGGTGAACGAGTCGGAAAAGAACTTGGCATTCCTGTATATCTTTACGAAGAAGCATCGTCAAATCCTGCTCGCAAGATGCTGAAACAGATTCGTTCGGGTGAATACGAAGGGATTAAAGATAAGATTTATAAACCCGAATGGAAACCGGATTTTGGTCCGCAGGAGTTTATTCCTAAATCGGGTGCAACAGTAACAGGCGTAAGGTTCTTCCTTATAGCTTACAACATCAACATACTCGGCACAAAAGAGCAGGCACACAGAATAGCACTAAACATACGTGAACAGGGCAGAAGCGATAATGAACCCGGCAGATTAAAAGCCGTAAAAGCAATCGGCTGGTTTGTGGATGAATACAATATGGCACAGGTATCAATGAATCTTGATAACTTTAAAGTAACTCCTCCGCACGCGGCTTATGAAGAATGCGTAAAGGATGCAAAAGAATTAAATCTTGCGGCTGCGGGCAGCGAGCTTGTTGGATTAATTCCTCTTGAAGCAATGCTCATGGCAGCGGAATATTACATAGAAAAGGAAAACCTTTTTATACTCGATGAAAAGCAAAAAATAAGGCTCGTCATTGAAAGAATGGGACTTTCTTCAATTTCTCAGTTTATTCCTGAAAAGAGAATCATTGAATACATGCTCGATGGAGAAGTTAATGAACCTCTTGCAAATATGACAGTTCGTGATTTTACTGAACTCGTTGGAGCAAGAACCTCAGCTCCCGGCGGCGGTAGCGTTTCAGCGCTTGCTGCGTCTCTCGGTGCAGGTCTTGGAGCAATGATGGGATGGATGAGTTACGGCAGCAAAAAGTTTGAACATCTTGATTCCAGGATGCGGAAATTTATTCCTCCTTTACATCTGGCTATGAAACAACTTATTTCGATGATTGACGCTGATACGAATGCATTCAACGATTACATGAATGCGATGAGATTGCCTAAGAACACCGATGAAGAGAAGAAAGTAAGAAATCAAATGATGCAGGACGGACTTAAGAAAGCTGTTGAGGTTCCGTTAAAAGTTATGAGAACTGCCGACGGCTGCTGGGACTACATGAAAGAATTGGCTAAATGCGGAAATCTTTCTTCTGCCTCAGACCTTGAAGTCGGAGCAAAGTGTCTCGAAACCGGTATATGGGGTGCCTTTAAGAACGTAAAAATTAATTTACCGCAGATTCAGGATGAAGATTATAAATCAAAAGTTTTGATTGAAGGTAATGAAATTCTTGACCGTGCAGTGAAAAATCTCAAACAAGTTGAAAGGCTGCTCGAGAAGAGGAACTGATTCCCGTTAAGCATTTGTAAAGAATTCTTTGCCGTTGAGTCTGTGATGCCTCAGCACACCTGCTCTGACTAAGTTTACGAGCGTTCTTCCTGCTCGTCTTTCGGA
The DNA here is from genome assembly GCA_041675325.1 of Kapaibacterium sp. (SeqCode). GTDB lineage: Bacteria > Bacteroidota > Ignavibacteria > Tepidaquicellales > Tepidaquicellaceae > CAIKZJ01. The sequence goes on from JBAYUG010000063.1 coordinate 8,431, forward strand.
AATGTTTGCAAGTTTTTTGAATTCCTTTACAGAGATGTTATCATTTTCTTCCAGATACTTTAAGAGTATTTTTTCCGTATCACCAAGATTTATTACAAGCGGTGAATTATTAAAATTAGAAAATTTGAGTATGCTTGCAGTTTCTTTGGAAGCAATTATAGATTTGTCCTTATACCTGATGTAAACCCTCGAAGATTGCTTATCACCTTCATCCACAAGCTTATGCGGCTTCTTATTGCTCTCGGGTATAATGATTGCAACCACATCTTTTGTCTTAAAGGGAATTATTTCAGTAGTGTATTTTATCTCGGGTTCGCAGTAAAATCTTGCAGCCGTATCTATTAGGTCAAGCTCCGACTTTTCACTCTCCACGCCTGAAATTGATTTATCATCATCAACTCCAAACAAAATACAACCGCCTTTAGTATTCGCAAAAGCAATCATTTCTTTTGCTATCTTCGGAGAGGTAGAAAACTTTCTTTTAAATTCAACGGTTTCACTTTCGCCGTCTTCAATGAGAGTAAAAATATCCAGTGACATATTGTGAAAAGTTTAAGAAACAGAATCGATATAGTCCTGAAGTATAATCTGTGCTGAGATTGAATCAACAAGACCTTTGTTCTGTCTTTTCTTTTTGCTTAATCCTGAACTTGCGAGGTTGTAAGAGGCAAGACTGCTTGTAAGTCTTTCATCGAAGTAAACCAATTCAGCTTCAATTGAATTCTTTTTGAGCAAAGAAGAAAGCTTTTCCCTGAAAGATTCCACATCGTCAGTGGAATGTGTTTTTTCTGAGTTAAATCTCAGCGGATAACCAATAACAATTTTGGAAATGCTTTCTTCTCTGATTAATCCAATAAGCTTATCAAAAAATTTATTATCATTTAATAAATGATCACGCTGAAATGCGTATTTCTTCGAAAAATCACTTACAGAAATTCCAACACGTTTCAAACCGTAATCAATTCCGAGATACTTTGTTTCCAAATACTTAATTATTCGCTTTCAATTTTTGCATAAGGTTCTTTTAAGAAAGTCTTTATTAATCTTCCGGGTCTGAAAAGAATTTTTCTTCTTCCCGGAACGTAAACAAATTCACCGGTAATCAGATTTCTTGCTTTTGGTTTTGGCTTAGTGCTTTTAACTTCAAAAATACCGAAATCTCTTATCTCAAGCCGCACGAATGGATCAGCTTCGGTAATAAGTTCTCTTAAAGATTCTATTAAAGTATCCACGATTAACTTCTTCGTAATCTTTTTACCAAGAAGTTTATCTTCAAGTTTACGCTCAATATCTTTACGAGTTTTGGTGGTAACCCGTTCTTTCTTTTTTCTGACAGGTTTGGGATTATCGTTTGTTTCCATTATGCTTCTCCTATTATTTTGTAAAATCTTCTAAAATAAAGATATAAAGAATAAATTATTAGAAATACAGATATATAGTAAAGATAACTGATTACTTTTTGTAAAAGTTCATAATTTTCATAGTTAAAAACAGCTAATAATACTATAATTCCGATACTGAAAACCGCAAGTTTTCCCGGATAATTTGACATCAGTACAACCTTGTTTTTTGATTTCAGGTAAAGTCCGAAAACCAGTATCAGAACGTCCCTTGCAACTACTACTACAAAAAACCAAGTTTCAAGCCTGCCCTGCATGAACAGAACGATGGCAATGCTTACCACGGCAATCTTATCCGCAATCGGGTCGATTATCTTACCAAGTTCCGAAACCTGATTTAGTTTTCTCGCGAGGTATCCGTCCAAAAGGTCGGATAGATACATTGCAATTAATAAAGCTGCGATAATGTTTGTGTTATTGTGATTCTGGTTTATAAGGAAATAAATTACGGGAATAACAAGAATTATCCGTATATATGAAATCTGGTTCGATATGTAAAAAAACTCTTTATTCAACACATTAATATATGTTTAAACAATCAATTTAATAAAGTAATAAATTTTTAATTTAATTAAACTATATTACTTTATTAAAAAATAATTTATTTTGTATCAACAAAACTGTATATGAACGTTTATCTTGATAATGCTGCTTCGACTCGAATAGACGACAGAGTACTCGAAGCAATGATGCCTTACCTCAAAGAGTTTTACGGAAATCCTTCTTCGACTCACCGGCAGGGTAAATTGCTGAAAGTCCTTATAGAAGACGCGAGGGAAGCCGTAGCAGATTTCTTCGGAACAAAACCTAAAGAAATTTTCTTTACGAGCGGTGGAACGGAATCGAACAACTTCGCGATTAAAGGACTTGCATTCGCAAACGGAGCAGGCGGTCATTACGTTACATCTTCGACGGAGCATCCTGCAGTACTCGACACATTTGTGTATCTGAGGAAATTTGGTTATGATACGGAAATTATAAAGCCGAATTCTGAAGGATTAATTACTGTAGAAATTCTCGAGCCGCATCTAAAAGAAAACACTAAGCTTGTTTCATTCATGCACGCTAACAATGAAACGGGTGCTGTCAATGATATAAAGTCTTTATCTGCATTGTGCAAAAGCAGGGGAGTCGCTTTTCACAGTGACACTGTTCAGAGTGTAGGCAAGACTTCAGTAAAACCAAAAGAACTTGGGATTGACTTTCTTACAGTCTCAGCTCATAAAATATACGGACCGAAAGGAGTCGGAATTCTTTTCATCGATGAAAACATGAAGATTGATAAATATTTTCATGGCGGCGGGCAGGAAAGAAACATGCGCGGAGGTACTGAAAACGCTGCGGGTATAGCCGGGCTTAAAAAGTCGATTGAAATACTTAAAGAATCGATGCAAGAAGATATAATTCATTATGGGAATTTAAAGAATTTATTCCTTAAAGAGCTCGAAAATAGTTTCAAGGATATGTACAGGATAAATGGAAGTATAAATAATTCACTCAATAATATTGTAAACGTTTCATTCCTGCCGGAAAGGATTGATGTTCCATCTGGAATGCTGCCGATTATGCTCGACCTGAGAAAAGTCTCTGTATCAGGCGGCTCTGCCTGCTCATCGGGTTCCGTAAAACCTTCAGGAGTACTGCTTGAGCTTGGTGTTGATGAAAAAACAGCTCTTGCATCAATTAGGGTTTCATTCGGAAGGTACAACACGGATGAGGATGTTCAGACACTGGTAAAAGCTTTAAAGGAAATACTTATAAAATAAGTTTCAGGTTTTCTGCGCTACGTTTCTTTTCTTCTTAGCAGGAAAAATTGTTATTATGATTCCTATCAGTAAATAAAGCAAACCTAACGGAAAAATTGCAACGCCTTTTGTGAAAATTATAATCAAAACTCCTGCCGCTAAAAATATGAACTGCATAGGGTTTGATTTTACGGCTCTCCAGCTAAAGGATGACGGCATTGCTGGGAATCTAAGATTACTAACCATTAGCAGCGACACCGAAATAGTCAGGACGAATATAAAAATTTCGCTGAATTCTTTAGTGAATATTTTATCATGGAAATATATTACATAAGAGCAAAGTATAAGTGCTGACATTGGAGTAGGAACACCGTAAAACACATCCTTGTTGAAACCTGTAAGACTTATGTTAAACCTTGCGAGCCTGATAGCTGAAAAAGCAAGTACCGAAGATGCCACAAGTATTCCCATAGCCTCATATTCAATAAAGAAAAACTGGTAAAGTAAAAATGCGGGTGCAAACCCAAAAGAAACTATGTCAGAAAGCGAATCAAGTTCAACGCCAAAATCAGACGCAGAATCAAGAATCCTTGCTACAAGTCCGTCAAACACGTCAAACACAGCCGCATACACAATAAAAAGTACGGCAGTTTCAAATTCATTGTTTGAAGCGTTTATTACAGATGCAAATCCGCAGAATGCATTAAGAATCGTAAACAGACTCGGTATGAATTTCTTTGATACAATCATTTAAGCTCAGCTAATATTGTAACTCCTGCGGTAACTTTATCGCCTATCTTAACCTTTATTTCTGTGTTAGCATTGAAAATTAAATCAACTCTCGAACCAAACTTTATCATGCCGAACTTCTCACCTGCCCTAACAATCTGATTGAGTTTCACATCGCATACAATCCTTCTCGCAACGAATCCTGCAATCTGTTTGAAAATCAATTTCTTACCGTCATTGGTTTCTATCCCAAGCTCGCTTCTTTCGTTCTTCTCGGATGCTTTATGGTTAAAGGCAACTAAGTATTCACCTTTAATATAATTGAAATATTTCAAAGTACCGCTGACAGGATAGCTGTTGACGTGTACATTCAGCGGTGAAAGAAAAATGCTTAACTGTTTCACTTTTATATCACCAAAGAAATCCTTGTGATTATTGTCAATACTTTCAATCAGTACAACCTTCCCGTCAGCAGGTGATATAACCGAGGTTGCATTAATGTTTGACGGAAGCTCTCTCGCGGGGTCCCTGAAAAAGTAAAGAGTAAAAAGCAGGAGCAGGAGTGATACACTGAATAATACTATCTTCGCCGCAGGATTGCTAATCCAGAATGCTATTATATCAACAGCAAGCGTGATGTAAACAACCTTCATCACAACATCTTTGCCGTAACTTGTAATTTTCATTTTCTGCGGTTAACTCTTAATGCGGTTAAGTATTTCTTCGTATGCCTCTTCAACTTTACCAAGGTCAAACCTGAACCTGTCCTTGTCAAGTTTCTCATTTGTTTCTACGTCCCAGAATCTGCAAGTGTCGGGAGATATCTCATCCGCAAGTATAATACTGCCGTCTTTATCCCTTCCGAATTCAAGCTTAAAATCTACGACTCTGATATTTCTCTTCTTGAAAAAAGTTAAAAGTAAATCATTAATTATCAGCGTCAGTGATTTAATGTAATCCATATCCTTTACCGTTGCAAGACCCAAAGCAGTTATGTGATCAACTGTAAAGAGGGGGTCGCCGAGTGAATCGGATTTAAGGTAATATTCCACTATCGGATTCTCAAGAGTCGTACCTTCTTTTAAACCAAACTTTTTCACAAGACTGCCTGCTGCAACATTTCTGCATACGACTTCAACCTTAATAATATCAACTTTCTTGACTATCATTTCATTGTCCGAAATCTTTTCAATGAAATGTGTAGGGATTCCGTTCTCCCCGAGATAGCCCATAAGTATAGTCGTAATTTCTGTATTCCTGATTCCCTTATTATTAATAGTATCTTTCTTAAGCCCGTTAAATGCAGTTGCGTCGTCTTTAAATTCCTGAATGACTACGTCATTTTTACCCTCAACTGAATAAATTCTTTTTGCTTTACCTTCGTATAACAGAGTTTTTTCCAATTTCTTATTAATTTAATTTATCGTTACTATCAAATTAAGGATTTTAAACTTAAAATTCTATTCTTACTAAATGCCTTCTGATTAAAAAGAAACCCGTGCTTATTAAATAAACACGGGTTTTTATGCTAAAGCTTACAATTTATTCTATCCTATTGTCTCAGGAGTGTCACTCTTTGGAGTTTCTTCTGCTGCAACAACATTTTCTACAGGAGCCGGAGTGGTCACAGGAACCTGCACTACAGGAATATTCTGTTCGTCACCGATAATATCTTCGATTCTGAAATCAATCTGTTCAGTTTCGTATGTCTTTGTTCTTTCCTGTATATCTTTTTGCGAGAATTTGCGCGGTATCTTGAACTTTGCAATATAATCATCAATTTCGCTCTGGTCTTTATCTCTTAAGTACTCAACGACTGAAAGAACGATTTTCTTGTTTACTTTGTCAAATTCAATTACTCTTACATTGAGTATTTCACCCGGTTTGAATAAGTCTCCGAAGTTTCTTACAGAGCTTGTCGAAAGCTGTGAAGCAGGAACGAATGAATCTACCTGGTCAGGAAGTTCAACTATAATTCCTTTTTCTATTGTCTTAAGAATCTTAGCTTCCGTATCAAGTCCCGGTTTATACTTGGTTTCAAGCGTATCCCAAGGATTATCGAATAACTGTTTATGACCGAGAGAAATTTTCTGGTTTGCAACATCAATACCGAGTATAACAACTTCGATAGTATCACCGATTTTAACAAATTCATTTACGTCAAGTATCTTCTTCGTCCATGAAAGGTCTGAAATATGTACAAGTCCGTCAACACCTTCTTCGAGTTCAACAAAAATTCCAAAGTTAGTTATGTTGCAAACCTTGCCCTTTTGTTTCGTACCGACAGGGAACTTGTCAAGCAGGCTCTGCCATGGATTCGGCGTAAGCTGCTTCATTCCAAGCGATAGCTTTCTGTTCTCGAAGTCAATGTTTAATATCTGTGCTTCAACAAGCTGACCCATAGTCACCATCTGGCTCGGGTTCGTAATATGCTGTGTCCATGACATTTCGCTGATATGAATAAGACCTTCAATACCTTTTTGAATTTCGATAAACGCACCGTAATCGGTTAATGAAACAACCTTACCCGATACTTTATCACCAACCTTGAATTTTTCCTGAATGTTATCCCATGGATGCGACTGTAACTGTTTCAGACCGAGATAAACTCTTGATTTCTCTGCGTCAAATTCAATCACGAATACGTCTATTACATCGTCAAGTTTAACTACATCCGAAGGATGATTAATTCTTCCCCATGAAAGGTCTGTAATGTGAATCAATCCGTCAAGTCCGCCAAGGTCAACAAATACACCAAAGTCTGTTATAGCTTTTACAGTTGCTTTCAGCGTCATACCTTTCTTGATTGACTTAAGAAGTTCTTCACGCTGTCCTGCCATTGATTCTTCAATCAGGACTTTATGTGAAACAATAATATTTTCAATCTGATTATTTATCTTCAGTACTTTAAAGTCCATTAATTTGCCGACGTATTCATCGTAATCTCTGATAGGTTTAGTATCTATTTGTGAGCCGGGTAAAAATGCAGTTAAACCGCTTAGGTCAACAACAAATCCGCCCTTAATTCTTCTTAGACATTTGCCGCGTACAACTGTTCCGTCTCTTTGTGCGATAACAATATTTTCCCACATCTTAATTGAATCGGCTTTCTTCTTCGAAAGAACAAGCTGTCCCTCCTTATCTTCAATCTTCTCAAGAAAAATCTCAATCTCATTCCCGACCATCAATTCTTCCGGATGCGCAAATTCATTAATAGAAACCCTGCCGTCTGATTTTGACCCGATATCTATTAAAACATCATCACCGTGTATTGCTACGATTTTACCCTTTACGAGTTCATTTTCTTTAATGACATTAAACGTTCTTTCGTAAAGTTTTAACATTGACTGGAATTCATCTTCGTTGTAATCCGAAGATATAAACTTTGTTACAATCTTTTCGTCCTTCTTTGAAGATTCTGTTGTACCTGCATATTTAGCTACACTATCTTCTCTCTTAAAATATTTATCTGACATATATTTTTAATTTCCCGGTTAATTTACTTTTCATCTTCAAGCCGGTATAAAAATGAAAGTTTTATGTTTATAATCCCTTCGGGTTTATCCCTCAGGCTGGTTTAATAACGTTTCCGGGTTGGTAATTATTCTGTATAAATAATTTACCTGTTCTTCTACTATCATGTTTGTCGTGTCAACTTTGACCGCATCATGAGCCTTTTTTACTATTGCAGGTGCTTTCTTTATTTCAACATCGTCTCTTAGTTTTATTTCACGTGCAATCTTATCTTTTGAAAACTTCTGTCCGTTATCTAAAAAATCCTGCTGTCTTCTCGATATCCTGGCGCTTATATCGCTTACAATGTAAAACTTAAATTTTGCTTTCGGAAAAACCTCTACGCCTATATCTTTGCCCTCTACAACAATGTTAGTCGTGCCGTCGTCGAGATCCTTGATTTTCTGGTTCAGTATCTGGCGGAGCTTTCCAATCTTGCTTAATCCGCTGACTTTATTCGTAACTTCTATACCCTTTAACAACCCTGAAATATCCTCGCCGTTCAGTAGCACCTTATCATCTTCAATACTTATCTTCATATTCTGAGCTGACCTGCAGATTGCAAGATAATCATTCGGCTTAATCTTATTCTTAAGCACGAAATATGTTACAGCTCTGTAAAAAACACCGCTATCGTAGTATTTATAACCGAGTTTTTCAGCCAGATATTTCGCTGCCAGGCTTTTCCCGGTTCCAGTCGGACCGTCAATCGCAATAATCAAATTCCCGTTATCCATAAAAACATAGAAGCATTTTTTGCATAACAATAAATATCGTAAAAATTAGCTAATTATTCAAGTTATAAAGAATTTATCATGGAATGCTCTTTTCTACTCTCTCCAATTCGCAATCCCCGCATAAAAACCTAATATAACACGAATTTATGCCGAAAAAGATCTCACCACTAAGGCAAAGGACACTAAATAAGAATAAAACAGAGAAGAGATTTTACCGCAAAGATCGTCCGCCCAAAAAGACGGCGGATCTGCGACTCGAAGGCAAAGGTCGCAAAGAGAGATTTTAATTATTGTTAAGAGCAAGAGATTTCAACACTAAGTGCACTCAGATTCCGCCACGGCGGACGCAAAGAACGCGCACTAAGAAAAGCATTTTTATTGTTTTAAAAATAGAGCAAGAGATTTAAATTATTTATAAGAGCAAGAGATTATACCATTAAGGTCCGTCACGGAGTTCGTCTCAAAACACCCCCCGCTGTCATCCCCGCGTGTTTTTGGCGGGGATCTAACCCCGTTTTCGATGTTTCTCACACTCCACGGCGCAAGCAGGATGTTTGCGTTGTACTGTTTATTTTATGAGAATTTATTATATTATATTCATAAACTATATTCATAAACTAAATTAAATCGCTATGAAAAAACTAAAACTATTTATTCTGCTTGCACTTTTATTTCCTGTATTATCATTTGCACAAACCGAAGATGAAATGAAAAAGTGGGGGGAATACATGACTCCCGGCAAAGAACACGAATCGCTTGCAAAAATGGACGGGGACTGGATATTCACGAGTAAAATGTGGATGGACCCAAAAGGAGAACCGACTGTATCCGAGGGAACAGCAGTCTGCAAGATGATTCTCGGCGGAAGATATTCACAAATGGATGTAAAAGGTGATATTATGGGAATGCCTTTCAACGGAACTAGTCTTTTAGCTTTTGACAACGGGAAAAAGATTTACTTAACCACGTGGATAGACAATATGGGTACGGGAATTATGTACGGAGAGGGTAAATATGACGAGGCAAGCAAAGCCGTAATATTAAAAGGAAAGATGTACGACCCGCTGGCGGGAAAAGATATTGATTATAAGGAAATAATGAAATGGACGGATGAAAAAACAATGACATTGGAGTCTTTCACGATTAAGGATGGGATGGAAATCAAGAACATGGAAATTACTTATACAAAGAAATAATCAAATCATTAAACAGCAAGAGATTTCACCGTCCGCCGCGGCGGACGGCAAAATCTCTTAAGCCTTAATATCCCTTATTTTATCTCAGTGTTCTCTGTGATTCTTCTCCGTGCACTCTGTGGTGAAATCTCTTCTTTTGTTTTGCTGTGAAATCTCTTCTTTTGTTTTGTGTTGAAATCTCTTGCCCATCTAAACTACGTCAACTTTCTAAAAAGCGAAATAGCATAACTATCCGTCATACCCGCTATAAACTCACAAATCTGCAAAATCCTCAGGTACAAATCCTTTTCGGGGTATCCGTCATTTCCAAGATACTGCTTCGGTAAAATCTCAATGAGTTTATCGCTTAATACATCTTCTTTATGTATTTTGTCACCAAGCTCACTATAACTGTTAACAGCGCCGATAAATAAATCCATAAGTTTCTCAACCACATTAAAACCCGAGACCTCTATCATAACCACCTCTTTCGAATTATAAATATTTCTTATCGAAAGTAACTCAATCTCCTTTAATGTATTCATTCTCTTTCCGTCAATCTCATCCAACAGAGCTTTATCAAAATCTCCTTTCAGAATATTATCTTCATTATCGAGGAATATTCCCGAGACCTCCTCGACAAGCGAAGTAATAACTTTCGACCTTAAATAACCTATTTGTTCTTTTACATCTTTTATGTTATTGAACTTCGATTGTTTGAAGTATGCACTTGAAAGCATGGAGCGCAGTATATCACGTCCCTGCTCGAAAGGAATCAGCCCTATTCTTATGCCGTCTTCGAAGTCAATTATTCTGTAGCAAATATCGTCCGCAGCCTCGATGATATAAGCAAGCGGATGTCTCGAATATATTCCGTCTTTATTCTTCGCAATTTCAAGCTCCGAAAAGATTTCTTCAAAGCTATCTTTTTCAGCGCAGAAGTATCCGTACTTTTTATGTATTCTCTTTTGATGCTGTTTCCCTTCCTTGAAGGAAGCGCATGGATATTTTGTAAAAGCAGCAAGCGTACTGTAAGTCAGCCTGATATTTCCTTTCAGAATATTATGCCTGTTGGTTAAAATTCTGAACCCGTTTGCATTGCCCTCAAAATTAATAAGGTCGCTCCATTTTTCTGCAGGAATATTTTTCTCGAATTTCATACCGGGACCTTTTCTGAAATAATTGCTTATCGCAGATTCGCCCGAATGACCGAACGGCGGATTCCCAATGTCATGCGCCAGACATGCAGTCGCCACCACAGAGCCGAAATCTTCGACGGTAACGGATTTCAATCCATTCCTGTCAATAATCGTTTTCCCGATTTCCTTTGCCAGCGAGCGTCCAACGCATGAAGTCTCAAGGCTGTGCGTCAGTCTTGTATGTACAAAATCACTTTCGGGCAGGGGAATAACCTGTGTCTTATCCTGCAGTCTTCTGAAAGCAGATGAAAACACAACCCTGTCAAAATCAACCTCGAAAGTTGTTCTTGTCTGATTTGCAGAATCCGTATATTTCTCTTCAAGTCTCTTAACGGAAAACAGATTATTCCAGTCCATCATATGTATTTAAATGTATTATCATTAATGTATTATCTTAAATGTATAATAATAAATGAATGACTAAATTAGTCAATAATAACCCAATCTAAAATATTAAAATGATACCTAAATATTATCCTTTACTTAAATACAAAATTGTTGCTAATTTAAATTAAATAAAGGAATGTATCATGGAATACAAATCTTCAATAGACATATTCAAAAGATACTTCGAACAAAAGTTTACGAAGTCATTTAAAACGCTCGACAAATCTGACCTTCCGGGAAATCCGTTTGTAACGATTTCACGTACGACAGGAGCAGGTGGTGTTAATTTTCCTGAAAAACTTGTTCATCACCTTAACGAACAGGAAAGTAAATCCGAAAATAAATGGATGATATTCGATAAGGACGTACTTGAAATGGTACTCGAAGAGCACAATCTCCCCAAGGAAATAAAGAAATTTATGCCCGAGAAGAAGGTCTCTGAATTTCAGGATGTTATCGAACAGCTTTTCGGACTTCATCCAAACGAGCACAAGTTAATAAAAAAGGTAAGCGATACAATTCTTCACCTGTCACACATTGGAAATGTAGTGTTTGTCGGACGCGGCTCCAATATCATCACCGCTGAATGCAAGTACGGTCTGCATCTGCGTATTTTAGACAGTCTTGAAAACAGGATTGAGCACATACAGAATTACTTCAAGCTTAATAAAGTACAGGCATTGAAGTTAATACAGACAGAAGATAAAAACAGGAAAAATTATGTAAAGAAATATTTCAATAAAGATATCAATAACCCGTTGCATTATTCACTCGTAATAAATTTCGAAGCATTCGAAACAGAAGACGTAATTCAAATGATAGTCACCGAAGTCCAAAATCTGAAAAGACTCATCAGTTCCGAAACAGGTTCAAAATAAATTACGGAAGGTGTAGAAACACCCGTAAAGTATATTTCTTTTTATGCTCTGTAATTTTCTCGGTGGGCGAGTCGTAGATTCGCCGCGGCGAAGGGTAAAATCTCTTCTCTGTTTTATTTCTTAACAATAAATTAATCTTTCTCTGTGCACTCTGTTATTTTCTCAGTGGCCTCTGTGGTAAAATCTCTTCTCTGTTCTATCTCTACTTAGTGCCCGTGCCGAAGGTCCGCCGTCTTGTTGGGAGGATGCCTCGTATGTTAAATAAATCGGTTTTTAGGAAATAAAGAAAGGATTAATTTTGTAATACAGGAATACTCAATTTTGGCTAAGGAGATGAGAGAATCATGGTGCCTTGAGAAGTAAC
>JBAYUG010000064.1:0-20181 GCA_041675325.1 Kapaibacterium sp. (SeqCode)
ACTCCATCAGCTTTATCATTATCGCATCCGATGCTTGTACCATTCTGAGAACCGATGGCAAGAATGACAGAATCATATTTGCCTCTTAAATCCTTATAGCTTAAAGAATCACCGAGTCTTACATTATAATTAATCTTAACACCCATTTGCTCTATGCTTTCGGTTTCTTTATCTATGATGTCATTCGGCAGACGATAAGGAGGAATTCCGTAACGAAGCATACCTCCGGGATGGGGACTTGATTCATAAATTTCTACAGAATGTCCTTCGAGTGCAAGATAGTATGCGGAAGAAAGTCCGCCGGGACCTGCACCAATAACTGCTACTTTTTTGCCTGATGCAGGTTTACATACTGGCATGTATTTATCGCTTGATTCAAAATCCATATCTGTTGCGTATCTTTTCAGATAATCTATTCCGACACCTTTATCCTCGAGAAGATTTCTTCTGCAGGCAACCTCGCAGGGACGCACGCACACTCTTCCGCAGATTGCAGGTAGTGGGTTTGTTTCCTTAATGAGTCCAACTGCATCGCGATACATACCTTTGTTAATAAGGGCAATGTATCCTTGAACATCAACACCTGCGGGGCAAGTCTGTTTACAGGGAGCGGTGCAATCGGCATAATGATTCGAAAGAAGAAGTTCGAGAGCTGACTTTCGCGATTTATGCACCTTTTCATTATCTGTATTAATTTTCATGCCTTCAACTATCTTCGTTGAACATGACGGCTGAAGACCGCGTGTACCTTCAACTTCAACGACACATACGAAACAAGAAGAGAAAGGAGTAAGCCTTTCGTCGTTGCACAGTGTAGGAATCTCAATACTGTTGCGCTTAGCGAGCTGGAGGATTGTTTCTCCTTCGTAACCATTAACTATCTTACCGTTTAGAATTATATTTAATTTATTATCCATTTATATAGAAACTTTTGATTTAGAATTTAATAAACGATTATTGAATCAAACTTGCACTTAGAGTAACAATCGCCGCACTGAATACATTTATCCTGATGAATAAAGTGTACTTGTTTCTTTTCGCCTGTTATGGCTTCTGTTGGGCATCCGCGCCTGCATACCATACAACCGGTACACTTATCGGCTACAATTTCATAAGTAAGAAGTTTCTTACAGCAAAGAGCAGGACACTTTTTGTTGTTAATATGAGCTTCATATTCATCGCGGAAATACTTTATAGTAGTTAAAACAGGATTTGGTGCAGTTTGACCAAGACCGCAAAGAGAAGCATCCTTTATCTGATAAGCAAGTTCTTCAAGCTTTTCAAGATCACCCTGACGACCTTCGCCATCTGTAATACGTGTAAGAATTTCAAGCATGCGCTTAGTTCCAATCCTGCAGAAGGTACATTTACCGCAGGACTCTTTGCAAGTAAATTCAAGGAAGAACCTTGCTACATCAACCATACAGGTGGTTTCATCCATGACAACCATTCCGCCTGAGCCCATGATTGCGCCTGTAGCGTTAACTGAATCGTAATCAACAATTGTATCTGAGAGATATTCAGGAATACATCCACCTGACGGACCTCCAAGCTGAACGGCTTTAAATTTCTTATCGTCTATAATACCACCGCCGAGTTTATAAATAATGTCTTTAATCGTTATACCCATCGGCACTTCAACGAGACCGCCGTTTTTAATCTTGCCTGTTAAAGCAAAAACCTTTGTACCTTTGCTTTTTTCAGTACCATATGCAGCATAAGCTTCAGCACCGTTCGTAATTATCCAAGGAATATTTGCGTATGTTTCGACATTATTTATATTAGTAGGTTTCTTCCATAAGCCTGAAACTGCGGGAAACGGAGGACGCTTACGGGGCATACCGCGTTCGCCTTCAACGGATGCAATAAGTGCAGTCTCTTCACCGCATACAAAAGCCCCGGCACCTTCTTTTATATATATATCGAAACTAAAATCTTCGAGACCCAGGATATTCTTTCCAAGATATCCCCTTTCGCGTGCCTGTCCGATTGCTATATTTAGACGCTTGATAGCAAGAGGATACTCAGCACGGCAATAAATAACACCATCGCTGGCACCGATTGCAAAAGCACCTATTATCATTCCTTCGAGTACTGAATGCGGATCACCTTCAAGAACTGACCTATCCATAAATGCACCAGGGTCGCCTTCGTCAGCATTACATATTATATACTTTTCTTTGGACTGACTATTATTAGCAAACTTCCATTTCATACCTGTTGGGAAACCTCCGCCGCCACGTCCACGAAGACCTGAATCAAGAACGGTTTTTATGACATCCTGAGCACCGAGTTTTTCAGTCACAATCTTTTTAACAGCTTCGTACCCGCCGCGAGCTTCATATTCATCAATGCTTTCAGGGTCTATGTTTCCGCAGTTACGCAGAGCAATCTTAACCTGTCCCTCGAAATAATCATTGAATCCTGTTTCAATAACATCTGACTTTACAAGATATTCTTTGACAGGAGTATAATTCACGAGATGCTTTTCAATTATTTCATCGGCTCTTTTAACATCGACTTCACCGTAGAGATAATGACCGGAATCGTCTATAATCTCTACAAGCGGCTCTTTGAAACACATACCGATGCAGCTTGTTTTCTTGAGATTAAAATCGAGATTATCAGCTTCGCGTATTCTAAGCAGTTCATCATAGACCTTACCTGCTCCGGCTGCAAGACCGCAGCTTCCAAGACCTACTATAATTTGTGTTTGTGACATATAATTAAATTTTCTTTTCTACTTTAGTTATTAGATATTTGCTGTTTAGCGGCAAGTGTCTCCCTGCGCTTTATTTCCTTTATTACTTCGACGGCTTTCTTACCGCTAAGCTTACCGTAAGTTTCATCGCTGATCATCATCACTGGAGCAAGAGAGCAGCAGCCAAGGCAAGCAACGGTTTCGAGTGTAAAGATACCGTCCTCCGTAGTTTCACCATCTTTTACTTTAAGGAAATTCTGAACATCTTCCGTAACCTTTTTGACATTCTGCACGTGACAAGCTGTGCCATGACACATTTTCATAATATACTTTCCTGCGGGTATAAGCCTGAACTGTGCATAGAATGTTACTACACCGTACATATCGCTGACCTTAAGACCTGTTTCCTTTGAAATGTAGAGGAATGCATCTTTAGGAATGTAACCGAAAATATTCTGTGTGCCCTGAAGCAATGGAATAAGGTTGCCCTTCTTGTATCTGTATTTATTGATTAACGCATCGAGAAGTGTGAGGTCAACCGTATTTTTATTTACAGCTTTATCCTCTTTTTTATTGATTCGTAAGACTCTCATATGAAAAATAAAGTTAATATTAAAAAGTAAAACAGCGGACTACCATTCAAGGCTTTCATCGAGTTTGATATTGTTGATATCTTCTTCGCTTAGTCCGTGCCATCTGCAACCTTTTTTAGAGCAGATGAAAAAGTCAATTAGTTTAGAACGGGCGCTGATGGAAACGCCGCAAACAGGCGATCCGCAGGAATCGCATTTCTTTTCTTCAACCATAAGAGTATTGTCGCAGTGAAAACAGCGTAAATCACCTACCGGTTTACCTTCTGTAAGGAATAAAGTTGATTTTGCAGAAAAGACATTCAGATACGGGCTGAGTAGAATATCACCCGATTCATTCTTTTCATTAACGAGCTTTAATTTAAGCATTTCAGCTTCGATAAGACTTTTTCTGCAATGGGGACAATATGCCTGCAGAAAAGTTCCTGTTTCAAGAATTTCTAAATCCTCATCTACGTGGACATGAGTATGAATCTCGCCAGGTTTTCTTTCGGGCAAAGAACTTTCAAAGCCATAAACCTGATGAAATTTTCTCAGTGCATTATCAAGGTCTTCTATTTCGACTGTATGATTCTGGCAGCCTGAACGTGTGCAGAAGCTTACTTTTCCGCCAATATCAAGGACGAGAGAAGCCATGGGTGCATTGCAGAGCTTACACTCGGTGGAGGTTTTAATTTCCTTTCCGCAGTGAGGACATGAAAATACAGCAACATTGTCAACAGGATTTTCTATATCGCAGGAATATTTAAAACTCCCATAGATAGAGCTGAGGTTGATTTTTCCTTTCACGTTTGCAATATCAATTTGCAAAGCTATACTTGCCTCATTATCGACAAGTTTTTCAGTATCCATCAATGATATACTACAATGAGGACACTTAAGGCTCAGGGAAAGAGTATTATACATAAAGCTGTATATTTAAAATTTTCTAAAAAATGACATGAATAAAAAGGGAAAGTCATTCTTAAATTAGTAATTATTTCATTCAATATAATCAGAAATTGCAAATATGAAAATGCAAAAAATCAATTATCATTACCAACGGAAATTACCGAATATTCTTGAATCAATTTTTGTATAAAAATGTAGTAAATTAGTAATACAAATTAGTTAAGGTTAAATATGGGGGCATATAAAGTGGTACTATTGTAAGACCAAGTAAAACCCAAGAAGAGCCTTAGAAAAGTGAAGTTATAGTGTATGTAAAGTGGAGTTAGAGTGTAGGTGGAGTGTAATATAGAAATTTTATGTATTCTATTGATAAATGACTAAAAATCAACAAAATACAGAGTTTTTTATATTGCAATGTAAATATAACAATTTGATTAATGAAAATCAAGATGAAAAATAATATTTTTTACAATCTTATTATTTTTAAGTGAAATAAAGTCAGAATCGAACAGTTAACACAAAAGAAATTAAAATCAGTGGTTTCCCTTGTTGTGAACAAAAGAATGATTTTTTTGGTTATATGATTTAAAGCTCCTTAGATTTGTAAAATTAAGAGTTTAATACGGAAAATCGTATGTTAATTATGCTCATCAATAATAGGAAAATAATATAGAATGAAGAAAAAAATTGAAGTAGTTGAGAATCCAAGAATTCGAAAGATTTTAAGACCTGCGATAAGGTTCTTTGAACTGGAGCAAGCAAGTGGGCTTTTATTAATTGCCGTAGCAATAGCTGCAATTGTATGGGCAAATAGTCCAATATCTTCATCATATTTTAGCATTTGGGCAAGTAAGGTAAGTTTCGGATTCGGTGATTTTAAGATTGAGAAAGATTTTCTACACTGGATAAACGACGGACTGATGGCAGTCTTTTTCTTTGTTGTAGGATTGGAGATTAAACGTGAACTGCTTATAGGCGAACTATCGAGTGTGAAGAATGCCGTATTGCCTGCAGTTGCTGCATTGGGCGGGATGATATTTCCGGCGCTTATTTATTTCTCAATGAACAGCAGCGGAGATGCGGCACACGGCTGGGGTATTCCAATGGCAACTGACATTGCTTTTGCTATTGGTATTCTTTCAATACTCGGGAACCGAGTACCTTTTGCGCTTAAAATATTTCTTACTGCGGTAGCAATTATTGACGACCTTGGTGCAGTATTAGTTATTGCCATTTTCTATTCTTCAAGCATATCATTGATACTGCTTGGTGCTGCGGGTGTTGTAGTTTTAATTTTAATACTTATAAATTATCTTCAAATTAAATCTCCGCTTGTTTACATACTTTTTGGATTAGTGCTTTGGTTTTTGTTTTTGAAGAGCGGAGTGCATGCAACAATTGCGGGAGTTGTACTGGCGTTTACGATTCCAACGAAGACGCGTATGAATGGGAAGAAGTTTTACGATGAAACAAGCGATGCACTGGAGGAGATGAAAGAAAGAGACCTTGTAAGAGACGGGAACAAGATTTCAGTTTCTGTGAATGAAGTACTTTATACAATAGAAGAAAATTGTGAAAAAGCAACAGCACCTGCACACAGACTTGAACACAAACTGCATCCTTACGTTGCATTTTTCATAATGCCAGTATTTGCTCTGGCGAATGCGGGTGTATCACTTGGTGGAGTAAGCGGCGGAGTAATAAATGGCGTTACTCTGGGGATAGTATCAGGATTGTTGATTGGGAAAGTTCTGGGAGTCGGTCTGTTTTCAATGGCAGCTGTAAAACTTGGATTTGGAGCATTGCCGACGGGATCAAGTGTAAGGCAGATAATCGGAGTCGGATTTTTAGCAGGAATAGGTTTTACAATGAGTTTGTTTATTGGTTCACTGGCATTTAATAGTCAGGAACTGCTGGATTTTGCGAAGATAGGTATAATTGCAGGGTCCGTAATATCAGGAATAATTGGATATATAATTTTGAAAAAGGGTTAAACTGCATACTACTTAAAAATTTTAATAAAGAAAGGAAATAGAACGCAGATTTTCACTGATGGAACGGATTATCGCGGATTTTCTTTTTGAGATTGTTTTTGCATTTTATCAATAAATACAATGATATAGTTTTGTATTCTTTAAATGAATTTATTCAAATAAAAATAAAATTATAAACAGGAAATTATGATTAGTTTCAGAAAGTTTACAAAAGATAATTATCAGAAAATAGTAAATTTTGAGAATATCAATCCATTCGAGATACTTGGTCCGCATTATTACAGTGAAAAGAAAGAACTTTTTGTTAACTGCTATTTCCCGAATGCTGAGGAAGTAAGAATAATACCGGATGTGAAAACGAGGAAAGAGCAAGTGATGAAGGTGATTTCTGAAGCGGGATTTTTTCAGGCAAGTTTTAAAAATGTTAACGAGGCGTTTGACTATAAATTTCTTGTTAAGTATGCCGAAGGGTATCCGATGGTAATGGGTGATGCATACAGTTTCGATACTGACATCACGGATTTCGATTTGTATTTACTGGGCACGGGAAGTTTGCATAAGAGTTACGAAAATTTTGGTGCACGTGTGCGTGAAAAGCGCGGTGTGAATGGCGTGGAGTTTGTAGTCTGGGCACCGAGTGTTCAGGCGGTATGCGTAACGGGTAATTTCAATCAATGGGGTATAGGTAATTATCCTATGCACAACGTAAACGGCTCGGGAGTCTGGGCGCTATTCATACCCGGAATAGACGAGGGTGCGGTTTATAAGTACGGACTAAAACCATGGGAGGGTGATGTATTTTATAAGAGTGACCCTTATGCATTTCAGATGGAAGTTAGACCGAAAACGGGTTCTATAGTCTGCAGTATTGAAGGGTACAACTGGAGTGATAACGAATGGATGACAAAAAGAGAGGGATTTGATTTTCAAAAAGAAGCAATATCTATATACGAATTGCATCCCGGAAGTTTTAAAAGGAATGAAGAAGGCGGTTTTTTAAACTACAAGGAATTAGCTGTTGAAGTTGTGAATTATGTTAAGGAAATGGGTTATACTCACATAGAGCTTATGCCTATTATGGAGCATCCGCTTGACCAGTCATGGGGATATCAGGTAATAAATTATTTTGCACCGACGAGCAGGTTCGGTTCTGCGAAGGATTTCATGTGGTTTGTAGATTATTGTCATACTTCAGGAATAGGAGTATTACTCGACTGGGTACCCGCACACTTTCCAAGCGATAAACATGGGCTTGCGAGTTTTGACGGCTCGCAGCTGTATGCTTACAAAAGCTGGAAGAAGGGTTACCATATGGACTGGGGTACATTCGTGTTTGATTACGGCAGGAATGAAGTAAGAAATTTTCTTATATCGAATGCGATATACTGGTTTGATAAGTATCATATTGACGGACTACGAGTTGATGCTGTTGCTTCAATGCTGTATCTTGATTATTCAAGGAAAGAAGGAGAATGGGAACCTAATATTTACGGAGGAAGAGAGAATCTTGAAGCAATTGAATTCATAAAAGAACTTAATGTAAAGGTGCACGAATACTTCAAGGGTGTTGTGATGATTGCGGAAGAAAGCACGGCATTTCCAGGAGTTACTCTTCCGGTATATCTTGGAGGACTTGGTTTTGATATGAAGTGGAACATGGGATGGATGAATGATATTCTCAAATATTTTTCACAAGACCCTGTACACAGGAAATATCATCACAATCTTATCACATTTTCCATGTGGTATGCATTCAGCGAGAATTTTATACTTCCGATTTCTCATGATGAGGTGGTCCACGGCAAAAGGTCACTGTTTGATAAAATGCCGGGTGATGCCTGGCAGAAGTTTGCAAACCTGAGACTCTTTTTTGCATTTATGTATGGTCATCCCGGAAAGAAGCTAAACTTTATGGGCAATGACATAGCAATGTACAATGAGTGGAACTGCGACAGCAGTGTTGACTGGTTTCTTGCTGACTTTGACCTGCATAAGAAAGTTAACCTGCTCGTAAAAGACTTGAATACTTTATATAAAAATTACAGATCTTTGAGTGATATAGATTTCAAGAATGAAGGATTTGAATGGCTGGATTTATCTGACTGGGAGAACTCAGTTATAGCATTCATGAGGAAATCAAGAGACGGAAAACAGTTCGCAATGTTTACTTTTAATTTTACACCAGTTGTAAGAGAAAATTATGTGATTGGAGTTCCATTTGAAGGATATTACAGAGAAATTCTAAACACAGACGCGCTTGAATATGGAGGCAGCGGAGTCGGGAATGGCGGCGGAATGCACTCAGCAAAAGAAAGAAGATTTAACTGGGAAAATTCTGTAAGAGTAAATTTACCGCCGCTTGGAGCGAATGTGTATGTTTATGAAAGGGACTAAATATTGAAACTACATCTTTGCATACACGGGCACTTTTATCAGCCTCCGAGAGAAAATCCATGGACGAATATAATAGAGCAGCAACCCTCGGCATCACCTTTTCATAACTGGAATGAAAGAATATTTCAGGAATGCTACAAACCAAACACTGAGGCTGTAATTGTAGACGATAAGGGAAAAGTATTAAAACGAATTAATAATTATGAATACCTGAATTTTAATTTCGGATCGACTTTACTTACATGGATTGAAGAAAAACATAAGGACACTTACAACAAAATCTTAGAAGCCGACAGAAAAAGCATAGCAACACATAACGGTCACGGAAACGCAATAGCGCAGGTTTACAATCATATAATACTTCCTCTTGCTAACAAGAGAGACAAAACGACTCAGGTGAAATGGGGGGTAAAGGATTTTGAGTACAGATTCGGCAGGAAACCCGAAGGGATGTGGCTTTCGGAGACTGCCTGCAACAATGCAACGATGGAAGTACTGATAGAAGAAGGAATAAAGTTTACGATACTTGACCCATCTCAGGCAGAAAAGGTAAGGAAGATTGGGACATCAAACTGGGAAGATGTTCTCGGAAGCAGAATCAACACTAAGATTCCATACAGATATTTTTCAAGAAAGCAGTTCGGCTACATTGATGTATTTTTCTACGACGGTGCACTTTCCAAAGGTCTCGCATTTGATGATGTAGTTTATGATTCGAAAAGACTAATGGAAAAAATTGACTCTGCAAAGATAAATAATTTTAAAGACGACCAGCTTATATCGATGGCTGTTGACGGAGAGACATTTGGGCATCACAAACATTTTACCGAAAGGACAATAGCGTTTTTGCTTTCTGAATACGCCGAAACAAACGGGTACAAAGTAGTAAACTACGGGGAGTATCTCGCACTTCATGAACCCGAGTACGAAGTTATGCTCAATGAAGGAAACAGAGGCGAGGGTACTTCCTGGAGCTGCATACACGGTGTAGGAAGATGGAAGAAGAATTGCGGGTGCCAAACGGGCGGACATGAGAGCTGGAATCAAAGATGGAGAAGGCATTTAAGAAATGCTTTCAATCAACTTAACGGCAAACTGGGAATATTATACGAGATGGAAGGAAAGAAATATTTCAAGAATGTATGGAGTGCACGGAATGATTATATTGATTTAATTTTAGAAGGAGATAGAAAAGAGTTTTTTGCGGAACATTCAGTAAAGAAATTAAGCAAAACAGACACTGAGAAAGCGATTGAATTGCTTGAGATGCAAAGATATGCAATGCTGATGTTTACGAGCTGCGGATGGTTTTTTTCAGATATATCAGGAATAGAATCAATAAAAGTACTTGAATTTGCAAAACGTGCAATAGAGATAGGCGAGAAAATTTCTGGTATTTCATTGCATGATGAATTCCTCGATGAGCTCGAAAAAGCAAAGAGTAACAGGCTTGAATGCAAAAACGGTAAAGAAATATATTTGAAAATAGGAACCGAGATTAAATGATAGATTATAGTTTTTTAAAAGAAAGCAAGGCTGCTTATAAATGGGAGAAAATTGGATTTAGAAAAAGGGCAGGAGTTGCGGTTCCGCTATTTTCGGTAAAATCGAAGAGAAGTATAGGGATTGGCGAGATACCAGATATAAAATTAATTGTGCAGTGGTGTAATCAAACAGGCAATACCATACTTCAGTTGTTGCCGCTCAATGATACGGGTTACGACTTTGCCCCTTACAATTGTGTATCCTCATTTGCAATTGACCCAATGTATCTATCTTTGCAATCACTTAAGGAAGTTAACATTGTTCCTTTCAAAAAAGACATAAGAGAGCTCAGGAAAAAATTCAGCAATACAAACAACAAAGTTGAATATGCAATCAAGCAGAATAAAGTAGAGATTCTCTGGCGAATTTACAAACGTTCCTACACAAACGGAATCAGAAAGTTTGATAATTTTATTGACGATAATAAATACTGGCTTATAGATTATGCAATATACAAGGTACTGAAACATATTAACGGTAACGAATCTTGGGAAAACTGGACAGAACAATTCAAGGAAAAAGATGAAAACTGTATAAAGACTTTTGAGAGTAAGAACTTTGAGAAGATAAGGTTTCATTGCTGGGTACAGTGGCAATTGTACGAACAGTTGAAAGGAGCGAAGAAATATGCGTCAGAAAAGGGCGTTTATATAATGGGCGATATACCTTTTCTAGTAAGCCGCGATAGCTGTGATGTATGGTCGAAAAGATATTACTTTGAGCTGAGCCTACAATCAGGTGCTCCTCCAGATATGTATTTCGCTAACGGACAAAGATGGGGTATGCCGCCTTACAACCTAGCAGCTTTAGAAATTGATGACCATAAATATTTCACGGATAAATTACGATATGCGGAAAACTTTTACGATATGTACCGAATTGACCATTTCGTAGGGTTTTTCAGAGTATGGACAATTGATAAAAAGGAACCTGAAGAAACAGGGGGATTAAACGGCAAGTTTTTACCAGAAGATTCAAGTGTATGGGAAGAGACGGGAAAGAAAATTCTTGATTCGATAATAATCAAATCAAATCTTTTGCCATGTGCAGAAGACCTCGGAACAGTACCGGATTGTTCTGCCCGTGTTCTCTGGGAATATGGAATACCCGGAATGGATGTACAGAGATGGATAAAGGATGCGAATGATTTTATTCCTAAAGAGAAATTCCGTTGGCTGACAGCAGCAACTGTTTCAACACATGACTCTTCATCATTAATAGAATGGTGGCATAATGAAGCAGGTACAATTGACGGATTACTTTTTGAAAGACTGCTAATGAATAAGGGGTTTAACTCTGAACAAATTAAGGAAGCAAAAGCCAAGTTGTTTGACCTTGAGAATTCACACTACAACAGGTTAAACTGGAAGCAGGAAATTGATTCAAGAGAAAAGTTTCTGGAGATTCTCGGATTACCGCTTGAAAACAACTGGGATATGGCTATTCTTTATGATGAAAGTTTTGGCGAGAAAGTGAAATTTATTAAAAGAGTTTTTAGCACTCAAGAGGAAATTAATTTATTTAAAGAAAACGGAAAAGTTACAACAGAATTCATTAGTAAAATACTCGATTTCGTTTGTGGAACAGATTCAATATTCTGTATTCAGTTAATGCAAGAATATTTATCACTTGATGAAAACTTTTTAAGAATAAATGAAGAAAGGTCTTTCAGGATAAACTTTCCCGGAGTTGTAAATGACGAGAACTGGACAGCGGTGCTTCCGTTTAATCTTGAAAAGATATGTAAATTAAGTATAAACAAAGAGATTTACAGAATGAATTCACAATTCAACCGAGTTTAATTGAACAATAGAATAAATATTGAAGAATACAATTATGAACTTCTGGAAGACAGGATAGCTCAAAAACCTTTACCGAACAGATCATCATCAAAACTTTTAGTTTATGATAAAGGAATAATATCTGAAAAAACTTTCAGGGATATTAATGAATGTATACCGGAAGACTCCTTTCTGATATTCAACGACACAAAGGTAATAAATGCGAGGATTTTCTTTAGAAAGGAAACCGGGGCAAAGATAGAGATATTCTGTTTAGAGCCTATCGGTAAGAGTATTGAGAAAGCATTCGAATGCACTGATAAATCAGATTGGAATTGCATGGTCGGCAATGCCAGCAAGTGGCGAGATGAAATACTCGCAAAAAATTTCACGGTTGATAACACAACTATGAAACTTTTTGCAGAAAAGACCGGGGTAAGTGAAGAGGGTTTCAGCATAAAGTTCTACTGGGAGGGAGGATTTAGCTTTTCCGAAGTAATGAGCAATGCAGGTACTACTCCCCTTCCGCCGTACATTAAAAGAAAAGCTGAAATATCAGATGAAGAAAGATATCAAACAGTTTTTGCGGATACAGAAGGCTCAGTAGCAGCTCCGACTGCAGGTCTGCACTTTACAAGAGAGATACTGACAAGCCTAAATAATAGAAACATCTTATACGATTTTATAACATTGAACGTTGGCGCAGGAACATTCAAACCGATGAAAACAAATGACGTATATGAACACAGAATGCACAGAGAAATTTTTACTGTACGAAAGAGTTTTCTCGAGAATCTGCTGAAGTGTATCCATAAAAAG
Source organism: Kapaibacterium sp. (SeqCode) (assembly GCA_041675325.1). Lineage (GTDB taxonomy): Bacteria > Bacteroidota > Ignavibacteria > Tepidaquicellales > Tepidaquicellaceae > CAIKZJ01. The sequence goes on from JBAYUG010000064.1 coordinate 12,716, forward strand.
AAAACAGCAATAGGGACGACGAGTGTAAGAACGCTTGAAAGTTTATACTGGCTCGGTGTTTTAGCTGAGAGAACTGAAAAGGATGAGTTTGCGATAGAACAATGGGAAGTTTATGATTATATGAACAAGGAATTACCGGAACCTGAACGGGCAATTAAAAATCTTTTAGCCCTGCTTGAAAAAAGAGGAACTGATATATTAGAAGGTAGTACGAGTCTTATGATAATACCAGGATATAAATTTAAACTTGTTGATATACTTGTAACTAATTTTCATTTACCGTCGTCAACTTTAATTTTACTTGTTTCAGCGTTTACGGGGTCAGACTGGAAAAAGATTTATGATTATGCATTAAAAAATGATTTCAGATTTTTAAGTTACGGAGATTCATCAATAATAATACCACAGACTTGATTATGAAAACTTTTAGTAAACTGCATTACTCTATATTACCTACTCCGCTGCATAAACTTGAAAATCTTTCAAAAAGATTTAAGACGGATATATACTGCAAAAGGGATGACCTGACAGGATTTGCGTTCGGAGGAAACAAGACCAGAAAACTTGATTACCTCATATATGAAGCCATTCAGAACGAAGCAGATACAATAATTGCAGTCGGTGCTTACCAATCTAACTTCTGCAGAATTGCCTCGGCATACGGTGCCGCAACAGGTCTTGAGGTATGGCTTGTGTTAGGTGGTATAAAACCGGAAAAGACAACAGGGAATTTACTGCTTGACAATCTTTTCGGAGCTAAAATACATGATGTAGATTCTTTTAATTGGGATGACTGGGAAAAGGAAGCTGGGGAACTGAAGAAAGCACTCGAAGACCAGGGTAAAAAGGTTTATCAAATGCCCATAGGGGGTTCGACAAGAACAGGAGCACTTGGCTACATAGACTGCATGAAAGAAATCAAGGAGTTTTCGGATAAAGATAATACATATTTTAGAATCATATTTCATGCAACGGGTTCAGCGGGTACACAAGCGGGTCTTGTTGTGGGTAAAAGTATTACAGGGTATGATACCATAATAAACGGATTTGCTATTACAAAAAATGCAAAACAAATAACTGACGAGGTTGAAGCATTATGCAATGAGACGGCCTGGAAGATTGAAAAGGGATTTAAAAAGGAAGATATCGTTGTCGATGACGGATATATTGGAGAATCTTATGGTGCAGTGACGAGGGAAGCTAATGAAGCGATATCGTTATTTGCACGCGAAGAAGGAATACTTCTTGACGGAGTTTATTCGGGTAAAGCTGCCGCAGGAATGATAGATTACATAAGAAAAGGAAAATTTAATACCGAGGATAATTTGCTTTTTATACATACGGGCGGCAATATACAGCTTTTTAAATAATCTATACATAAAAAGAATTCAATACACGGATTATATTGATATATTTTATTTAATAAATAAAGTAATTATATTACTGAATGGATATAGTATTTAGTCAAAAACCATCACCCGAGGAATATCCGGGACATTATACGCATTATGTTGACCTTGTTCCAGAAGGGCATATACTTGAGACTTTTGAGAAACAATCATCGATAACGCATGAATTTTTATCGAATATTCCTGAGGAACTCGGCGACCATACATACGCATTCGGTAAATGGACGATTAAAGATATAATAGGACATCTTTCTGACACAGAAAGGATATTCAGTTCAAGAGCACTACGGATAGCCAGAGGTGATACACAGCCATTGCCGGGTTTTGAACAGGATGATTACGTAAAGAACGCTAACTTTTTCAACAGAACATTGAAAGACATTGTTGATGAAAGACTTTTGCTAAGGGCAGCAAACATAAAACTTTTCAGAAGTTTTGACAAACTGACTATGATGGAAAAGGGAATAGCAAACGACAATGAGATTACAGTAAGAGCAATAATTTATTTACTGACGGGACATGAAATATATCATATAAATTTTTTAAAGGAAAATTATCTGTAGTTTACAATAATAAAGAAATTACAAATTTAAAGGGGAAAAAATGCCAAACATATCAAAGGCTTTATTACTGGGGATAGTAATTACTACAATCATGCTGACAGTTTATTCTTGCAGCAAGAAAAAGCAATCTGAAAATATAGTTAAGGACAAACAAGAAATAGACGTAAGAAGACCGGCAAACGACAGCACGGACATTTACGGCAAAGGATATTTTGATTACAGAGACACGATTGAAAGCTTCCATATGGGATATTCGATACCTAGGGACAGTGCTTACAAAGTACAGAACCTGAAAGCCTTTGAAGATTTAAACCTGCTTATAGCTGCTGACAGTATGAATCCCGGACCGTACCTTGACAGAGCAAACCATTTGCAGAATATACACAAATACAGAGAAGCCATTAAAGACTACGACAGGTATATCCAGTTAAATCCTTACAACCACTCTGCGTACCAGAACAGAGGAACAGCATATGAGAGGTTGAAACAATACAACAGAGCAATATGGGATTATCAAATGGTTTTATTCCTGAAACCCGACGATACAATAGCTAATTTTAACAAGGGTGTTGTTTATGATGTATTAAACGAAACCTGGCAGGCTATCAAGGAATATGATACTGTAGTTGTAAAAGACCCGAAACTCGCAAAAGCATACTACAACAGAGGAGCTGCTTTTGAGAGAGTTGAGAAATATGACGAGGCAATAGAAGATTTCATAAAGGCAACACAGTTAAACCCGCAATACAAAGAAGAACTTGATAAAAAGATTGATTACCTGAATTATACTTATAGATAGGAATTACTTAAAATCAAGTCCCCATTTACCTGTGGTTTTGATGTTGATAGTATAAGCATCAGTTTCGGGAATATCTACTTCCATTTTCCCCTGATAATCACCTTTTGTCTGCGCGAGTACTTTTAACAGCCTCCCGTCAGAATATTTTACATCAATATAAAAATCACTGCGACCTTCATGATAGAACTCAAACATTGAACTGCCTTTGTTAAGGCTAATTATGTTGGTCATATCTCCCGTACCTGTATAAGCAAACCTATACTGATAACCCTTGCCGAGTTCAATTTCGTCAGCTGAATCACCTGATAAGAATTCCAGCAGGTTGTTGTTAATAAGCCAATACACGAGTGCCATTAGTCCTAAGACAAAAAGGAGACTAACGAATAATCTAAAATTTGATTTTTTGGCCATACTTTAATTAAATTAAATAATAAACCGTATTACAAATGGCTGCAAAGATATTAATAAATATAATTCTAAATTAAACCGCCGCCAAGCATGAGCCGGAATGCACCGATGAATAAAGCAATGCCGCAGAGTATCATACCTGTAACAGCCGGTCCTTTAGAGTTATCACTCGTTGCAGCGCCAATAATACTGATTACAAGTCCTATTAACGCTAAAGGAATGTTAAACCAGTTGAACCAGCCCAGAAATGGTATGAGTCCTATAAAGAAACCCATGATTGAAAAAACACCTATAATTAATCCTGCTATTCCCATATTTATACAGTTTGATTAAAGATTAAAATATAATATTTAGAATATTAAAACAATAGCTTTGTTAATCTTTTGTTTTGTTGAAAAATCCAAAACTTTTCAGAACACCTGAATAATAGATTCCTGCTGAAGCAAACAGAATCATAAATGGTACGAGAGGTGCAGAATACCGCAGCGAAGAAAAAACAAGCATATGGAGTGATGAATAAATAATGAGGAAGAATAAAGTTATCTGTGCAAAATTATCATTCTTTTTCAGAGCAAACCTGTAAAACCCGATAAACATAAAAACTGTCAATATAAGTTTATAGATGGCCGCTACAATAGTACCTTTTCCCGGTATCGGTCTGATATAGTAAGGCATATGAAACCAGAACCGTGATAGTTGTATAAACATAACCTCAATCGATTCAAGCGGGTAATTGCTAAAATTATCAACGAGCTGTTTTTTACCGAGAGCTGTAAAGGCAGAGTCCATTTGGAATTCATTCCAGCCCTGTTCGACTTCCAATTTATATACTTTTCCCACAGGATGATCTGTGAATATGTCATATTCAGGGTCTTTCGGTTCATCACCTTTTAAGGGAAGATACGTACCGGTAAGTATCATATACCAACCATTAGAAGAACCAACAATTAATTTATTTGTATTAATGTACGAAACGATATAATAAGGTGACTGAATAATGAAAAACAAAAGAATAAGAGCAGTAACGTATTTGCTAACATCTTTTTTCAAGAACGCCCTAAACACAAGATAAAAATAGATAAAGAAGAATACATAGAACAGCATGGATTTCATAAGTGCCGCAACTGAAAGTAATGCACCGAAGATAAACAGTTGAGTTATCCGCTTTTCACTTAATCCTTTCTGCAGGAAAAAGAACGCGAGAACAACTAAAAAAGTGAAAAAGCTTTCCGTTAAAACACGTGCAGGAAAAATGAAGTTAGGATAGTATAATGCATAGAGCAATCCTGCAAGAACGGCAACATTAATGCTACCGGTTAACTTATAAGCTATAAGTGCAAGGAGAACGGCGGTTACTGAATCGAGAATAATCTGGAAAATAAAAAGATAAATATAGTTGTTTGTAAATGAGAGATTTATAGCAACTATATAAGGATATAAAAATCCTGCATACATACTGAAAGTATCTTTCTTAGCAGGGAAACCATGCTTAAGCACACCGTATGCAAGCTGAGTATAAGTTCTATCGTCTGATATCTGCTCTTCTGCAAGAAATTTAACCGGAAGCTTGTCATTAAAGTAATTGAAATGCGGAACAAACATGTATACCATACGAAAAGCAAATGCTAAAAAGAAAATTATTAAGAGCCAGTTCCGCAAGGAAAGTTTTCTCATTCTACATCAATCTTTTCTTAATGAACGATAATTGTTCCGCTATCAGCCCCATTAAAAGACTAAGGATTCCGAGAACAATTAACAGACTTCCTCCAACGCTTACACCTTTCCCGTCGAGTACTATTTTAAAAGACCATATAACACCGAGAACCAAGAACAATAGTGATAATGGCAAGAACACGCGCAATGGATTAAAAAGAACGGTTATATTTATGATCTCCATAACTGTATCAAAAGCCGTATTTAATGTGATTTTGCTCTTACCATTTTCTCTCGGCAGGACTTTAACAGGTTCTTCAATAACTTCATTCTTTTCGGATACAAAAATTAGAGTTATCACATCACTGAATGAAAAAGTATCTGGACAAATACGAATGTACTTTTTGGCAAGATTAGACCTCATAATCTTCATGCCCGCATTAAGGTCAGTAATCTTGTTCTGAATCAATATTTTCGAGAGATTTCTGATGATAAACTTACCAATCATTTTTGTTTTTTCAGTATTATCATTGTTAATACGCGAACCGATTACCAAGTCCGCATCTTCTGAAATAATTTTATTATAAAGAACGATTACATCATCGAGTGAATGCTGACCATCGGCATCAAAAGTAATAACGTATTCAGTCTCGCATTTCTCAATTCCTGATTTCAGTGCAGCACCGTATCCGCGGTTCATTTTGTGTCTGATTAATGTGAAATCATCTGTAAAGCTAAATGATTTAATGATGGAATCTGAATTGTCATCAGAGCCATCATTAACCATTATAACTTTACATTTATTATCTTCTGAAAATTTCTGCAAAAAAGGAATTAAAACCTTCAAAGCCGTCTCTTCATTATAAAAAGGTATAACAATTGTTAATTTATCAGTCATTTATCATATATCCAATTAAATTAAGGTTTAAGATTTTTTCTTTCAATGTAATAAGGAATAATATTTATGGAACATAAGAATCATATAAACAGTTTAATTTATATATAATTACCACAATGAATAAATTAATATTACTAATTGTTATCAGTCTGTTCTCCCAAATAATAGCCGCGCAGGTTATTGAATACAAATCTATTTCAGCAAAATATTCGGGTAATGAATCATGGCGCGAATGGGACGTACAAACTTCAGAAGGCAGCGGTTCGATGAGAACAACTTTTTCAGGGGACGATGGATGGAAGAAATGGAATGTTTATTTACCAAATATAAGCGGTACGGTGGAAACTGTTTTCAGCGGAGACGATGCATGGAAATACTGGAGCTTTTACTTTAGCGGAATAAACGGGACTATCAGAACTGTGTTCAGCGGGGATGATGCCTGGAAAACCTGGGATGTAACAGACGGGAAAACAACGTTAAGAGTATCTACTGTATTTTCGAGTGAGGACAGCTGGACTGACTGGAACATATCGGGACCCGACGGCAATATGAGAATAAGCACTAAATTCAGCGGAAGCAGTGCCTGGCGGGACTGGACAGTGACAGATAATATGCCAAACGTTAGTTATGTATTAAAAATGGCAGCATTGTTTCCGTGTGTATATTCAGGAGCAATAAGAATTAGAAGATAATATTAAACTTTTTGTATTACAACCATGTTATAAAATTCATGAAAAGACTATTACTTCTTGTTTTAATATTCACATTAAATACGGTAGCATCGTTTGCACAATCATCTATTGATTCAAAACAAGAACACTTTATTATTGATTCTTACATAGGAGAGGAAAAAGAATACCAGACACCATATTATATTTTCAGAACTGAAAAGGAATACCCCAAAATACTTATAGATGCGGGAATACACGGAGACGAGGTTGCGGGTATTTACGCTTGCGACACAGTAATGAAATACATAAACGTACTTGAGGGAACAATAGGATTCATTCCCAGAGTTAACATTAAGTCTTATGAGCAGAACGTAAGAGGGGTAAACATTGACCTTAATCAGGTTTTTCCCGGTGATATAAAAGGTTCAATTTATGAGGAACAGCTTGCATACGATTTTATGACATTTGTGGATGAGTTCAGACCAGATTACGTAATTAATCTTCACGAAGCATGGACTAAATTCGATGAGAGATTATACAACAGGCAGAAAGATAAATCTTTCGGACAGACATTTATCACAAACTCAGAATCATTCTCCGATTTCTTAATCAGAAGCCATTTAAATGTTAACAAACAAATTCACGACTCCGAATATAAATTCAGGATACAATACTTTCCTTACAAAGCTAATCATTCAATGGATAACATTATTGAAAAACTGAAAATACCATCTTACACTGTTGAGACACTCAGAATACTTCCTCTTGAAGAAAGAATCGAATATCAGATTATCTGCATCTTAACATTTATCGAGGAAGCAGGAATAAAATTTACGTACGACAGATAAATTTACTTCAGACTTTCAATCCAGTTTGATACTTCATCAATAATTGCATCGTTAAAATTATTTGCATAATAACCCGGTTGAGTTCTGTTTTTAAAGCTATCTTCGGGAGTTTTTGATTTTGCAAATCCGTGATCCATATTTGGTATCAGAAGAAACTTTCCTTTTCCGGGATTATACAGATTAACGATGTTTACAATATCCTGATGATCAACGTTTG
>JBAYUG010000065.1:0-19902 GCA_041675325.1 Kapaibacterium sp. (SeqCode)
CAGGAAATTATCAAGTGGAGTTCGATAGCCGCGATTATAACAATTTATCCTCAGGCATGTATTTCTACCGTATTAGCGCCGGTGATTTCTCCGACCTTAAACGCATGATGCTTATTAAGTAATTTCTAAATACGACTATTATTATAAACATAAAAAAAGGCGGTCGTTCCTGACCGCCTTTTATAATTTATAAAAAGTGTAACGCAAGTCTACGATCCCGGCTCGTCCGGACACCTAGCTCGCGTATATTACATAAATCTTTAAATTAATCCAGCGAAAAACTTACATTTACTACCGCTGTTATAGTCTTCTCCAGAGACGACACATCGTTCACTCCGTAGTCTGATACCTCTGTGGAGTTCTTTGCATTAATCTGAATAACGCCCGTCTTCGATGAACGTACATCACCCACGCTGTTTCCCGTTGCCTTAGCAATCTGCTCTGCCCTCGTCTTTGCGTCCTGTGCCGCGAGTCCAATCATCTCAATTTTTAAATCACTTAGCTTTGTGTAAAGAAATCTTGGCGACTCGGAGTTAATCGCAATCCCTTGGTTGATGAGTTCTGTTACTGTTCTTGAAAGCTTATCTATCTTCTCGACATCCGGTGATTCTACCGATACACCCTGCGTCAGCCTGTAACCAATAACCTTCCCCGTATTGTAACTCTCAGGCATGTACATATCAGTCTTGCCTTTTTGCTCATAAAGTGTCATCGTGTTGATTGACGAAAACACTATCTTGTCCTCAGTGAACCCAAATGATACAAGATAATTCTTAACTTTATCGTTCGTCTCCTTTAGTTTCGCGTATGCATCTGTCATCGACGCTGATTCATTTGAAAACGAACCGTCCCATATCCCGAGGTCAGACTTAATCTCTTTCGAAGCCGAACCCGTTACTGCAATTGTCACGTTGCTGCTCGCAACCTTTCTCCAGGTCCCCGAAATTATAAAAGCAGCTATTATAAAACCAATCGCAAGTATTACCGCAAAAGATAAATAGTTGTTTCTGCTCTGGTTTTCCATAATTCTAATAAGTTTAGTTTTTATTCTATACTCTAAAAATAAACAATTGTTTCTGTAATATCAAACAATTTTAAAATCACAGCCTTTGAAAAACTCATAAAACAAATCTGCAAAAATTTAGACTAATATTTTAAAACTAATTCAATTAATTTTGATAAATAAGTAAATTGCTATGAATATTCTAATACCAGTAGATTTCTCGTCTGATTATAATTCTGCCGTATCCTATGCATCATCACTTCCCGGGATAAGTACAGATAAGATATATCTGTTTCATGTCGCAATGATGCCGGATTTTTATGTTTCGGAACTTGAAGATTACGGGAAATATGAATCTGAATTAAAAAGCATCATAAAAAAGATACATGATTCATCCCTTTCAAAGTTGCGTGAAATAAAGGCAAAGCATTTTGATAAAAGTTCAAAAGTGATTTGCAAAGTTATAATATCAAAAAATGTTTACAAAGAGATTATCCATTATTCCGAAACGCTTAAATGTGATTTAATTATTATTAATGAAAGTGATACCAGTAGAAAAATTAAGATTGGCTCTAATACTGAACGTGTTGTAAGACTCTCAAACGTCCCGGTTATGGTTATGAAAAATCTCTCAAAATCCTCTGTTAAAAAAGTAGTATTTGCTTCAGATTTCCGAAGCGAATCTGTTCCTGTTTTTAGTAAACTATTAAATTGTTTTCAAACAGAGTACATTTCATTCCGTCTGCTTTACATAAACACAAAATCAGATTTTGAGGAGTATGATGTTGTGAAGGATCGAATGGAAAAATTCAAAAAGAACTTTGCGGGTGATTTCAGTATAGTAATAAGAGCGGGGAAAAGTGTTGAAACCTCAATTGTAAAGTACGCAAACAGCATCAATGCTGACATAATAGCAATGGGAATAAAAAACAAGAAAGGTTTTTCCCTTTATTTCACAGGCAGGATTACAGAGGCTGTAATTAGTCTTTCCGAATTACCTGTACTTGTTACGAATGATACTTCATTACTATAACTTCAGCAATATATATTTCCGGAAGGTATTATTCCCGTGTAATTTGTGTCTTCGCATATAAAAGCTTCTGGCATTCACTTAAGATCAGAAAATCAGCGATAATCCGCTTTCATCAACAAAAATCCGTGTTCTATTTTTAAACTCTGTGTGCTCTGTGCTACTACCCGTAAAAATGTTGTAATAAAAACAAACTATTTACAAAATAAAACAATCTGATTCTCAGAATTTTTCCCGCGAGCAATAAATCTATTTTATATCCGTGTGTATCAGTTTAATCCGCGAAAATCAGCGTTCTATTGCTTTTCTCTGTGCCCTCCGTGACTTCTCCGTGGTCTCAGTGAACCAATTCCTATAAAATTATTTCTTTGTTTGTAGCTCTTGCTATGCCATGTTCTATTATCTTTCTTTATTTTAATTATTTTGTACACATGTAATTTATCGAAATTTCTCGGAAAATATTTCATTGAAACTTATTTAGTTTTTAATTAATTTTGTTCATCTATCTCGTTCTTTTTCATAACTTAAAATGGAGGTATTTTATGCCCACATGGGATACCGGTAATACCGGTTTCATGCTGCTGGCAACGAGTCTTGTTATGCTTATGACTCCGGGTTTAGCTTTTTTTTACGGCGGTCTTGTCGGAAGAAAAAACGTTCTTGCCATTATGATACAGAGCTTTGTATCTATGGGTTGGACAACAGTAATTTGGTTTTTATGTGGTTTTTCAATGTGCTTCAGTGGTAATTGTGTCGATGGTACTGATTTACTTGGTGGTATCGTAGGCAACTTCAATTGGGTTTTTTTTAGTGGTATTGATATGTCAACACCTTCTGCAGTATCGACCGCAGCAGGCAATATCGCAATCTTCGGTAATGCGGGAATACCAATGTTTGTATTCATCGCTTATCAGATGATGTTCGCAATCATCACACCTGCTCTTATCACAGGCGCATTCGCAAACCGTGTAAAGTTTTCCGCTTATTTAATTTTCCTCACACTCTGGCTCGTTTTAGTTTATTTCCCGTTTGTCCATATGATATGGGGCGGGGGAATTCTCTGGGAATGGGGTGTCAAGGACTTTGCAGGCGGTATTGCAGTTCATAACATTGCAGGTATGGCTGCTCTTGCATCTGTGCTTTATGTTGGTAAACGAAAAGTAATTGATCAGGGTCTTCACAGCATTCCACTAATTGCTCTCGGAACAGGACTTCTCTGGTTCGGTTGGTATGGATTTAATGCCGGAAGCGAATTCGCTGTTGATAGCATAACTGCAATCGCGTTCTTAAACACTGACGTTGCTGCATCTTTTGCCGCAATTGTATGGATTCTTCTTGCATGGTGGATTGAAAAGAAGCCTAAGTTCGTCGGGCTTTTGACAGGTGCCGTAGCCGGACTTGCTACAATAACACCGGCTGCTGGTTACGTAACTACTTCATCTGCCGTGATTATAGGTATTCTGGCCGGTATAGTTTGTTATTTTGCTGTTGCTTTGAAGAATAAACTCGGAGTTGATGATGCTCTTGATGTATGGGGGGTTCATGGTGTAGGAGGAATGCTTGGCATAATATTGCTTGGTTTTCTTGGTACTTTAGCTGTTAATCCCAATGGTGCTAACGGTCTGTTCTTCGGCGATTCAAGCTTTTTATTTAAACAGATTGTAGCCGTTGTTGTTAGTTCTATATATGCTTTTGGTTTCACATGGGTAATGTTATGGGCAATTAATAAAATCACGCCTGTTACTCTTTCAAAGCAGGAAGAAGCAATAGGTCTTGATGAAATTCTGCACGGTGAAAGTGCATATACAGATGCAATATAATATTTTAATTTTTGCATGCTCCTATAAAAGGGGCATGCAATTTTTATTTTAAATCAATAAAATATTTTGAATATGAAAAATATAAAATTATTTTTATCCGTTCTTGTTCTAATTAGTCTTTCCAATCTAAACGGATTCTCTCAGGAAAATGATATCTCGAAATATTTCAAGAATTTCAGTATTAATGCTTATATTGACACTTATTATTCAATTGATAATGATAAAAGTGCGGGAAGCGACCCAAGAATGTTTGATTTGTTTTCTCCTTACAGGGATCAGATAAGTGTCAACATAGCCCAACTGTCCCTTAAATACAACGATGAGAAAATTCGGGGTACATTCACAATGCACTTCGGTGATATTCCCGATGTCAACTGGACACCTGTTACGAGAGCAAAATATGTTCAGGAAGCCAATATCGGATTTTCCCCGGTTAAAAATCTTTGGATTGACGGAGGATATTTTCTGACTCACATCGGTGCTGAAAGCTTCCCCAGATATAATTTCTTTAGTTCGTTTTCTCTACCCGCAGATTATGAGCCCTTTCTCCAGAGCGGTTTGAGAATCGGCTATGATTTCTCGGAAAAATTCAGTGCCTCACTGTATGCTCTTAATGGATTCAATATGTTTGAAGATAACAATAAGAATAAATCCGCAGGTATGCAGCTTAACTACAAACCATTACCGGAATTAAATATTGTTTACAATAATATCATAGGTAATGAACAGCCAACAGGAATACAAGGAAAGACCCGTATGCTGAACAACCTTATTTTTAATGTTTATCCTCATGAAAAAATTGATATCGTTGCGGCTGCAGATTTTGGTTTGCAGGAAAAATCCAGCATGTCCGATTCTACCAAAACAGCATATTATTGCGGTGCAAGTGTTGCAGGAAGATACAGATTTTCGCCTAATTACAGCGCCTCAATTAGAGGTGATTTTTTCCAGGATCTTGAAGGTGTTGTTTCCTTACCTCTTAATAACGGAAGAGGTGTTAAAGCTAACTCCCTTTCTCTTGGATTTGAGTATAAACCCGTTGAAAAAGCTTATGTTAGATTTGAATACAGGTATATTATGATGGATGGAGAACAAACAATTTTTGAGGATAATTCTAATACCAGAAGTGAAGCAACCATAACTTTCGGTTTCGACTATTAATAGAATTTACATCCAACTTAAAAAGTCCTGTTTCTAAACAGGGCTTTTTTATTTGTTGTTTAATCTAAAAACTTTTCTACAGCAGGAGAATGCGAGAGAAAATTGGGCATTGATTCCGTATAACCGTATGCACCTGCATTAAGAACAGCGAGTATATCTCCTGGTCTTGATTCTGCTAACTCAATATTCTCACCGAAAGTATCAAGTGATGTACATAAAGGTCCTGCTATCATATAATTGTTTTTAACATTTCTCTTTTCATAGAATGCAGTCAGGTTAAAAATTGGATGTGTTGTGCCAATTAGTGCAGGTCTTATTAAGTGGTGAATACCGCCGTCAATCAATAATATATCCTTGCCGCGTGAGGATTTTGTATAAAGTATTTTTGTAAGGTATATTCCTGATTTCCCGCTAAGGTATCTTCCCGGTTCATAAATTAGTTTCACTCCGTCAAGCAAACTCCGGTAATCAGACCGGTTAATTAATTCCGACAGTGATTCTCCGAGTTCTGTTATATCAATATCGGTTTCAACAGCATCGTAAGGAATTCCAAATCCTCCTCCAAGGTCTATATGTCTGAGATTGAAGCTATATTCTCTGCTTAACGATAGTGCTGTATCTATTACATTCTTTGTATTTGAATAAACATTTCTCCAGTCAAGAATTTGTGATGAATTAAAAATATGTATGCCGTTTAATGAAACATTCTTTAAGTTTTTAATTACAATCATAAATTCATCTATCTGTTCAATATCAATCCCAAACTTACTGATTCCCGTACCGCCAATTATCCTTGTTGTTTCCCCGGCTTCGTAAATAGGATTTATTCTTACAAGTATGTCCTGAATTTTCCCTAAATCCCTTGCAATTTTATTAACAGCTTTTAATTCCTGAACAGATTCAACATTAATTGACATTAAGTTATTTTTGATTGCAAACTCTATCTCATCAGGTCTTTTAGAAGGTCCGGTAAACATTATTTTGTTCGGATTGAAACCTGCATTCAATGCTGATACAATTTCTCCTTTTGATGCAGTATCACACCCGATACCAAGTGAATTTATGTGCTTTAAAATTTCATGATTAGGATTACTTTTCTGAGCGTAAAATATCTCATAGTTTGAATCAAAATTATTTCTTAAATTCAAATAAGATTGGCTAATGATTTTCCGTGAATAAATATATTGAGGAAATTCATATTTTAAAACAACATCTTTGAGTTCATCAGGAGAAATGTATTCGAAAAACCCAAACTCATGTAATTCGCTTGTAGTCATTTACCTTAATAAATCTTCAAGCGTTATTGAATTTCCGGTCTTATCATCACGGTATTTAATTATAACTGGACAATAAACATGAATTCCTGCATCTTTTCCAAATCCACTGCTGATAGGCCTGGTTCCGGAAACGACAACTGCGTTTTCTGGTATGACAAGCGATTTACCGGTTTCTTTCTTGATAAAGTTTCCTTTAATATTATCATAAACAGGCGTTGATGCATTTAGTATAACACCAGTCCCTATTACTGCATTCTGCTTGACAATTGCCCCCTCGTATATTCCGCAGTTACCTCCGATAAATACATTATCTTCTATGATTACTGGCATAGCACCAACCGGTTCCAGAACTCCCCCGATTTGTGAAGCCGCAGATAGATGAACATTCTTACCGATTTGAGCACATGAACCAACTAATGCATGCGAATCTATCAAACACCCTTCATCAACATAAGCACCAATGTTAATGTATGAAGGCGGCATTATGATGGTCCCTTTTGCAACATAAGAACCTCCTCTTATTGAAGAGCCTCCCGGAACGAGTCTTATATGATTCATTAAGGAAATATTCTGTACCGGTAAAGTACTCTTATCAAAGTAGCTCCATGGAGTTGATTCAACCGTTTCAAGCACTCCGATTCTAAAACCAAAAAGTATTGCTTGTTTGACCCAGTTGTTTACAACCCAATCACCGCTAATTTTTTCAGCAGTTCTTATTTTTCCCGACTCAAGTGCCGCTCTAACTTCAGAGAAGAATGTTAAGAACTCTTCATAGCTTAGGTTTTCTTTTGATGATATACTCTCAAATTTATTTTTTAATTCCTGCATTCTAATAAGTTTAATTCTTTTAGTGTTCCTTCCATTATATCCAGTGTCTTTTTCAATGATGGATACAATGGTGCTCTAAGAACGTTTTCTATCAATCCGAGTTTATGCAATCCTGCTTTAACCGGGATAGGATTGCTTTCTATAAAGCAGTTTCTAAATAAAGGTGTCAATTTGTGGTGCAAGGCTCTTGCTTCTTCAAATTCATTATTTAACAGTTTGATAAGAAATTCGCTCATAAGTTTAGGTGCAATGTTTGAAGCAACACTTATTAATCCTGTGGCACCTGTTGCTGCAAGTGATAATGTTTCATCGTCATTGCCTGACAAAACCGAAAAGCCATCCGGAGCATTCCTGATTATTTCGCTTATCTGTGCGTAATTGCTCGATGCTTCCTTAATTGCCTTTATATTATCCAATTCAGCTAGTTTTAAAGTCGTTTCTGCTGTCATGTTAACCGATGTTCTTGCAGGAACATTGTACATTATAATCTGTTTTTCTGTCGATTTCGATATAGCTGTAAAATGATTAATCAAACCCTGCTGCGTCGGTTTATTGTAATACGGATTAACAATAAGAAATGCATCAATGCTTAATTTCCCGAAGATATTTATATTGTGAATTACATGTTTTGTGCTGTTTGAACCTGCTCCTGCAACTATGGGAATCCTGCCGCCAACTTCTTCAACTGTAATTTCAAGTAAATTCAATTTTTCGTTGTCTTCAAGACAGGGTGTCTCTCCTGTAGTTCCTAATGGTACAACAAAATGAATTCCATTTTCTATTTGTCTTCTTAAAAGTTTTCTGTATGTATTATAATCAACGTTTGAATTATTATCAAACGGCGTTATAAGCGCTGTACCGCATCCTTTAATTTCTTTCATATTATAATTTTATTTCTTTAAACTTATTTTCAAGCAGTTCTTTGAACTCATAAACTCCCGAAATATCATCCGTCCATTCTGCAGCTGTTACAGCACCTTCCGCAAATCCTTTTCGTGTATATGCTTCATGCTTAAGTGTTATCCTGTCAACTTCTGATTCATATCCAACCTCATGAATACCTTTTATGTATCCGCTTCTTATAGAATGGATCTCTGCTTTCTTGCTAAGATTATCTTCTAATATTTTCTCAAGTGTCTTGGCTGTCCCGGATGGTGCATCAATTTTTTGTTTATGATGCATTTCAACTATATATGCGTCATAGTTAGTAAGCGTACTAATTATTTTTGAGGACAACTCTGTTATTTTGAAAAATATGTTTACCCCGATGGAAAAATTAGTAGCATAAATTAATGTTTTGTTCTTGTCTTTGAAATAACCAATCACTTCATCCTTTATATCATTCCACCCTGTCGTACCGACTACTGCTGCCTTAAAATTATTACAAATATGTTTGTAGTTTTTTCTGAAAGCCTCAGGTGTTGTAAAATCTATGCAGATACTATCTTGCAATATTGTCTTTCTCAAAGACTCGGATTTTGTTAATACCGCTATGCACTTGCCTCCGCGTGATTTAACGACAGATTCTATCTCTTGTCCCATTTTACCATAACCCGATATAACTATATTCATGTTAAATAAATTAAGCAGTTTCAAAAAATTCTTCATGAAGTATCTGCATAACTTCCTGCAAATCACTTTTGTTTACAACAAAACTTATATTTATCTCAGATGCTCCCTGCGAAATCATATTGATGTTGTAATCATCAAGCCTATTAAATATTCTTTTTGCAATACCTTTAGTATTTTTTATATTTTTGCCCACAACGCAAATCAGAGATTTATCAACTTCGACATTTACTCTGGAAAAGACAGATAACTCTTTAACGATATCTGTAACATGTTCTTCATTATCCAGAGTTAGGGACACATTAACCTCAGAAGTTGTAATCAAATCAACTGAGGTCTTATTATTATCAAAAATTTCGAAAATCCGTCTTAAGAATCCATATGAGTTCAGCATCTTAGTCGAAAAAATGTTTAGCACTTTGATGTTTTCCTTGCACGATATTGATTTTATTCCGCCTTTAATTATTTTAGAATCTGAAAGAATTAATGTGCCCGCTTTTTCCGGTGTTTTTGAATTTAATATTCTCACTGGAATGTCTTTCTCAATAGCTGGTTGAATCGTCAGGGGATGAAGTACTTTTGCTCCAAAGTATGCTAACTCTGCAGCTTCTTCAAAAGATATTACAGGAATAATCTTTGTATTGTTTACCTTTCTGGGATCTGCAGTCAGCATTCCGTCAACATCAGTCCATATTTCTATTTCTTCCGCATTTAATGCCATTCCTATCAAGGCTGCACTGTAATCAGAGCCGCCTCTGCCTAGTGTAGTAGTAATTTTATCAACTGTATTTGATATGAATCCCTGCGTTAAAACAACTTTATTTTCTTTAAAGAGAATGTTTATTGCTTTTGGTGTCTCAGAATTTATTTTATCTGTTAGTGGCTCTCCAACTAAATAGTTGTTGTCTGTAAAAATAAATTCTCTTGCATCTATGAGCTTTGTTGTAATATTGCTGTGATTTAATACAGCGTCAACTATTGCTGACGAAAGCAGCTCACCATGAGTAATAATTTTTGCAAGGCTTCTGTCTGATAGCTCTGATAAAAGTGAAACACCTTTTAAGAGTTCTGTTATATCTGTAAAATAATCTTTAATTTTATCATAAACATTTTTAAAATGTAATGAATCCTTATCGAGTAATTCAGTGCAGATTTTGAAATGGCGGTCCTCAAGTTCTTTAATAAGCTTTTCCGCTTTATCTGACTCACCAATCTCTGAAAGTAGAGCGGATTTTTTAAGAGTATCAGTTGCTTTAGAAATTGCGGATACAACAACCACCGGTTGTTTAACTATTCTTGATTTTACAATTTCAGTTAGTCTGTTTATGGTTGCAGCATCACCTACTGAGGTGCCGCCAAATTTCATCACAATCATATTATATAATTATTTTTTGCAAGATACTCTGCATTAAGTATTGCAGCACCCGCTGCCCCTCTAATTGTGTTATGTCCGAATGCTGTTAGCTTCCAGTCAAGCACTTCACATTTTCTCAGATTTCCAACTGAGACTGTCATTCCGTTTCCGTTGTTTAGGTCAAGTGTTGGTTGCGGCCTTGCAGGGTCTTCGAAATATTGTACTACTTTTTGGGGTGAAAACGGTAAACTAAGATTTTCTATATCCTCAAATGATTTAATAATATCTTCTTTACTGGCGCCTCCAGATGTTTTAAATGATATTGATGTAGTGTGTCCGTTTTGAACAGGTACTCTGTTGCACATTGCTGAAACAGTAAAATCAGCATACTTAATTTTTTCATTTTCATATTTCCCGAATATTTTCTGCGGCTCTGTCTGCATTTTCTCTTCTTCATCTTTTATGTAAGGTATTACGTTTCCGAGTATATCAAGTGAAGCAACACCGGGGTAACCCGCTCCCGATATCGCCTGCATCGTGCTTACTATAACTTTCTTAAGTCCGTATTTCCTGAAAATCGGATAAAGAGCCAGTACCATAACTATTGTTGAACAATTAGGATTTGTTACTATAAACCCTCTTTTGGAAAATCTGTTACGCTGTTGATTAATTAATACAAAGTGCGAATGATTTATCTCAGGAATAATGAGCGGAACATCAGAATCCATTCTGTGATTTTTGGAATTACTCACAACTGCGTAACCCTCATTTGCATAATATTCTTCAATTTCGCCCGCAACAGATGAGTCAAGCCCTGAGAATAATATCTTAGCATCCAGTTCTTCTTTGCAATTCTTTATTGTTAGATTCTTTACATCAATTGGAATTGGTTTAGATTCTCTCCAGTTCACTCTATCTGAAAATATTTTGCCTGCTGAAATTTCTGAAGCAGCAACTCCCGATGTCTCAAACCATGGATGATTTTCCAGAAGTGAGATTAGCTTTTGTCCTACTGCACCCGTACACCCAAGTATTCCAACTTTAATCTTCTGATTCAATTTCTTCTTCTAATTTATAATATATGTTTTTTAAATCTTCAACTGCTCTATGTATATCTGACATTAGTATGTGTTCTTCTTTTGTATGTGCCGTTTGTATTGAACCGGGTCCGTAAAGAAGCCTTTTCCCAAGATTATACAACTCAGGAGCATCGCTGCCGTATGAAACTTTATCTGTCTCAAATCCTTCCACCGTATGAAACATTATCGGTTCATCGCCATATTTAATGTTATACTCAATATTGTCGTTGCAGATTTTCTTGACCGATGATTCAATTATATTATGCGTTGCAAATGTAGTCCTGAAAAAAATCTTGAAGGTTACTAAACTCGGTATTACGTTATGCGCATTCTCAGAAGAAAGACAACCTACGTTATATGTTGTAATACCAAGCAATTCATCCTCTTCAAATTTTACATTTCTTAATCCATTTAAAAATAGCCTGAATCT
Organism: Kapaibacterium sp. (SeqCode); assembly: GCA_041675325.1. Taxonomy (GTDB): domain Bacteria; phylum Bacteroidota; class Ignavibacteria; order Tepidaquicellales; family Tepidaquicellaceae; genus CAIKZJ01. The sequence goes on from JBAYUG010000065.1 coordinate 11,552, forward strand.
TTCTATAGCATCATCTCCTTCTTTAGGATATCCCGAATGAGCAGACCTGCCTCTAATTGTAAAGTCAAATAATATATTACCTTTACCCGCTTTAATAAGTTTGTTCTGTGTAGGTTCACCAACTATTACATAATTACATCCTATAATTAACTTATTTGCTGTCAATGCTCCGTATGAACCGACTTCCTCACCTGCAAGCATAAGCAGTCCAAAGTTTGTCTTTCCTTCCTTTTCCAGCTGGAGACAAACCTCCGACATAACAGCAATTTGTCCCTTTGCGTCGCAGGAGCCCCTTCCTGAAATTCTTTTATCGTTGAATGACGGCGGAATATAAGGAGGCACCGTATCAAAATGTGAACAGAAAATTATTTTTGGCATACCCCATTTGTAAAACAAGTTATGTTTTCCATTTGATATTTCCTGAATTTCTAAACTTGCTTTAACGGGATTATAGAAATCTTTAATAGTATCAATTATATTTTCTTCTTTTCCGGAAGTTGAATCAACTTCCATCATCTTTATTAAAAAATCAATCATTTATGAATTTTTTCATTCAAATATTGTTATTAAATAAAAGCAAAACAATGATAAAAAAGTTCATTAAATATGTCAAATAACAATAATATTTTCTCTGATGTTGCTAAAGGTCTAAGTTCTTTGTCAATAAGTAGTATTGCGGATACAGTAAATAAACGAAAAGCTGAAGGAACGAAAATATACAACCTCACAATCGGTGATTTTAATCCCGAATATTTCCCGATACCAAAAGGACTGGAAGATGAAATTATCAATGCATACAGGGAAAAATTGACAAATTATCCTGTAGTCGGAGGAATGCCGGAATTACTCGAAGCAGTCTCTTCTCATATTAAGCATTTCGGAAACTTTGATTATAGCTCTTCTCAAATAATAACCGGCAGCGGAGCAAGGGTCCTCTCATATTTGCTATTCCGAACGCTTATAAATAAGGGTGATAAGGTAATTAACGTTGTTCCTTCATGGAATAATTATAATTATATACAGTTATGCGGTGCTGATGAAGTAACTATTGAAACAAAACCTGAAAACAAATTCTTGCTTACAGCAGATGAATTAAAACCACATATAAAAGATGCATCACTTATAGCACTTAATTCACCTTCGAATCCGGCAGGTACGACGTTTGATAGAGGAAGGTTAAAAGAAATTTTTGATATAATCTGTGATGAAAACAGAAAAAGGAAACAAGAAAACAGAAAATTACTATATGTTTTCTTTGATATAGTTTACTGGCTTTTAACATTCGGTGAAACAAAGTTTATAAATCCTATCGAAGAATGCGAAAAAGCAAAAGAGTATATCGTATTTGTTGACGGTATATCAAAATGCTTTGCTGCAACGGGTGTAAGGGTAGGTTGGGCTTTCGGTCCTGAACCTATAATCAGTAAGATGAAACAAATGAATGCACATGTTGGAGGTTGGAGCCCAAAACCTGAACAGATTGCAGTAGCAAAATTCTTAAACAGAACAAATGATGTTGAAGTATATATTTCGAATATAAAGAAGGAGCTTTTCCAAAGATTGTACCTGCTTTACGAATGTTTTTCAGGATTAAAGAAAAAGGGTTTTTGTGCAGAAATTATAGCACCACAGGGCGCACTATATTTATCCGTAAAATTAGATTTAATAGGTAGTTTGGATAATAATAAGAAAAGTATTGAAAGCGTTAACGATATAACAACTTATTTCCTTGATAATTTAGGTATAGCTTTAGTACCTTTTTGCGCTTTCGGAGCCGATAGGAAATCTTTGTGGTTCAGAATATCTGTCGGTTCATGCAGTATCAGCGATGTTAAAGAAGTATGCAACATATTAAACAGGAATTTCTATATTTAAATCTAATTAATATTTTGCGTTAATATTTTAAAATCATCCAATTGCGTTATAACGAAAGGTATCCGTTGTAGTATCATATTTCTTTTTTTAGCAACTTTTTTCTTTTAAAAGTCTGTTTTAATTATTAGTAAGTATATTTCCTGACTTAGTCATTGGGACACCCCGGGTCAATTTCAAATAGTTTTAGTAATTGAGCTTGTTCGTCGTTTTTTAGTAAAAGCCTTGTTTGGCTTGATAAAAGAAGAAATAAGTATTCTCATTTTAAGCAAAATATTAAATATGAAATTTTGCGCACATCTCTTAAATTCCATTAAGTTTCCATAATATTAGCTAAAAGGTAGTTTAAAATTCTTTCTAAGTTCTAAAATAAGATTTGCTATAAGGGAAATATATATGCAGTATTATATTCTCCAATCTGCTTTTTGTATAGATTCTTAATAATTATAGCATTATGTCAATTCCAGAAACTTGCTCAAGCGATTTTATTGCATTAAATAATCTTTCATAAACTTTTCTTCGTTATTATTAACCTGATATTCTTGGTATTTCAAAATTATTGAATTTCTAAACTTAACTATTAAAACATTTTTATTCAAACTTAAAAAAAGTATTGAAAAATAGGACTTGACATTATTGCAAAATTAGATTAAATTATACTACCTCCATATAAGAGGTAAACCCTATGCATAAGAGGTAAACCCTACATACAAGAGGTAAACACCCTTTGTAAGAGGTATCTTCTATGTGTAATGGGGTGAATATTAAGTATATATTTAATTTAATTTATTAATTAATAAGAAAAAACATATTATGGAAATAGATGATTTAATAAACAAAATTCAGCCAATAGGCATTACACGAAGAGAAGCAGAAGTTTATATTGCTTTATTAAAAAATTCAGCTTTAACCGCCGGTGAAATTGCCAAAATAACCTCTGTGTCTTTAAACAAAATATATGAAGTATTGCAAAGTTTGGTAAAGAAGAAAATGTGCACTGAGAATTTCTTGAATGGGTCTAAGCTTTTCAGCTGCATAGAACCTCATATTGCATTTAAAAATGTTATACTGAAATATCAGGAAGAAATTGACAGAAAAAAAGAAATGTACTTGGATGTTGAAGAAAGTTTAATGGAGATTTATAAAGATAGAACTTTAAAAACCCCTTTGGATTATATTGAGGTTTTAAGCGACAGAGGACAAGCTACGGACAGATTCCTGAGTATCGAAGCGAATGCAGATAAAGAAATTTTATTCTTTTCAAAAGGTCCGTATGTTGTAGAACTTGGAGAAAATGTATCTAAAGTCGAGAATGCTTGTAATAGTCAGGTTAAAGTTAAAAGTATTTATGAATCAATGGATGCCAAAACTCGCGAAGAAAAAAACAATCTCATAAGATTAATAAGACGTTATGAAAGTGTTGGAGAAGAAGCTCGGATTATTAATGAATTACCCATAAAATTAGTAATAGTTGATGAAAGTATTTCTATAGTATCCTTATTGGATAATGTATCTATTAATCCAAGTCTGACTACAATGATTGTTCATCACAATATTTTTGCAAAATCACAAAAAACTCTTTTTGAATTGTATTGGGATAAAGCAATAACAGTTGATGAATATATTGCAACGCAGATGGAAAAAAGTAAAGAGAAAATTATAGTTTAAATAAAATTTTTTCCCTATTCCGGTCAAAATTAAGACGGAATAAAAACTTAAAATAAATATAATTATGAACCAAAAAAAACGTGTTCTTTCAGTTATTCTGCTCTTTGTCTTTACGTTTATTTATTACAACTGTTATGCAAATAATATTATTGTCACAAATGTTAGCCTCACGGGTCAAAACACACCCGGACAATATGTTATGGTTAAATTTGATATCAGTTGGGAAAATTCCTGGCGGACATCTTCTGCTCTTAATAATTGGGATGCCGCATGGATATTCGTGAAATACCGTGAAATAGGTGCTAACGAATGGAAACATGCCTGGTTGAATAACACGGGTCATTTAAACCCATCGGGGAGCATAATTACTACAGGGTTAGTCAAACCCGACACTGTATTTAACCCGACTACAAATCCGGGTGTTGGAGCATTTATTTATCGCGATGCAGATGGAACAGGAACATTTTCGAAAACAGGTGTACAGATTCGATGGAATTATGGTGCCAATGGTTTAACCGATAACTCGATTGTGGACATACGAGTATTTGCCATTGAACAGGTTTTCGTCCCGCAAGGTGGTTTTTTTGTAGGAAGCGGAGCACCTGAAAAAGGGGCTTTTTACAAGTTTCCTTCAACAACATCCCCATTTCAGATATCTGATGAAAGTGAGATTACAGTCGGAACCGCAACCGATAATTTGTATTACGAATCCGGTTTCACAATGGGTGATGCTCTCGGTCCCATTCCTGTAGCATTCCCCAAAGGTTATAACGCTTTTTATTGTATGAAGTATGAAATTACTCAGCAGGAATATGTGGATTTTTTGAATTGTTTGACATCATCGCAGGATACAGCACGGTATTCGTTTGCAAGTGCAGGTAATAGATACGGCGTTACATATTCAAGCGGAGGATATAGTACATCTTACCCTTATGTCGCCTGTAACTTTATAAATTGGAATGATGTAGCGGCATTCTTAGATTGGAGTGGTTTGCGCCCAATGACAGAATTGGAATTTGAAAAAGCTTGCCGTGGAACATTGCCGCCGGTACCTAACGAATATGCGTGGGGTAATACAGATTTGGCAGCAGGTCCATACACGCTGGAAAATATAGGAACCAGCATGGAAAGTGTTTTGTCCGCTTACAGTCCAACTAGTGGGAATGCTGCGATTCAGCAGACTATTGCAGCAAACATCAATGGACCTGTTCGAGTAGGTATATTTGCTGGTCATAGTTTAAACTGGAACAGAATTACTTCAGGTGCTACATATTATGGAATAATGGAAATGAGCGGTAACCTGGAAGAACGATGCGTAACTGTGGGCAATCCGACAGGCAGAGCATTTAACGGTTTGCATGGTAATGGTTTGCTTTCCACAACAGGTTATGCCAATGTCACAAATTGGCCCAATTCTGCCGCTTTAGGTGCAGGTTTCCGTGGTGGTATTTATAGGGGTACGACTGTTCGTGCTCGGGTTTCCTACCGCTATTACGCTGGTATGAGACACCCTGACAGACTTGATTATATCGGCGGTCGCGGTGTTCGTTCTGTATTTTAATCTGTATTATTTAATTAATAATCAAAATTTGAATTAAATTTTATTAAAAATAACAAATAAGCTAAATGAAAAAAACAATAATTTATATAGTGTTAATCCTTGCAATTCCAATTTTTCTGCAAGCACAGTATCAGGGAGGGGTTGGAAGAGGTGATGTAATGGTAACTAAACTCAATAATGTTATAACAAACAAAGTGAATGAAAACAATACTCTACCCGCATCTTTCTCGCTGTATCAGAATTTTCCGAATCCGTTTAATCCGTCAACGAAGATTAGTTATGATATACCAAAGAACAGTTTTGTTAAACTCGTTGTACTCGATATTCTCGGCAGAGAGGTTGAAACACTCGTGAATGATGTACAAATCGCGGGCAGATATGAAACAACCTTCGACGGGTCACAAATCCCGAGCGGGATTTATTTTGCAAGATTGAAAGCAGGTTCTTATGAACATATAATCAAAATGATAATGTTAAAGTAAGTACGAAATTTTAATAAATATACATGTAAGCAATATATTAATATTAGAATTCAATCTGTTTGTAACAGATTGAATTCTAAGTAGGAATGAATAAATGATTTGAAAAAATGTATTGTATAATTATATATAAAAAAGAGTGATTATATTAACCCAATAAATTTAAATTTTAAAGAAATGAAAAATTTTACAAGATTTTTTTGGACATTGGCAGTAATACTGCTGGTAACTGTAAGATTAGGATATTCTCAACCTTGGTCTTACGATTTTGGCTCAACAACCGGTTCATTCTCTACTCCATCTGGAACTAGTACAACATTTCTTCCAACGCCTACCTCGGGGACTTCTTTTGTCAGAATAGGAACAGGAACCGGATCTATTAATCTGGAAAATTCCGGAACAGGTATACAGAAAATCGGTTCCGGAGTCAGGTTGAGACTTGAAGCTGCGACCAATACATCTGTAAATAAAGCTTCAATATACAATTATACCGGCGGGAAGAGTTTCTATACTAAATTCTCAATTTTATTTGGTAATTCAAGCGGCAGTACTTTAGCTGCTTCCAGTATAATTATTTTTGCGCAGGGAGATGGAACTACGTATTCGGATGGTAATGCATTTAGTGGTTCGCAATGTTTTACTCAATTACAATTTCAGATTGCGGCATCAGGTGCAATAACTACTACCGCCCGTGTTGCTTCATCCCCGACATCATTCGGTGCGACAATAGTACAAGGTAATGTTTACACATTCGAAATATTCGGAAATAACACAACGGGAACAATAAGTTATACATATAATGGCGCATCACAAACAGTCGCCGCTAATAAACAGGATATATGGATAAACGGAACTATAGTAGGAAATGACATAGGCAAAGCTACGTTGGCATCTGATGTTAATATTGATTCATGGATGATATATGGTATAAATTCTGCATCTAATTCTCAAAATGTTTTTTTTGATGATGTGACTTATAGTAATTCAATAGCTTCAAGTTACACTACTAATACAGATTATTATTCAAAGTCTTCGGGAAATCTTGAAACAAACACGAATTGGACAACAAACAATGATGGAACTGGCACTATCACTCCTTCAAATTTTACAACAGGATATAGATTTTTTAACATCCGCAATAATTCAGCCCCGACTATCGGAGCCGACTGGACTGTATCAGGTACAGACTCGAAAGTAATACTCGGCGACGGTACAAATGGCTGTACATTTACGATTCCTTCAAGCTATTCTGTTACTGGTACTGTTGATGTTTCTAACAATGGAACATTAAAATTGCAGAATACAACATTACCAAATTTTGGTACTTTAAGTTCAGGATCAACCGTAGAATATAATCAGGGTTCCCCAGCAACTGCAACAGGGACAACTTACAGCAATCTGACGATAAATAATTCTGCCGGAGTTACTTTATCAAGTAATATTACTGTAAACGGCATATTTAATCTTGCGAACGGCAAATTAAATACTTCCGCAGCAAATAAACTCACGTTAGGAACGACTGCTTCAATAACAGGCGGGTCTCTTACGAGTTTTGTAAACGGTCCGCTTGATTTAATGACGGATGCTGCTGTTTTAAAAACTGTACATGTCGGATACGGTTCTGACTATAGGAGTATAGGATTAGAACCTGAAAACATAACCCCTACAACATTTACGGTTGAATTTAAGAATGGTGGTTTTAATGTCGGAAACCTTACTCCACCATTAGTGAAAGTAAGTCAGAATGATTATCTGGATATTCAAAGACCTGCGGGAGCGAATGCTAAAATAACAATTGGCTGGAAATCGAATGTCGGTATCTCGAGTTTAGCTGACTTGAAACTTGCCCATTGGAATACAGGAACATTAAAATGGGAAGAAGTTGGAACGGTAACTTATACAGGTACTGCAACAGACGGCACTATGTCTACTAATGAATACATGTCATCCTTCAGTCCCTTTGCCTTTGGCTCGGAAATAGACCAGCCTTTACCGGTAACTCTTTCATCATTCAATTCTTCACAGACTGGCCGAAATGTCAGTATTTACTGGATAACATCATCCGAACAAAATAATTCTGGATTTGAAGTTCAGCGAGCTTTGGTTGATAACACTGGCATTATAAGTGATTTTTCGAAAATTACGTTTGTCTATGGAAACGGAAATTCAACAGTTCAAAAATCATACTCATATACTGACCGCAATCTTAATACCGGAAAATATAAATACAGGTTAAAACAAATCGATTACAACGGTAATTTTGAATATCATAATTTAAACAATATTGTTGAAATAGGTGTGCCGGATAAATATTACGTTTCACAGAACTACCCGAATCCTTTTAATCCTGTAACCAAAATAGACTTTAATTTACCCGTTGACAGCAAGGTATCCTTGGTTATATACGATGTCACAGGTAAAGTAGTCGCGAAATTACTAAATAACGAATTCCGTTCGGCAGGGTATTATACAGCGGAGTTTGATGCGTCAAAATTTTCAAGCGGTGTGTATTTTTATTCGTTCTCGACCGATAAATTTAATATAACGAAACGTATGACTCTCATTAAATAGGTTAGTTGTAATTATGACTTATAATTATAAGAAGCAATCTCACACATAAACAGTTTTGTACTTAAAATTAGTTTGGAAAATTTATGAAATACCTATGTAGATTTAATATAAATTTCTTGTTTAGAGTTGTTGCTTTATTAATTATCGTTTTGTTTTCAAAAAATGGTTTTGCACAAATAGATAATCCGAATCTCGATAGG
>JBAYUG010000066.1:0-19810 GCA_041675325.1 Kapaibacterium sp. (SeqCode)
ACTCAATAATGAGATACTTGAATGAAGATCCATGGGACAGGCTTGAAAAGATTAAAGCAGGGTTTGGGACGAAGACAAAACTTACGGCACTTTCAAGAGGAAGAAATCTTTTCGGGTATTCGCCTTATCCAGAGGATGTAATCGAAGGTTTCAACAGGCTTGCTATAAAAAGCGGAATAGATATTATGAGAATATTTGATGCATTAAATGATCTTGATAATATGCAAACTACGATTGATTATGTAAAAGCAAACGGCGGTATTGCGGATTGCGCTGTTTGTTATACAGTTGACCCTAATTTTACTTTTGCCGACAGGTTGAAGGGAATGTTTTCCGGTACGAAGATACCGCCAAAGATTTTTACGGTAGATTATTTTGTTGAGAAAGCAAAGCAGCTCGAGAGAATGGGTGCGGATATCATATCCATCAAAGACATGGCAGGCTTAATACCGCCTGACGTTGCATCGCCATTAATCAAGAGATTAAAAGCTGAGACAAAAGTACCTATTGACCTGCATACACATTGCACACCCGGTTACGGACTGGCATGCGCATTAGTTTCGATAGTAAATGATGTTGATATAGTTGATACAGTAATAGGAAACTTTGCGGGAGGACCTGCAGCTCCTGCATTTGAACTTGTTCAGATTTTCTGCGACAAGCTTGGCATCGATACGGGAGTAAATCTTAACAAGGTTACAGAAATCAACAAGCATTTATTTACTATAAGAAAAGAACTGGATAAATTTGATGAGAAGAAACAGTTTCCTTATGACATAGATATCGCTAATTACACTTTGACAAACGAGCAAAACGATTTATTTAACAGGGCAATTGACGCGGCGAAGAATGACAGAATTGAGGAGACAACTTCATTATGCCAGGAAATAGAAAAGATGTACAATTACTGTGAGCCGGATGAGATTGTAAAGGCGGCTCAGATACCCGGCGGAATGTACACAAACATGTTAGCTCAATTAAAACAAATGAAACTTGACCACCTGCTGGAGAAGGTTTTAAGGACAGTTCCAAGAGTAAGGCTTGATTCAGGTTTACCGCCGCTTGTAACACCGACAAGCCAGATTGTGGGCGTACAGGCAGTTTACAGCATCGTCTCTGAAAACAAAGGAGAAGAGTTTTACAGCAACAAGTCAACACAGTTCGTGAATCTTGTACAGGGAGTTTATGGAAAGACACCTTATCCGGTAGATCCTGATTTCAGAGAAATGATTTGCGGAAATAGAGATGAAAGCCCGTATGATGTATCATTGTATAAAAAGCAGGATAATCCGACACTGCCGGAGTTTGAGGATGTTAGATTAGCGAAGAACGAAAAAGAGGAACTGCTCCTGGAGCTCTTCCCAGCAGTAGCAGCGGGATTTTTGAGAAACAAGAGAGAAGTAGAATATAAAAAGATTTTAGCGGAGCTGAGAGCTTTAGAAGAAATTGAAGAACGACAAGTGCATAAGGAGGCAGAGATTTACAATTCTCTGAGTGATGATGCGAAAAAGACAAAATTACTTGAGGGGCTTTATAACAACTGGTAGAACAAGAATATTTTAAAATATAATATAATTTAACGGAGTTACAATGTCAATAAATGAGAAAATAAAAGAACTATTTGACCTGCGCGATCAAGCCAGGTTAGGCGGCGGTGAAAAGAGAATTAAAGCCCAGCACAGAAAAGGCAAACTTACTGCAAGAGAAAGGATAGACCTCCTGCTCGACGACGGAAGTTTTGAGGAATTTGATATGTTTGTATCGCACAGATGCATAGATTTTGGTCTTGAGGAAGAAACTTATTTATCTGACGGAGTTGTTACGGGATACGGTACGATTGACGGAAGGCTAGTTTACGTATTTTCACAGGACTTTACTGTTTTCGGCGGGTCACTTTCAGAAATGTATGCACAGAAGATTTGCAAGGTTATGGATATGGCGATGAAAGTAGGTGCTCCTGTTGTTGGAATTAATGATTCAGGCGGAGCAAGAATTCAGGAAGGTGTTAAATCGCTCGGGGGATATGCTGATATATTTCAGCGTAATGTACTGGCATCAGGTGTCATACCGCAGATATCAGCTGTATTCGGTCCATGCGCAGGCGGGGCAGTTTACTCCCCAGCTTTAACCGATTTTATTATAATGTCAAAGCAAACTGGTTACATGTTTATAACAGGACCAAAGGTTGTAAAGACAGTTACAGGTGAGTCAGTAACAGATGAAGAACTCGGCGGAGCTTACATACATGCAACAAAATCAGGAGTTTCGCATTTTACTGTTAACAATGAAGAAGACGGAATAATGCTGATAAGGAAACTTCTTTCTTACCTGCCACAAAATAATTTTGAAGATCCGCCATCATATCCATGCACTGACCCGATTGACAGAATAGAAGACTCACTAAATGAAGTTATTCCAGATAGTTCGAATAAACCGTATGACATTGTAGATGTAATTGATTCTATAGTTGACGATGGTGAATTTCTTGAAGTGCAGGCGGGTTATGCAAGAAATATAGTAACAGGATTTGCAAGAATGAATGGTTCGACAGTGGGAATAGTCGGTAACCAGCCAAAATATCTTGCCGGTGTGCTTGATATATCGGCATCAAGAAAAGCAGCAAGGTTTGTAAGATTCTGCGATGCATTTAATATACCGATTGTAACACTTGTTGACGTACCGGGATACTTGCCGGGAACAGCACAGGAATACGGCGGCATTATAATTCACGGTGCAAAATTACTTTATGCTTATGCAGAAGCAACTGTACCAAAAGTAACAGTAATACTCCGCAAAGCATACGGGGGAGCTTATGACGTAATGGGTTCCAAACATTTAAGAGGCGACCTAAACTATGCGTGGCCGACAGCAGAGATTTCAGTAATGGGACCGAAAGGTGCAATTGAAGTACTTTATTTCCGTGAGTTAAAGGAAATAACAGACGAAAAGGAAAAAGCAAAATTTATTGCCGAAAAGGAAGCAGAATACAGGAATAAATTTGCGACACCATACGAAGCAGCAAAGTACGGATACATAGATGATGTAATAGAACCGCGTAACACGAGGTTCAGAATAATCAAGGCACTGCAGTCTCTTGTTACAAAGAAAGAAACCAATCCGCCGAAAAAGCATTCTAATTTACCATTATAAGAGACAGTATGAGACTATTAAAAAAGAAACCACAGGCAAAAGCAAAAACTGAAGTAAAACCTCCCGCGGTAAAAACTGCGAAGAAATCGAATGAAGAAGAAATTGCAACGGCGATAGCTACTGCAATATATCTTTACACACAGCAACAGTTCAACGACAAGCAGGACCTTAAAATGACAATCAAAAGAACAGACAGGCCTTATACACCATGGAGCCAGAAGATTTACATGATGAGAAAATGGCCTCGTTAAAAATTAATAATAAATAAAATGAAGAATTTTAAAATAACAGTCAACAATAATACTTACGATATCAACGTTCTAACATTTGAGAACACAAAAGTTAAAGTCGAAGTAAACGGTAAACCCTACGAAGTAGGAATTGAGAAACCGGAAGCTGCAGGAAAGACACCAACGCTTGTAAGGGAAAAAGCAAGTACGGGCGGTGACTCGACGAAGTCAACAGCTTTAACAAGCTCCCCTACCGAGAGAAAGGGTGCAGGTGTAATGAAAGCGCCGTTACCCGGGACTATAATTAAAGTGTTCGTAAAAGTCGGGGATGAGGTAAAAGTCGGCACGAATCTGCTTACATGGGAAGCCATGAAGATGGAAAACAATTTAACATCCGACAGAGAAGGAAAAATAAAAACCTTGAAAGTTAAACCCGGCGATAATATATTGGAGGGAGATATTTTAGTAGAAATTGAATAAATAGTTTTCTTACATATCCAATCATACGATTCCTATCGTATTTACTTTCACGAGGGTAAACCTATATGGGGAGGTTTACCCTTTAATTTTACACCAATAGTGTTTGCTTATCAAAATCTAATTTTATATTTTAAATATCTAAATTTTAAAACTTAAAAGATTTTAATGAGATTATTCTTACTTTTATTACTGTTAACATATGCTTTTTCGAGTATTAACAGCCAGCATTTGGAACAGCCCGATTATTCGAAGTTTGAATCCAGAGTATTTCCACCTTCAAATTATTCTTTTTCACCTTTAAACACAGAAAGCAATGTTGTTACATCTGCGGAAGGGTATGATAATTTCTATCTCGGAGTTGATTTTGGCGAGCCGTATATTGCCACTAATCCAAATGATTTCAGAAACAGCGCCACAGCCTATAACATCAATAATTATTACGTTACAACAAACGGAATTGACTGGGTTAAAAAGGGGGTCTCGTTTCCAGGAGCTTCTCAAATTGGCGATCCTGTTTTGACATTCGACAGTCTCGGAAATTTATATTATACACAGTTGTATCAGTCAGGCTCTTTGTACGGCATTTGGGTGACTAAATCAACCGACAAAGGTCTAACGTTTACAACTACAGTAAGTGCACATTCTTCAACAGTTGGTCTTGCCGATAAACAGTGGATTACCGCTGACCAAACAGGGGGTCCTTATTCCAACAACATATATCTTGGCTGGAGGCAGTTTGGTTCGAGCGGTATGAGGTTTGCCAGGAGTACGAATGGCGGTTTGAACTGGTCAACGCCAATAACACTTTCAGGTGATCAAGGAGCATATGTTACTGTAGGTGCAAATGGGAGCATACAGGGCGGCAATGTTTATTTCGGTTGTACATCGGGAAGTAATATAAGAGTCTATCGTTCAACGGACGGAGGAGCGAGTTTTGGTGCAGGTATTGTTGCCGTCTCCGGAATTGCAGGTCCGGGTGTTATTTGTGCAGGGAGATACACAATGAAAAACTGTATAAGAACAAATTATTTCCCATTGATGGCAGCAGATAACAGTTTTACTTCATCAAGAGGAAATGTGTATATTATCTATGCTGCAAATCCTGCGGGTACAGACCTTGCTGATATTTTTCTAGTACGTTCGACAGATTTTGGAACAACATGGAGTACTCCGATGAGAATTAATGATGACGCAACCTTAACTGACCAATGGATGCCCGCTATTTCTGTTGATAAGAAAACGGGTAAAATTTTCATATGCTGGTATGATTCAAGAAACGACCCAACAGGAAATTTACTGACTGAAATTTACGGAACGCATTCAACGAATGGCGGTATAAGTTTTGTCACAAATTATAAAATATCCAATGCACAGATGAATCCAAACTCAATGGCTGTGGGTCAGCCGGGAGGGGAAAAGTACATTGGTGATTATATAGGAAATTCGACAGTTACATCGAGTACGTCGTTAAATTCTTTTATGGATGCAAGGTATAATACGATGGGGAGTTTTGTTTCTTATAGTGCAGATTTTGCAATGATATCGGATTTAACACAAAAATATTTAAACAACAATGATTCTGTTACTGTATCCGTGAAAGTACCCTCTGTTCGAGGTGGATTTAATGATAGGGTTAAGTTTGAATTAGAACTTGACACTTTACCTTCAAGCGGTTCAATTCAATTAAGTTTCAGAAACGGGAAAGATACAGTAACAACATTTCCTGATTCAGTAAAAGTAATTATTAAAACGATCGGTTCAGTCAGCCCGGGGAAATACAATCTTAACATTAAGGGAAGCGGAGTAACAGGAATCCCTGTTCACAGAAGAACAGTAGAACTATTAGTTAACTCTTCGATTTTAAACATAGGCACAAACAGAGAAGGAGTTTGCGAATTTACTGTTAACGGAAACCAATACAACACAAGACAAAATTTATTGTTTGCAAACGGTTCAGCGATAAACGTAGAAGCTATAAGTCCGAAAACCGCAGGAGGATTTCAGTACATATTCAAAAACTGGTCTGACGGAGGAGATACAACTCACAGTATAAACATTACATCGCCTTTGACACTGACGGCTAATTACCGATCAGCATACAAAATGTTTTTATACTCGATAGCGGGAAATACATACGGCGGGGGTTTGTTTTACGATTCGGCTTCTTCGACAACCTTCGGTGTAACTTCCAGAATAGTTAATTATAACGGGTCAACATACAGTTTCAGAGGCTGGACAGGTGCAGGAGCAGGAGCTTACACAAGTCCTGACAGTTCAGGAAACGACACATCAATAACAATAACAATTAATAATCCTATTGTTGAAACAGCACGTTGGCAACAAATAGTAGGGATAAACAATATAAGCAGTGAGATACCTGCCGAATGGAAACTTCATCAGAATTATCCTAATCCATTTAATCCTGTAACAAATATTACAATAGAAGTCCTGAGAAACGAAAGCGTAAAGCTGATTGTTTATGATGCATTAGGAAGAGAAACGGAGACACTTTTAAACGAAAAACTTTTAGCAGGAAAGTATAACATAACATTCAATGCTTCAAAATATTCAAGCGGATTATATTTTTGCAGAATAATATCCGACAGTTTTAAAGATATTAAAAAAATGTTATTAATCAAATAAAATAAAAATGAAAGCACTTAAACTCTCACTTGCCTTATTAATTATTACAGGCACAGTATTAATTGCGAATTCAATTTTTTCGCAGAGCAATAATCAGGGTTATGACGACCCAAACCTTGACAGGATTCCGAAACATCTGCTTCAACAGTCACAGAATCAGCAGAATTTTTCTCCTTTTTCAATTAATTCATCGATTGTAACAGGAGCTGACGGGTACGATAATTTCTATTTAGGAAATGACTTTGCAGAACCTCACATTGCAGTAAATCCAAGAAATCCTCTTCAGTATTTTACAGCATTTAATACTAATGCGACTTATTATACAATGAATGGATTAGATTGGTTCAGGAATAATCCAACATTCCCTGGTTTTACAATGATGGGTGACCCTGTAGTAGCATACGACAGCTTAGGAAATGTTTATTATGAAAACATGTATGGCGATGGTACCAATGTTTTCGGAACACAAATAGCAACATCGAGTAACAACGGGCTGACATGGACTTATGCATCAGGTAACACCGGTAACGACAAGAACTGGATTGCAGCTGACCAAAGTGCCGGACCTTATTCAAACTTTGTTTACAGTACAATAACTGCAGGAACATCGTGCAATGTTTACAGAAGTACAAACAGAGGTCAATCTTTTGTATATGCTCAATCACTTACTCCGCATAATTTACCAGGGGCTATGCCTTGTGTTGGTCCGAATGTCATTGGAGGTGACATACCCGGAGGATGTACCTATGTAGTGACAAATGCAGGAAATTCGTTTACGGCAACGTATTCATTTTTCGCATCAACAGACGGGGGTGCATCGTTCACAATGAAGTCACAACAGAACTTTGCGGGATACGTCGGAACAAATGTGAGCGGAAGAAACAGTGTTCAAAACATGAGGACACGTCCATATCCATTTATTACAGCGGATAACAGTTACGGACCTTACAGAGGGAGATTATATTTAGTTTATGCAACAAATCAACCAGCAGGTGACGGGAACAAGCCTGATTTATACTGCAGGTATTCAACTGATCAAGGAGCATCATTTTCAGCACCTGTTTTGATAAACGATGATATTAACCCAACAGCAAACCACCAATGGCATCCTGCAATATGGTGTGATAAACAGACAGGAAGACTTTACGTTAAGTGGCTTGACACAAGAAATACTCCAACGAGTGATTCTTGTGAAGTATATGCATCATATTCAAGCAATGGCGGATCAACATTCGTTCAAAACCAAAAATTATCTACGTCGAAATTTAAAATAGACTGTTCGTCATGTGGAGGCGGCGGAACCCCCAGGTATCAGGGAGATTATGACGGAATAACATCTTACGGCAAGACCTCGATGGCAGTCTGGACAGACTTCAGAGCAAGTACATTCGGAAGCTATACTGCATACTATCCGGATTATGCAATGACTATTAATACTCAAAAGACATTTATTGTAAATAATGACAGTACATTTATAAAAGTAGCTGTTCCTTCGGTAAAAAGTTACACTGATTACGTGAAATTCACTGTATCAGTAGATACACTTCCTGCAGCGGGAACACTTCAGGTAAATTTTATTAATGGAAAGGATTCAATAACAAGTTATCCTGACTCGGTTACTGTCAGTATAAAAACAATAGGCTCTGTTACACCTGGAGTTTACGGAATAATAATTACAGGCAAAGGTCCTAACGGAATACCCGTACATCAAAGAATCCAAAACATTGATGTAAATGTAGCCACAGTAAGCATAGGTACAAATAGAAATGGATTATGCGATTTTAAAATTAACAATGTACAATTTAATACAAGACAGAATATTATTTTTAACATTGGTTCATCCGTAACGATACAGGCAATGAGCCCGAAGATTGTAGGCGCGACCAGATATGTTTATACAAACTGGTCACAAGGCGGAGATACGACGCAGACATTTACTGTTACTGCACCGGGTACTTACACTGCAAATTATAAACCTCAGTATAGATTGATATTGAACTCAACAATTGGAAATACATTTGGCGGCGGTGGATATTATGATTCTGCGGTTTCATTCCAATTTGGCGTAAATTCCAGATTTTATACATCAGGTAATACTACATACAGATTTAAAGGCTGGACTGGAATTGGAAACGGTTCATACACAAGCCCTGATACTTTAGGAATGGACACAATAATAAGCATAGCCATTAATAATGCAATAGCTGAGACAGCAAACTGGGTAGTAGAATCAGTCGGTATTCAGAATATTGGAACTGAAATTCCGAGTGAATTCAAACTTTACCAGAACTATCCAAATCCTTTTAATCCTGTAACCAACATTAATTTTGATGTTCCAAAAGCAGGACTTGTTCAGATAAGGGTATATGATATTCTTGGAAAAGAAGTTGATGTTCTTGCCAACGAATTTTTACAACCAGGTAAATATAAGGCTACATTCAACGCGGGAAAATTTGCAAGTGGAATTTATTTCTACAGAATTAATACATCTTCATTCTCAGATATAAAGAGGATGATAGTACTTAAATAGAAAACAATTAATATTGAGAATAAAGGGGATCTTAGCATCCCCTTTTTTTATTGTATAAATGGGAACAAAATCCGCATAGTTATGTAAATATTATGTTGCTTTTTTTAGGTAAAAAAATGATTAATTTGGGTAGTTAGCTGAAAACATTGGTCATTAAAGAAGAAATATTAGAAAAAGGTTTAAAGAAGTTCCGTATCATAGTTGAATTTGACGGAGAAAACTATGTTGCGAGCGGATATCTTGACGGCAATTTAATAAACAAAACAAGCCAGCCTATTGCAGAAAACCAGTCAAAGACGGAATATGATGGTTCTGTTGTTGATAACCTATTATTTCTTATAAAGGATGATATATTGAACCACAATTACTAATTATTAGATGTTTCTACATATACATCCCGAAAATCCTGAAGAAAGAAAGATTAAAATGGTAACGGAATGCCTGAAAGACGGCGGAATAGTAATTTATCCGACTGATACAGTTTATTCAATGGGATGCGACATAAATAATCATGAAGCAATTGAGAGAATAAGCAGAATAAAGAATATTAACGTTAAGACTGCAAATTACTCGTTAGTATGTTATGATTTAAGCCACCTTTCAGATTTTGTTTTCAGCATAGATACACCGCTTTACAGAATAATGAAGAAACATTTACCCGGTGCGTTTACATTCATTCTTAAAGCAAACAGCAATGTACCGAAAATTTTCAAGAGTAAGAAGAAAACCGTGGGAATAAGAGTACCGGACAGCATAATCTGCAGAACAATTGTTAAAGAACTCGGCAATCCGATAACATCAACATCCATACACGATATATATGATAATGATGATTACATCAGCGATCCCGAACTTATTTATGAAGTATTTGAAAAAAGAGTTGATATTGTAATTGAAGGCGGACCCGGGAAAAGGACTCCGTCAACAGTAGTTGATTGTTCAGACGGAGATGTTACAATAATACGACAGGGTTTGGGGATACTAGATGAGTAAAACTGAATTTTATATAATCAGTTACTTAGTACAAATTTAAGAACTACTCTATAACCATTCTTCTTCGATAATATCTCCTTGAATCCCGACTACGGTATATTTTATCGGGGCTTTTCTGTTTGAAGTCTCAACAGAAAGCTGAGCAAGTTTTAACAAACCGCTACAACAAGGAACTTCCATAATTACGACGTTTAAGGTATTAATATGAGTCTCTTCAATCAATACTCTTAATTTTTCCATATAGATTTCTTTACCAGAATCCAGTTTAGGACAAGCAATAACGAGCTTTTTATTCTTTAAAAACTTTGAATGGAAATTTGAGATACTAAACGGTACGCAATCTGCTGCAATAAGTAAATCGCAATTTTTAAAATGGGATGCTGTAGGATTGATAAGATGCAGTTGAATGGGCCAGTGAGTTAATTCTGAGCCTACCGAATCATCATTAACTCCATTATGAACATTAGCAAAGGACTTTTCCCTAGAGCCGGGACACCCTGTGTGCTGTGGTTCAATACTCTCAACTACGTTTAATTTCTGCACAAATAATGGATTAAGATTTACATTTATGGAATTATTTCTTAAGTATTCAATACCCTCATTTAAATAGCCGCTCTCATTATGGTCTTTTAGGTGTTTCAAATGTGCTAAGATTACTTTCTCTCCCATCTTGGAAATTCTATCCATTACAGCAACTTCACTGTAAGGCTCGGCTTCCCTTTCTTCGAGAGTTATAGCACCTTCGGGACATGTACCGATACATGCTCCGAGACCGTCACAGAAAAGTTCGCTGACAAGTCTTGCCTTACCGTCAATCATCTGCAGCGCTCCTTCATGACATCCATTTACGCATTCTTCACATCCATTGCATTTCTGTTCGTCAATTGTAATAATTGTTCTTTTCATTTATTCATTTAAGTTTTAATCAGATAAATATATCTGTTTTAACAAAAAGAAACAAGTAAAAATGAATTTACATTTTTCGTTTAAAAGAACTCATTATTCAAAAAGAATGAAGTATAAATACATTCAAGAGCTCGACATAACATGCAAAGAAACATACAGTCCTGTTAACTTATATCAAAGGCTCACTCAATTTAGCGAATAAGATTCTATAGTTTGTTTTTAATTAAATCTGATTTGATTATCTTTATTTTTTCAGAAACAAAATAATACCTTATGTCATTAATCAAGGAATTCAAGGAATTCATTATGAAGGGCAATGTGATTGACCTTGCAATTGCAGTCATAATAGGAGGAGCATTTGGCAAAATTGTAACATCATTAGTGAGTGATATTCTGATGCCGCCGATTGGATTAATTCTTGGAAAAGTGGATTTCAAAGATCTTAAATTTGTAATACAAAGCGGGAAAGATTCTGTGATGAACGGTACACAGTTAATTACACCTGCAGTTTCCGAAGTATCACTTAACTATGGAGCATTCCTGCAAAATGTATTTGATTTTATATTAATAGGACTCTGTATTTTTCTCGTATTAAAAGCATACCAAAATTTTGTTAAGAAAAAGGAAGAGACACCAGCACCTCCTCCGAGTCCAACTAACGAGGAAAAACTGCTTTCGGAAATCAGAGATATTTTAAAAGAGAAAAAACAAAACTGAAGATAACACGGAATATACAAGAAGAAAAACCTGCAGACGGAATAACCTGTCTGTAAATATTTTATTATATTTTTAATAAACAAATAAATCATTATGAAACACATTATAACAATTGTACTGATTGCATTCATAGTAATAGGATGCGGGAAAAAAACTGAGACAGTTAGTAAGGATACTAAAGAAGTCAAACAAGAAGTTAAGATTCAAGACAGTTTAAGTTATGAAGTGAAGAATTTCAAGAAGACTTATAAAGACTGCAAGGACAGTGATGAAAAATGCTCATATCTTAAAGTATCCTATCCTAATTTTTCCGGGTACAGTGCTGCGGAGATTAACAAAGTTGTAGATGCTTATATAGTAGACAGTATTTTCACAATAGAAGGGAATGCGAGCAATAAGAATCTGGAGGGACTTGCTGCAACATTCTTTGCAGATTATGATAGTGTAATGAAAGATGCGTCACCGGATTTTCCGGTTGTTTATGCACTAGACGTAAACAGCAATGTGGTTTTTAATAAACCTGCTGCTTTATCAGTAAGTATTGATTACTATATAAATACAGGCGGCGCACACCCGAACAGTTTTGTCAGAAACTTTGTCTTTAATCCAAAAACCGGTAAACAAGTCAAATTAAGCGATTTATTTAACAGTGGATTTGAGGATAAACTGAACAAGTTAATTGATAAGAAATATAGAGAGTACAGAAACCTTAAGGATACAGACAGGCTTGACGGAGAGAAAGGTTATTTATTTGATAATTTTATTAAGTTCAATGATAACTTCATACTTACAAAAGAGGGTATTTATTTCTATTATAATAATTATGAGATTGCAGCATATGCAGTCGGTCCAACGGAACTGAAGTTTACTTATAAGGAACTTGAAGAAATTTTAAAACCAGGATATAAGCTATGAAGAAAATAGTTATAATAATTTTATTATCAGTTGTTTCTTTTATAATTGGGTGTTCCGAGGATGCTAAGACAGATAAGGGAACGGGTCCTGTTAAAGAGTTAGCATTAGGAGAAATAGACAAGAAATTAGTAAGCGAAGGACAGGTATTGTTTCAGAAGAAATGCACTACTTGCCATGGGCTTGACCAGAAAAAGATAGGATCAGCGTTAAGAGGAATCACAAAACGCAGAACACCCGAATGGATAATGAACATGATGCTTAATCCGGACGGAATGATAAATGAAAATAAAGCTGCGAAAGAGTTATTTGAAGAAATGAAAGTCAGGATGAATCCGCAAGATGTAAACGAGACTGATGCAAGGAAGATACTTGAATATCTAAGAACAGAAAATTAAGATAGTGATTATATAGGAATGAATTTAAAATATCCGTATTATTGATAATACGGATATTTTACTATTCTCTTATTATTTCCATCCCCCCTCCATAAAAAAGTTCCTGTTGTTACGGAATTAATATCTTGCAACTAATTTTAAACGATTATATATTGCGGAGGTTCCTTCACAGAAAAGATAAATTTCCCGTAATAATTACTATAATTTGTTGAGTAAATTTGTTTACAATTATTTGATAATTTTGTTATTGTTTGATTAAATTTGTTGGTCATATTATTATAAATATTTTGGTAATGTTTCACATTAATATTTATCTCTTTTAATCAACTATTTTATAAACTAAATCAGGACGAAGAATGAAGAAAATTTTTCTACTTTTATTACTGGTTTTCGCTGTGAGTTTTAGTTCATACGGACAGAGCTATAAGCTTTCAGGAACAGTAACAGACGCTGAATCAATGATAGGCATAAAGAATGCCACTGTTGAGCTTGTACCCGGTCAGTACAGGACGACTACAGACAATTTCGGTGTCTATGAATTTAAGGGACTAAGCGCCCAGAACTACACAATTATTGTCAAATATACCGGCTATGAGCAGTTCACTGCGATATTTGACTTAAAGAATGACATGAATTATAACGTGACTCTGACACCCGGCGGATTCACGACAGAGGTAATCGAAATAAACCGTGCAGTTGAACGCGAAACACCGGTTGCGTTCACTGACATAGATTCCAAAACGCTAGAGAAGCGGATGCAGGGTCAGGATGCTCCACTGCTGCTCAGAAACGTACCGGGTTTCTATTCATTTTCCACGGACGGTGTTGGAAACGGAGAGGGTAAATTACTTATCAGGGGTTTTAGCCAGAACTATGTTCAGGTTTTGATAAACGGTATTCCAACAAATGATCCTGAATCAAACTCGGTTTACTGGTCAAACTGGGGCTCAGTATCATCAAACGCAAGTTCGATACAGATACAAAGGGGAGCAGGTTCCTCTCTCTACGGTTCAGGTTCTTTTGGAGGTTCATTCAATATACTAACAGAAAATCCTGCTCTGAACAGATACTTAGGACTTAAAGGAAATGTTGGTTCACCAACAAACACTATGTACGGACTTAATTATTCAAGCGGTCTCATAGGAGGAAAGTTTGCAGGAGCGTTAAACTTTGAAAGAAAGATTGGTGAGGGTTCAAGAACAAGCGGGAGATACGAAGGATTGAACTACTATCTTTCAGCAGCGTTCCTTCCCGCGGCAAACCAGACATTTAAGTTAGTTTTACACGGTGCGCCACAGTCTCACGGATATTCATTCAGCAATGATATAGCGTACTTTAAGAAATTCGGATATACGGTAAACTCGGCTCCATTCGTATCAAGAGACGTTGCAAATCAATGGGATGCAAAATACAATGCACAGCCTGATGCAACATCGAGATACAGAAGCATAACTGATAACTGGAGAGAGCTTGTGGACGATAATTTTGTTAACCTTTCACACAATATGTTCCACAAACCGCAGGTTGAACTTCACTGGAATTACAATTTTGCGGATAACTCTGTACTTCGTGCAACCGGTTTCTGGTCAGCAGGACGTGGCGGCGGGTCGAGCATTAATTCAGCAGGAACAGTCTGGGCATGGAGAAATGGTCTTGGTGTTAACGGACAGAGAGTGGACACTCTACAGACTAATCTTTACAACACACAAGGATACATAAACAATTTTGG
Organism: Kapaibacterium sp. (SeqCode); assembly: GCA_041675325.1. Classification (GTDB taxonomy): domain Bacteria; phylum Bacteroidota; class Ignavibacteria; order Tepidaquicellales; family Tepidaquicellaceae; genus CAIKZJ01. The sequence continues at coordinate 14,689 of JBAYUG010000066.1, forward strand.
TATATTTGATACAGTATATTCAAAGAATGCTTTCCAGAGGAACAGTTATTCGATTCATAACCAGACCGGAATTTTAGCTTCATACGAGAAAGAATTCAGTAAGAAATTCAAGATGACGGGCGGCGCAGAATTCAGATATTGGAAGGCTGACCACCCAGGTTACTTCACTAATCTGTTTGGCAAAACAAGCACAACACAAAGATACGCTTTCAGGGATACCACGGGAAAAGTAACGGGTGCACAATTTTCACGTGTTGTAAGGCAAGGAGATATTGACGGACCTCAATATGACTGGGGAGTAAACGTATTCGGCTGGAATTCAGACGGAGATCCGACATACGGTTCACAGTACAGAAACTATCTTGGCGAAACACCGCAAATGACTTTATTTGCGCAAGGAAACTATGTAGTTGATAAGTTTAACTTCATGGGTTCGCTTCAGTACGTATGGTACAATTACAAGATTAAAGAAAACATGCCAAGTGAAAATGCGATTGGAAAGAAATTAACGATTGCAGAAGCATCTCAACTTGGGTTAACGCAGGAAGGTGCAATCGGTAATAAATTCTACATGAAAGATAACAGTTCGACCACACGCTGGTATGAATTCGACCTTGTTAATGAAAACCGTTCAAGAGGATTCTTCCAGCCAAAAGTCGGTGTAAACTTCAATGCAACAAAGAACATCAATGTATTTGCAAACTTTGCACATGTTGAAAGATTCGTTGACCTTGGTATTTATTACAATCAGGGAAGAATTAACACATCGGCAGAAGATGAAAAATCAAATCAGTTTGAACTTGGTTTTGGCTACAGCACAGACGACTTCTACGCAAAGATAAACGGATATTACATGTTATGGGACAATAAAGCGGCAAGTATTCAGGACCAATCACAGGCAGGTCAGCCCGGTTATGACAGAAACGGATTCAGAACTGAGCTTATAGGTACCTCACGTCACATGGGTGCTGAATTGGAGTTAGGAGCAAGCTTAAACAAAGTCCTTCCGATAAAAGGATTAGGTTTACGCGGTTCATTTACATTTATGGATAACAAATGGCAGACTGTTCTTGACGCGGTTAAAACAGACCCAATAACAGGAGTCAGAAGAATATTTAATACATCATCGCTTGATGAAAACGGTAACATAAAACCACTTTATTTTGATGAACTTGAAGGATCACAGGTTGCATCCGGACCGCAGCTTATGGCATCATTAAGCTTGACATACGATTACAACAATTTCTTCGGGTCAATTGACGGAAGTTTCTTTGCGAAGGATTATCTGCTTGACGGAGGGTCATACATGGCGACAAGCGGTGATTTTATCGGAACAACAGCTTCGGGAAAAGAACTTTTCAGAAGTTCATTTGACAATCAGCTTCCAACAAGATTTCTTCTTGACGGGAACTTAGGATTCAATTTCACAACAAGCAATTCACCGATTAAAGGAACAATAGTTTTACAAGTACTAAACATATTCGATACAGACTATCTATCTTCGGCAGACAGATTCGGTGTAATTCCGGGAATGAAAAGGACTTACAGAGCGAATTTGTCAATAGGTTTCTAATTTGTTTTAATAAGTAATTCTATAAAAGGTGTCCTGTGAAAACAGGGCACCTTTTTATTTGAGTAAACTGTTATATATTTAAGTGAAGCAAACAGAAAGGATAATGAATGAAAATAACAGTAGTTGGAGCAGGAAACGTAGGAGCAACTTGTGCAAACGAAATAGCTGTGAAAGAGATTGCAGAAGAACTGGTAATAATCGATTTAAACAAAGATGTAACAAAGGGGAAAGCGCTTGACCTCTGGCAGACTTCGCCGATTCTTAGTTTTGACACAAGAATAAATGCAGCCGGAGAGGAATATGAAAATACAAAAGATTCACAGGTGGTTGTAATAACGGCCGGGCTTCCTCGGAAACCGGGAATGAGCAGGGATGACCTTATTAAAACGAACGCATTAATAGTGAAAGATGTAACGGAGAAGATTGTGAAATATTCGCCCGAAGCAATACTGATAATAGTATCGAATCCTCTTGACGTGATGACATACGCGGCATTTCTTGCAGCAGACGGAATACCATCTAATAGAATATTCGGAATGGCGGGCATCTTAGATACTGCGAGATATAAATCATTTATTGCTAACACATTAAACATTTCACCTAAAAGCATACATGCGATACTTATGGGCGGGCATGGAGATTCTATGGTTCCCCTTCCGAGATATACAACAGTATCGGGCATCCCGATAAGCGAAATGATTGACAAGGAAACACTGGACGGCATAATTGACAGGACAAAGAAAGGCGGAGGCGAATTGGTTAATTTAATGGGAACATCCGCATGGTATGCGCCGGGAGCTGCTGCTGCACAGATGACGGAAGCCGTTGTAAAAAATCAGAGGAGAATTTTTCCTGTATGTGCTGCATTGAATGGAGAATACGGATTGAAGGATTTGCATCTTGGAGTTCCAGTGGTATTAGGCAAGAACGGGATTGAGAAAGTAATTGAGTTAAAACTTAATGAGGAAGAAATGCAAATGGTGAAGAAATCAGCGAGGGATGTTGTTGATTTAATGAGAGTACTTGATGACCTGGATTTATTTAAGAAGAAATATTCATATCAGTCGATTATATAATAATAGCTTTGTAAGTTTTTTGGGGATGAGACGCGAAGGAGAGAAATACGACACTATTTCGAGATTAATAGGACAATACTACGAAGATGTACCGTACTTTAACCGTACAATTATCGCACTATTACCGTACTTTTATTGGATTATTGTATAAGAATTGTATTTTCAGGATTTTAGTCATTTGTGAATGAAAAATGACTAAATATTTCTTATATATAATTAAACATCAAATTATGGGAAAAAGTTCCCGATTATATTCTTGGAATAATACCTCGAGTTGAATTTATGATGAAATTGTGGATTAGCTTTATTTCATCTTTGATTTCCATTTCGTCGATGAGCTTTTTCAACGAGTCATTGAAGTTCAGTTTTGGGTCATAAATAATACTGTAAGCGTTTCTGATTTGAGATATTGCCTCAGGTGAGAAGCCGCTTCGTTTTAGTCCGATATAATTCAAGCCAATAAATCTTTGGGGCGCTCTGCCGACCAAAGAAAACGGCGGGATATCTTTAGTAACTTTTGTATTGGATTCAATCATGCAATATTCACCTATTTTACAGAATTGATGGACACCGACAATGCCACCAATGGTGGTGTGAGAGCCGATAGTAACATGGCCTCCGAGTCCGACTCCGTTTGTAAGGACAACGTTGTCGCCGATAATATTATCGTGTGCAACATGGACATAATTCATTATGTAACAGTTCTTTCCGACTATTGTCCTGTGACTGTATTTGGTAGCTCTGCTGATTGTAGAGAATTCTTTTATTAGTGTACCTTCACCAATTTCGACTGTGGATATTTCGTCAGTGAAGCTAGTAGAATGAGGGTGGGAGGCAATGCTTCCTCCGTGAAAGATTTTTACGTTGTCGGAAATTCTGGAGCCGTTACCGACATAAACACAGGGACCTAAATATACGTTGTTTCCGATTTCAACGTCGTCATCAATAGTCACGAAACCTTTTATATCGACATTATTTCCAATCTTTGCTTTACTGCTTATATTATTCATATACAAAGTTAATAGCTTCGCGGAAAAGAAAAAAGCCAAAGACTTAGTTGTTAGTTGATCCGCCCAACAAGACAGCGGACGCAAAGAGCGCGTAGTTGATAGTTGATAATAAAAAAACCGAATAATTGCTTATTCGGTTTTCTTGTGAGGATGGAGGGAATCGAACCTTCGACCCAACCTTAAAAGGGTAGTTGCTCGCCTGAACTACATCCCCTATTAGTTGATAGATTTTAGTTGATAGTTGATAGTTGATAATAAAAAAACCGAATAATTGCTTATTCGGTTTTCTTGTGAGGATGGAGGGAATCGAACCTTCGACCCACTGCTTAAAAGGCAGTTGCTCTACCCCTGAGCTACATCCCCTGTTTTATTTTAGAACTCCGGCGACTTTTAATCTAATCTGGGCTCTTTGCAGAGAGTATTTTGCTCGTTCCCTGTCAATATCTTTGCCGCCTTCTTTAAGTCTTTCGTTTGCCCTGTCCATTGCTTTTCGGGCTCTTTCTATATCAATATCATCTTTTGCTTCTGCTGCATCCGCGAGTACAACAACCTTGTTCTTCTTTACTTCTGCAACACCGCCGCGGGTAGAAAAGTTTATCTTTTCACCCTTTTCATCTTCTACTGTTATTACACCTGCTTCAAACATGGCAATCATTGCAGCATGCATATTCAAAACTTGAAATCTTCCGTCAACACCAGGAACTGTAAGAACCTTTCCTGTTCCTTTAAACACCAGCTTCTCCGGGCTTACAATTTCAATATCAAGAAGTTTGTCCAAATTCTATTTTAATTAGAATTAATCCCTGAGTTTTTTAGCTTTTTCTATTGCATCTTCGATTGTACCGACGAGCATAAAAGCCTGTTCAGGTAAATCGTCATAGTCACCGTTCAATATTCCTTTGAAACCTTTAATTGTATCTTCAAGTTTTACATATCTTCCCTGCAAACCTGTAAACTGTTCTGCAACAGAGAACGGCTGTGAAAGGAATCGCTGTATTCTTCTTGCTCTTGCAACAACAATTTTATCTTCATCTGAAAGTTCATCTATACCGAGAATGTTTATAATATCCTGAAGGTCCTGATAGTTCTGAAGAATTTTCTTAACACCCTGTGCAACGTTGTAATGTTCATCACCAACGATTAACGGGTCGAGAATCCTTGAAGTTGAAGTTAAAGGATCAACCGCAGGATAAATACCGAGCTCAGTAATCTTTCTTGACAACTCTGTAGTTGCGTCAAGGTGAGCGAACGTTGTAGCAGGTGCCGGGTCTGTATAGTCATCAGCAGGAACGTAAACTGCCTGAATAGAAGTGATAGAACCCTTCATTGTTGAGGTAATTCTTTCCTGAAGCTGACCCATCTCCGTAGCAAGTGTAGGCTGATAGCCTACTGCTGAAGGCATACGCCCAAGCAGAGCCGAGACTTCCGAGCCTGCCTGAGTAAATCTGAAAATATTATCAATA
>JBAYUG010000067.1:0-19436 GCA_041675325.1 Kapaibacterium sp. (SeqCode)
AAGAGCAGGAAGAGCAGGAAGAGCAGGAAGAACAGGAAGAGCAGGAAGAGCAGGAAGAGCAGGAAGAGCAGGAAGAGCAGGAAGAGCAGTAAGAGCAGAAAGAGCAGGAAGAGCAGGAAGAGCAGGAAGAGCAAGAAGAGCAGGAAGAGAAGGAAGAGAAGGAAGAACAAGATTGTTAAAACGGGGTACTCTTATGTTGAAAAAAGAATTATAAATGACTAAATTATCAGAATGAAAATGAGCAGCAGATTAGCAATTCTTTTCTCGTTAATGATTCTCTTTGCAATACCGGCAGAATCATATTCACAGGACGGATGGTGGAAAGAAAAGAAATTTAAATCGGAGAATGCAAAGAAGAAATATGAGCTTTGTAAGAAAACGTTCAGGGAAATATCCAACGGGTTCTCTTACGGCAGTGTCAGTCTGATAAGCAAATATTTTGACGGGGAAGTATTCCTTGATATTATGAGCAATGAAAAAGGATATTACAGTACCGGTCAGGCGGAATACATTGTTTCAGATTTCATAGATTATTTTAAAGTAACAAGCGTAAAACTAATTAATTCATACTACAAGAATTCTTATGCTTTCGTAATGGGCAGGTATTCTTACAATATCGGTTCGGGAAAACGTGAACTTAAATTATCTGTTTCTCTGAGGTACCAGTATGATACATGGTACATCGACCAGATAAACCTGAATTAAAAAACTTAGACACTTCCGCACTTGTACTTAACTTACTTATTCCCTCGCAAGTATAAAGTGATGTCAGTGATGCTGATAGTGCTGCTGATATGGATATTCGCAGTAAAGATTACCTCAAACTACATCATCTCAAAGGCTTCAGAGACTGAAGAACAGATAATAAAAGAAAAGAATAAAGAGCGAGAAAAATACCTCAATGTAAGTTTTAAAAATCTTTCGGCAAAACTGACCGAAGCCTCGAATAAAATATCAGGTAATCTTGACGTAAGAAAAGACATTGAGAGAAGCGATATGAAAAAGCTTCATGAGGTTGTTTACAGTGCATCAGCGGGAGACAGTTATGATATTGAGATTTTTGATAAAAGAATTGAGCAGGTTCTTTACAAAGGAAAGCAGCTTTATCCGGAAATAATACTGATACAAAAAGCACTGAACGGAAAATCCACGATGCTCATAAAGGAGATAGGGTTTTTCACGTATCTGATAAAGTACACGCCGATATTAAGACTGGATAATGAAACAAATGTGCAGGGTGTTCTTGTGTGCGGAATACTTGTTGACAGCAAATACAGCCCTTCTCAGTATGAATTCAACGGCAGGCTATTCACAGAAGAAATTTCAAAAGATCTCACAGATCCTGTTAAAATACAGTCTGCCGGAATACAGGATGCATACAAGAAAAAGGATACTCTCACAGCGCTTTACGGAAAGTTGGAACTTCGCGGTGATGAGGGAAATATAATAGGGCTTCTCAGCTATCCGAAGTACAATTTTTCCGAGCATAAGAATAACATTGAAGAGCTGTCGGGAACTCTGCTTTCTGTTCTCGGATTTCTTTTCACGATTCTTTTAATACCTATTCTGCTGAAGTTCGTAAACCTTTTTAAATCAATCTGGATACGGCTGTTCCTTTTCCTTATAACACTTCTTTTGGTAAGATTTTTCTGGATATTGAGCGGATTTCCGTCTGCATTCATGGACTTTGAACTTTTCAATCCCCAGTTTTTCGCTTCAAAGCTTGGGGGCGGAATCTTTCAGTCGCTCGGTGATGTACTGATTACGATATTATTTGTGGTAGTCTATTCCTCCTTTTTAATTAAGAATGTATTTACGCATTTTGCAGAAAGCAGGAAGGAAAAAAGCGGGTTCAGAATTTTCCACATAGTATTATTCGTGTTTGTTATCGCGGTATATTTCGGATTGTTCAACGTTTACGGCAGTGTTATTCAGAGTCTTATTTTTGATTCTAACATCAAGCTGCTCGATAAGTCCAACATAATACCCGACACGCCGCTTTTTGTGATACAGCTTTCGATTCTACTTATAACTTTTGCTTATATACTTATTAATGTATCGCTTGTAATAGCGCTTATCAGCAGTTCGAGAAGTGTTTCACAGTTTAAGATTTACAGGAAGTCGTTCATTTTCATACTTTTCCTTTTATTCCTTGCCATCAATGAGTTATTCAATGTAATTCAAGTAGATTTCTATATCATAGATATTTACAGGATTATAATTACATTTCTTGTTTTCTTAATATCAACTTATTTTTTCAGGCAGATAAGTTCAAAGAGAAGCATACCGCTTTTTACTGTTAAGAATTTATCTTTAATTCTTCTCGGGTGTATTATAATTACTCCTGTTCTGATACTCGAGTTTACGAAATCGCAAGAGACATACTTTGTTGAAAAGATAGGTGCTGAACTTACGGAGAATCAGAGTGACAAAATTATATTCCTTCTTTCAGATGAGCTAAGCAAACTGAAGGAAGACATATACCTCGACGAATATATATCTGACGAGAACAAAGCCGTGAAGCTTCCATATTTTATCTGGAGCAAGGGAAAATTCAACTATGAAAAGTACAAATCGGATATAATACTGACGGATACATCAAAAAGAATAATCAGTGATTTTAACAACAGCAACAATCTGATTAACAGCGACAGCGTAATAACATTCTTAAAGAAGAATTATTTTGAAAGAAATATAATTAATGAAATAGATGAATCGGATACGCTGCAGGAAGAAACGGATTTTGAAACTGACCCTGATTTTGACCTGACGGAATCACCGGAACCGATATTCTTTGACGATATAATAATAATCGAAAACACGAACGAAAAATATTTTGCTGGTATTCTTCCGATTGAGAACGAGGATTTGCGTAATACGCAGTATGCAGAGTTAAAAGGATATATTATAGCGGTACTGAATTCCGAAACGATAAATCTTTTTACGGAGAATCAGTTTACCGGTAATTCAAACATCAACAGCGGCAACATATCGGACAGGTTAATATCAAAACCCGTAATCACGGAAATACTGAACGATGAAATAATAAACACAACCGAAGCAGAGGTGTCGAAGAGCTTATTGAAATTTAAAGGACTCTTTAATGAAAGCATAAAATCAACAGAGAAAAACACCTCGTGGCGTTACGACCCGCTCGTAAACGAAAGGTATCGTTCATACTACATAAAGATAAACAGCCCGGTTAATTCTTCGGACGAAAGGATATTTGTTATTAGCATTAAACGCGATGATTTTAGTCTTCTGATGTTTTACTTCCTTAAATTTGTGCTGTTTGCTTTAACTATTTTCGTAGTTTTTAATATTGTTTACTCCTCAAGATATCTAATAAACATACGCTTGCTTAAGGTAGATTTTAGGTCAAAGCTATTCCTGACTTTTATATTCGTTTCAGTAATACCAATAGTGATTCTTGCCATTTACACGAGGTCGTACATAAGCAGTAAGAATGACGTGAGTTACAGAAACCAGCTTCTTTCCGACCTGGGACTGTTGAACGAGACGCTTAAAGACGAAAAAGTTCTATTCAACAGGTATAAGCCGACCGATACGATTATGTTTGCGGGTAAAGAAATACTCACAAAGAGCTACGGCAATGTTGATAAGAACTTCAACATATTCGTGAAATCAAAACTTATCGCGACAACGAACGAAGAACTTTACAAATCGGATTTTCTGGATACACGCGTGCCCGAAGAGGGCTATTTCAACATACTGATACTTAAGCGGGACCTCTTTCTTGAAAGCAAAGAAATACAGGGGCAGAACTATCTTGTCGGTTATAAACCTTTGAAAGACAGAAACAATAACGTTAATGGAATAATATCATCTTTATCGGTTTACAGGCAGAAAGAGATTCAAGAAGAACTGACCGAAACTTTGACTTTCATATTCGGTTCATACTTTATAGTAATAATTATTTTGTTTGTTATAGTTGGATTCATTACGGCAAAACTTTCTAAGCCTATATCCGTACTTCAGGAAGCAACAGAAAAAATAGCTAAGGGCGAAGAAGATGTTTTAATTGACATCGACCGAAGCGATGAATTCGGAAGTTTAGTGGATTCGTTCAACAAAATGACTCATGACCTGAAGAAGTCAAGGGAAGCACTTAAGAAGGCAGAGCGCGAAGCCGCATGGAGAGACATTGCGAGGAGGGTCGCCCATGAAATAAAGAATCCGCTGACACCGATGAAGCTTTCAATAGAGCACCTTTACAATCTTTATCAGGAAAAAGAATTTGAACAGTTTGAAGAAACACTAACAAAAACAAAGTTACTGATAACAAAAGAAGTTGAAAAGCTTGCGAACATTGCAACAGCATTCTCTGATTACGCAAAACTTCCACGGAGAAATTACGAGCCGCTGAACATCAATGAAGTACTGGAAGACGTTATATCTCTTTATTCGCTGAGCAAGGATTTGACAATAGAGAAAGAGCTCAGTAAAGACCTGAGTATTGTGAACGCTGACAGGCAGGAGATGAACAGGGCATTCCAGAATTTAATAAAGAATGCAGTGCAATCGTTCGAAGAAATGGATAGCAGCATGGGTAATAGAGTGATTTGTGTGAGATCTTACAATAAACCCCAAAAAGTAGTAGTAGAAATAATTGATAACGGAGTGGGGATGGACGAAAAATTACTTGAAAAACTTTTCGAGCCGAACTTCTCAACGAAGAAAACGGGCATGGGGCTCGGGCTTTCGATAACGAAGAAATCACTGGATGACATGAAGGCTGACATAAACTATACGAGCATTAAGGGAGAAGGAACTACTGTGAGGGTTGAGTTTGAGGCGCTGAAATGATTTTTAAATAGAGATACACACTGAAAGAAATGATTTATTTATAATGAACACTGATAGAACTATAAGATTATAGAACGCAGATTTACACGGATAGAGCGGATTCACACGGATAGAAAATTATTATTGAAAAGAGATGCACGCTGAAAATTCGAATTGATTATGATGGACACTGATAGAACTAAAAGAATTATGAACACAGATTCACACGGATAGAGCGGATTCACACGGATAGAGATTTATTAGTGAAAAGAAATGCACGCTGAAAAAACTGATTTATTTATGATTTACACTGATAGAACTAAGAGATTTATTAAACACGGATATTCACTGAAAGATGCTGATTAACGCAGATTGAGAATTATTATTGAAAAGATATGCACAACAAAGTACGGATTTATTTATGAGTAACACTGATAGAACTAAGAGATTTTTCAAACACGGATTTCCGCAGAAAGAGGCTGATACAAAAGTGATTATAAATTAATTCATTAAAACTCTTTATCTGTGGTAAATATTTTTACTTGTTTTTAAGTTCATTCTATAATGTGCTGTGAAAATTCTTATCTTATCAGTGACAATCAGTCTTTTTTAATGGCAATCAGTGTGCAAATCTTTTTGTATTGAGAGATATGATTTCCTGTACATATCTTTTCTGTATAATCTTAAATCCGCTTCTGTTAAATTACAATAATGTATTTAAGAACCACAAAAATATTATTCCTGTTTGCAGTACTTTATTGTTTCGCATTCTTCGCGGGATGTGCAAACCAGCAGCCGCCATCGGGCGGGGAAGATGATAAGGTGCCGCCGAAAATAAAGTATCTTTATCCGAGACCCAACACTGTAAACTTCAGCGGTAACGAGCTTACGATTGAATTCGACGAATATGTTGACAGAAGAAGTTTCATAGACGCTTTCTTTATAACTCCAAAACCAAAAGGTACGCTTTCGTACGACTGGAGCGGAAAAGAAGTAACGGTTAAATTTGAAAAGGGACTGGAGAAGAACAAAACGTACCTCTTTGTAATCGGAATAGTTTTTAAGGATGCAAGGAATAATCCGATAGGGTCTCCGATACAATTTGCAATCTCAACGGGTCCGAATATTGATAAGGGCAAGATATCGGGAAAAGTGTACGGCGATAATTTCGACAAGACGTTTGTATTTGCCTATAAACAAACACCGGGTGAGGAAAACAATATTGACCCTGAAAAGTCTATACCCGACTATATAATGCCCGTGAGTACTGACGGCAGTTACAGTTTCGAAAACTTATCCCCCGGAAAATACAGGCTGTTCACTGTGTTTGATAATGACTTCAACGGACTATATGATAAAGTTTTTGAAAGAATATCAATCGCTGAAAAAGATGTTGAGGTAAGCGATACATCTGCTCACACGGGAATTAACTTTATACTAAAGGATGTACTCGTACAGGAAGATTATTTTTCAAGCAAAGGATTTCTGAACAGACTGCAGTCTGATTCGGTCGGTGCTGTCTTTTCAAGCATAACAAGAGGAGAAATGAATGCAGGACTGAAATCGAAATTATACCTTTACTTTAAAAACAGGGAAACACCGAAGGATGATATAACGCAGAAATTATCTCTAAAAGATACACTCGGAAAAGAAATAAAATACGTGTTCAACTGGCAAAACGATTCACTACTTGAAGTGACGCCTACAGTCGGGCTGTATTACGGTGCAGCCGTTAATTTGTCGTTAGATTACATAAAGAATAAACAGTCTCATACTTTCAGTCTGAAATTTACAGTATCCGAGGAGAAAAAGTTCGGAGAAATAACTGGTACGGTTCAGGATAGATACAGGATTGAGCATCCGGTAGTTCTGAATCTTATTCGAAAGGATAAACCCGAAATAAGTTTTACGCGTGTTCTGGCGGTTGACTCCGCATTTTCATTTACGGATGTACTCGAAGGCAGCTATTTCCTTATAGCATACGTCGATTCCGACAGGAACGGCAAGTACGAAACCGGAGAAGCATATCCATACAAGCCTGCAGAGCGTGTGTTTCTTTACGGGCAAGTTTTGAATATGAAAGGGACATGGAAGATAGAGAATGTTTTGATGACTTTTTGAATTTATGGTGAGAGCTAAACAAAAACCGAGACCAAAGAAAATTTTTTGAGATTTTAACCGCAAAGTTCGCCTGCCTGCCTGCAGTATTATATGGAAGAAAAATTAACGACGTAACTATGTCTCTATGTCACTGTTCACTGTTTTCATATTCCAGTCGAGCCTTCATTTAGCTTTCATTGAGCCGTGAAGGACAAGCAATCGACAAACAATCGACAAACAATCGACAAACAATCGAGAATCAATCGACAAACGATCGACAAACAATCGAGAAACAATCGAGAAACAATCGAAAAAGCTAAAATGAAAATATCAAACCCTTCAGCAATCAGATAACTGTTCCTGGTGTTCGTCCCTTTTGCCTTTTCCCTATTGCCTATTCCCTGTTCTTCTGCATTGTTAAGTAATCTTAAGTATTCTATATTTATAGCATCAATCGATATGCCGGGCAATTAATTTTAAAACATAAATTCCCGATTAGATTCCGGCAAAAGAGAATTTACATCTACATATATTAGTTTTATTTAAAAAGTTTAAATATTGCAATATGCAGTTTTTCCCGGTACATAGGTTCGACAGTTTTCATCCGGCGGCAAAACTGTATAATTTTCATAATAATAATTTAACACTACGTCTCGTATAAAATATATATATTGCATAGGTAACAAATTAATCTTATACCATTTTCATAACAAATGTCTAACATAATTAACAAAAATTATTTTACAAATTATAATAATATATTCTCATGAGAAAATTTAAACATTTTTTATTTAGCGCCATAATTGTCTTTATTCTTACAAATGTGGGGTTAGGACAAGCATTACTGACAGAAGATTTTGATTATGATGCAGGTCAATTAATAACTGCTAATGGCTGGACGGCACATAGCGGAGGAACTACTTTACCAATTACTGTTACGGCACCAGGATTGACTTATTCAGGCTTTGCCGGTTCGGGTATAGGAAATGCTGTAACAATATCCGGAAGTGGTCAAGATGACAATAAATCTTTTACTGCTCAAACGACAGGAAGTGTATATATGTCTTTTATGGTAAATATTACAGGTGCTTCAACTACCGGTGATTATTTCATACATTTACTGACCGGAACAACAAGTTTCTACGGCAGACTCTATGTTAAAAAAGATGCATCAAATAATCTGGCGTTTGCAATAAATAGAGGCAGTGTAACTACAGCAACAACATATACTGATTTTTCATATGCAATGAACACTACATATTTAATGGTTATTAAATATACTTTTGTTTCAGGAGCGGCGAACGATATAGCAACATTGTTTATTAATCCTGTAATAAATGGTACAGAACCTTCACCAACTTTAACAAACACCGATGTTACTTCGGCTGATGCTACAACTATTGACAAAGCTGCATTAAGACAAGGATCAAATACTCCAACAGCTGTAATAGACGGTATCAGGGTCGGGACTGCATGGAACGATGTAGTTCCCGTAACATCTTCTCCTTCAATCAGTACTACCGGAACATTAACACCGTTTTCAACGACGGTCGGCACGCCTTCTGCATCACAGACTTATACAGTATCAGCAACAAATTTAACAGAAGATTTAATTATCACACCACCTACAGGATATCAAGTAAGAGAGAACGGCATTGGTGTGTTTGGAAGTTCTTTATCCTTTACACCAGTTAGCGGAACGGTATCAATCAAAACAATTGAAGTACGTTTTAATCCTGCAGGTGTTGGAACTTATATCGGGAATGTGACAAATGCAAGTACAGGTGCCTCAACACAGAATGTTGCCGTGACAGGTGCAGCGAATGCTATTTATTACAATATGGCGGGCAGTAATCTTGATGTAACGACTAACTGGGGAACAGAGCCGGATGGTTCAGGATCAAATCCATCGGACTTTGTATCTGATAACCAGACATTTATAGCTCAAAATGGCAGTGCAGCTACGATTGGCAGCGACTGGATAGTTGCCGGTAACAGTTCAAAAGTTGTACTTGGAGACGGAATTAACTCAATAAATTTTACGATCCCTTCATCTTTTTTTCTAATTGGAATAATTGATTTAAGTGCAAATTCAACAATAACTGTTCAGAATAATACATTGCCGACCTGGGGAACACTAAATTCTGCAAGTACAATAGATTTTGCACAATCAGGTCCATTCACGATACCTGCGTCGACTTATCCGAATTTAAAACTGACAGGCGGTACAAAAACATTTTCAGGAAATAACACTACAGTAACAGGAAATTTAACATTTGATAATGCCGTAATAAGCGCTCCGGGTGCATCTCCGTTTGCTTCTATATATCTTGGTGGAAATCTTACTTATTCAGGTACCGTGACTCCTCCTGCAGATGCAAATTCCATTACTTTGATCTGTACAAAAAATGGTACACAGACAATAACAGGAAACGGAAATACGGTAAGGTTTTTCAGACTTCAGACAACCGGAACAGGCACAAATGTTATATTGTCAACAACAGGAGGTTCTTCAAATCTTTTGCTTGGAAACTCAGCCGGTGGAGGATTGTCATTAGGAACAGGTACGAACCTTACAATAAATTCAAATACATTTGAATTTCTTTCAGGAAGTAAATGTACATTTTTGGGAACAGGAACACTCTCTTGTGACGGAACTTCAAATATAATCCTTAACTCGGTTCAAACAACAACACTCGGTACGATGTATTTCTCAGCAGTCGATAATGCTGTTAATAATTTAACAATTAATGAAATTGCAACGAGCAATTTCACATTGGGTTCATCGCTTATTATAAATGGCACGCTTACTTTGACAAGCGGTAGTCTTGCAACGGGTTCATTTACATTATTTTTTGGGACAAGTGCTGTTAACCCGGTGGAAACTTCCGGAAAGACAATTATAGGAACTGCTGTTATGAATGCAAGAAGTGTTGGTACGGGTTCGATTGACTTCTTTAGCTCAAATATAGCTTCAGGAATAGATAATCTTGGGAATGTTATAATTACAAGAAAAACAGGTACCGCAGGCGTTATTACTGTGGGTTCTTTTACCAGTATTGCATGCAACTGGACAATAACTGCTGATAACCAGCCAACAAACGGAAGAGACGTAACTTACAGTTGGCTTTCAGATTTTGATAACGGTAAAGTATTTGCGGCAACAAACAAAGGACAGGTTTGGGTAAGTGATGATGCAATAACATGGACAACTTCAGGTTTACCGGTGGATGTATCTGCAAGTGACCCACGTTCGATAACTAATAATACAACACACTTTTCATACTGGGTTGTTAGCCCTGAAGATTCACCAATGCCCGTTGCGCTATCATCTTTTAATTCAAACATTACGGGAAGAAACGTAAAACTGAGCTGGGTGACGGAGACGGAATTGAATAATGCGGGATTTGAAGTGGAAAGAGCAGAAGTCGGAAGTCAGAAGTCAGAATTTAGTAAGATAGGGTATATTCAAGGAAACGGAACAAAGAACACATCGACAAGCTATTCGTTTGAAGATAAGAATCTGAATACAGGAAAATATAAATACAGACTGAAACAGATTGACCATAACGGAAACTATGAATACTTTGAACTGAACGGCGAAGTTGAAGTGGGCGTTCCGAAGAAGTTTGACCTGAGTCAGAACTATCCGAACCCGTTTAATCCGGTTACGAAGATAAATTTTGACTTGCCGGAAAACGGTCTTGTTAATATCCGCCTTTATGACATGCTCGGAAGGGAAGTTGCTGTAATAGTGAATGAAGTCCGCAATGCAGGATATCACACTGTTCAGTTTGATGCGTCGAAGCTTTCAAGCGGAATTTATTTCTACAGGATGAACGCAGGGAAGTTTAATGGGATTAAAAAAATGGCGGTGATCAAGTAATATCAAATATTAAAAAATAAAATGTACTTTAAATATTTGAAGAGTTAAAAGGCAGTTACTGCTGAAACTATTTTTATAAAGCCGTATGGAGAATACTATACGGCTTTTAATTAGTGATGTAGAATGAAATGCAGAAAGCATTTAAAGAGCAAGAGAATAAAACTCGGATTTAGAGGATTGCCATAGATGTTAATTTGCCTAAAGAGAAAGGGAGTGTCACCAGCCCAACAAGATGGCGAGTCTTCAATACAGTTAAAAGATAAAAGAGTTTGATTTTCGCTGATGCAAGATAAAACATGGGTTATGATACAATTTAAAAGGGAAATATTAATAATTTTATTCACTTATTTATAATAGTTTATTAAAATGAACAAACAAAGATTTATATCAGCTGCCTTTTTTGTTTTAGTTTTAGCATTTATAGTATTTCTTTATGCGGGAGAAGGAGACAGGAAGAATCAAGAAGGAATAAATCAAAATGTAACACAAATTTCTGAGAGGATTACGACCGACAGAGTTCAGGACAGTAGTTTTTCAAGAAACGGAATGATAGGTTTTCCGGAAACGGTGGAAACAATCATGAACAGGGAAAGAATAACTGTAAGGGATACGACTCCCCCCGTTTACAAACCCAAGAACAAAATAAGAAGGGACAGAAGCGGACTGCCGCAGAATCCCGAATCGCCGCAGACTTCAAGATATCCTCAGGCGTTTCAGGATAACGAACCGCTGACGGACGCACCGCAGACTGTAAGCACAAATTTCACTTCTGCAACATTATCCGGCACGAATCCTACAGGTGCTTTCCCGCCCGACAATATGGGAGCCGTGGGACCCTCCCAGTTTATTACGGCAGTAAACGGAAGAATTGTTTCATTCAATAAAAGTACCGGTGCGGCTGATGGTATAATTAATGCCTCAACGGATGTGTTTTTCAATTCCGTAAGAAACGGCTCAGGCACGAGCGACCCGAGGATAAGATACGACAGACTTTCGCAGAGATGGTATGTTATAATAATAAACGTAAGCACTCCGAACAGGATACTACTCAGCGTAAGCAGCACATCCGATATAACTAATTCCACAACATGGACGTTTTATTACATTTCGATAGAAGCGGTAACACCGACTATTTCAAACACATGTCTTGCCGACTATCCAACTCTGGGCATCGATGCCAATGCACTTTACATAGGCACGAATAATTTTTGCGGAAGCCCAACACAATCTTTTAATAGTACAGACGGTTATGTCGTAAATAAACAATCTTTAATAACCGGAACGATGGTTCTTAAAGTATTTAGAGGTTTACTTCCTACTTCTTCAAGTGCTGGACCATACACTCCGCAAGGTATAGATAATTTTGACGCATCGGCAAGCGAAGGATATTTTATTGGGGTTGATAATGTTGCATTTGGAAAACTTACCATAAGAAGAGTCAGCAATCCCGGAGGTACACCGACTATTTCAAGCAATATAGACTTAACAGTACCGACGACATCATATCCTGTTACGGTACCTCATTCAGGAAACACAGGTGGAACAAACGGGTATCTTGATGCTTTGGACGACCGACTTTTTGCAGCATATATAAGGAACGGAAGATTATGGACAGCACACAATATAAACGTAAATGCATCGGGTGTTGCAACAGGCAGCAGGTCGCGGGATGCAATAAGGTGGTATGAAATAAACAATTTAAGTACAACTCCGAGCCTGGTACAATCGGGCACTGTTTATGACGCTGCTGCAAGCAATCCCAGGTATTACTGGATACCTACGATTTCGGTTTCGGGTCAGGGTCATGCTGCAGTGGGTTTCAGTACAGCGGGTGCAAACAACAGGATAGACGCAGGAATAACGGGACGGCTTTCGAACGATGCTTTAGGAACGATGCAGACACCTTACATTTACACTTCGAGCAGCACTGCTTACAATCCTTCGGGAGATCCAGGCGGCTCATACGGAAGACGCTGGGGAGATTATTCTTATGTATCGGTTGACCCCGAAGATGATATGACAATGTGGACAGTACAGCAGTTCTGCAATGCAAGTAATTCTTACGGAGTGAGGGTTGCTAAACTTCTGGCGCCTCCACCTGCCTCACTTACAAGCGCATCACTTTCATCACTGCCGATGAATTTATCATCTGTAGATGTGACGATTTACGGGACTTCAACAAGCGGCTCGGGATTCTTTGACCCGGGCAGCGGATTTGCAAAAAGAATATCAGCGTCGTTAAATTTAAACATAACCGTTAACAGCATTACTTATGTAAGTCCGACACAGGTTCAATTAAATCTTTCAACGGTAAGTGCAACTGCGGGATATCCGATGCTTACAATCACGAATCCGGACGGGCAGCAAGTTTCAAGCAGCAGCCTGTTTGAGGTTGTTCTGCCGATTTCGCTTTCGTCTTTTAATTCTATGGTTTCGGGCAGAAGCGTAAAACTTAACTGGGTGACGGAGACGGAATTGAATAATGCGGGGTTTGATGTGGAAAGAGCAGAAGTTAGAAGTCAGAAGTTAGAATTTAGTAAGATTGGATTTATCAATGGACACGGGACTGCAAATACACCGACTAATTATTCGTTTGAAGATAAGAATCTGAATACAGGAAAATATAAATACAGACTGAAACAGAATGACCATAACGGAAACTATGAATACTTTGAGCTGAACGGCGAAGTGGAAGTCGGCGTTCCGAAGAAGTATGACATTAGCCAGAACTATCCGAACCCGTTTAATCCTGTGACAAAGATAAATTTTGATTTACCTGAAAACGGAAGAGTTGATTTAAGGCTTTATGATATGCTCGGAAGGGAAGTTGCAGTGCTGGTGAATGAAGTCAGGAGTGCAGGATATCATACAGTTCAGTTTGATGCCTCGAAACTTTCAAGCGGTATTTATTTCTACAAGATGAATGCAGGGAAGTTCAGCGGAATAAAGAAAATGGCGGTTTTAAAATAGCTCATAGCAGAGAGCGGTGGCAAAGTGACGCATGAACTGTGAAGAAAAGTTGATGGCTCATAGCAGTGACGCGTGAACTGAGAACTGTGAAGAAAAGCTCTGGCAGATAGTGGAAAAAAGGCGGGTTGTTAAACCCGCCTTTTTTGTAGTTTCTAAATAATATGGACAGTTAGATGCAAGATTATGCTCATATTCAATGTAACTTTATATTTATAAATGCGGTTAAAATTAATAAGAAACATGAATATCAACGGAAATTCATTGAATATACACGGATTTTCGACCGATTATGGTGTAAAGTTAAATTATCTGAGATTATGATGTTCACACAGTAACCCCATGACTAAATATATAAAATCGATACTTTAGTTGTGTTAATTGAATAGAAAAGTGTATTTAAAATCAAAATGATAAAAATTTGCATTGAATTATGGAGGTATTAAACAATAATACAAATTTAAGAGAACAATTCTCATGAATCATAGTTAAAAGTAATATAAGGAACAATTGTTCGCGACTTATATTAAACGAAATAAAAATCAAATTATAATTGAAAAGAGGAAATTTAAATAAAGAAGACGTATATAAGAATTTTGGATGGAAATATGAAGACGGCGATTATATCGTCAACAGGAAAACAAAAGAAAAGAATTCGAGTAAATCGTTAAATAATGGAATTAAGGATAAAATAAATCGTTTAATTCAAGTGTTTATAAAGAAACATAAGAAATAATTTTTGAAAGTATATACATATTCTTCTGATAGTCTTTGTTTTTGCTAATTCAAACTAATTCAATTCCATTTTCCATTCTTATAAATATAACAAAACGTAAAACCTGATTCTATAAAAGTTATTTGTATTGTAAAATTTCTCGATAGCTTCTTAGAAAGAGTCCTGTTTTTGAATAAAAATATTCCATAGACTTTTTATTATTTATTTGTTAATTTTTGAAAACGAATAATATGGGCAGTTTATTCCGTTCATAAGTTTGAAACTTAAATGTAATTTCCCTTTATACAATAAGTTATCAAACTCACTCTTTGTACTCGGTTTCCCATATTTTACAAACGTTTTTCTAAAATAAAACGATTTACCGTCATGAAAGCATCTACTCAAATTTTATTTGGACTGCTCTTTGTATTATTTCTTACTAATGTCTTATACGGGCAGGGAGGCGAAAGTTTTACAAATTTACCTACTTCAAGTTCGTCAAGCTATATATCCAGAAGCTGGACGGGTGATGATGGAGTGACCTGGACGGCAACAGATGCAAGAACAGATCAGACTATAAACGGAAAAGCTATATGCTTAGGGAGTTCCGGTACAGGTTATGTCAAATCGTTTGTATATTCGAATGGAATAAAAACTTTGACATTCAAATATGTCAGGGCTTTAAGTAATACGTCATTAAGGTCATTAGATGTACGAATTAATAATACTTCAATAGCGACTGTTACAGTCAGCAATACAAGTGATGAAGTGCAGACTTTTTCACAAACAATAAATACAACAGGACAAATAGAAGTTAGAATTGTATCAACAGGTTATCAGGTAAAAATTGATGATATCTCATGGGATTCCTACGGTTCGGGTTTACAAATTAATTCTGTAAACACATTATATAAAATAGATTTTGATAATCCGTTTGAATTTGTTAACATAGATCAATTCAACGGAAGCGGTTTTTCCTCTGTTCCAAGTACGGGCAAACTGAATTCAAACTCATGGTCAGTTACGGGATGGAGCGACGGCGACCTTGCATTCGGTGAGACACATACAACAGCGAATACTGATTATACAAGGGGTGAAAGTACGGGCGGAGTAACAACGGAGGGTATATATGCTTTTGAGGTCAACTCCGGTAACCGGGCGCTTGGCTTCCAGCCTGGTGATGTCGATTGGACTCCGGGAAAAGCGACTTTAAAAATACGAAATAAAACAGGAACAACAATCACATCTTTTCTTGTGTGTTATACTATATATTCACGAAACGACATGGAAAGTTCAAGCGATTTTAATTTTGAACATTCAGCCGATGATATCACTTATACAGAAATCGCATCAATGAATTTTACCACACCTGAAACAGCCGATGAATTTCCCTCCTGGAAGGCGAATGTAAGAACGATTAAAATCGAGGTTATCAGCGTTCAAAACGACGGTGTTTATTATCTCAGGTGGAAAGGAAATGATGCAAGCGGTACGGGTGAAAGGGATGAATGTTCTCTGGATGATATACAGATTGTAGCAAATCCGGCGGGCACAAAACCCAACTTCTCTGGAACTGTCTGGAATATTATTCTCGACGGTGATGTTGAACTGGCGGGAAATACTGCAATAAGCGAAGATGCAGCATTAACAAGCAGTACACTTTACGTCGGTGCAAAAACACTTTCTATTAGCGGCTCAGTAACAAGAACAAGCGGAGTAATAGATGCAAGCAATTCAAGCTCACTGGTTGAATTTACTAATACATCAGGATTAACACTTCCTGCGAGCGTCTTCAGCGGAAACGTCGGCAACTTAAAGATGAACGGAACGGGTGGTGTAACGCTCGGCTCATCAACAGCGGTTGGCGGCACACTGACATTGACGAACGGAAAGATTACACTCGGAAATTATAACCTGACAGCAGGTACATTATCAGGCGGGAATTCTTCAAGCTACATAGCAACAAATGGTGCGGGTTTGTTTAATATGAAAACAGGAGGAAATACATCCAAGACATATCAGATTGGAACGGTAGATTCATACAATCCTGCGATAATAAAAAACATGGGTGCATTAACAAACTTTTCAGTAAAAGTTAAGAATACATTTTCAGTATATCCTAACGACCTGAATAAGGCAGTGCAGAGAGTATGGGAAATATATCCTGCTTCATCAATTGTTAAAGCAACGATAGAGCTGCAGTTTAATGCAGGCGAATACGGTACCGGCGAAAACACATTTAACCCCGGAAGCACGGTTTATATAGGGAATTACCATCAGAACGGATGGCGGTATCCAGTATCTGCAACTATAACAGGCTCGGGACCGTACGTTGCAAAAGCCGAAAACATAAAAGATTTTTCAGAGTTTGGCATAGGAAATCAGGGAGCGTTTACGATATACTCACAGAACTTTGACAGCGACTGGGGCACAACCCCCGATGGCAGCTGGACTAACACACCTACGACGGGAAACACTTCTTGGAGAAGAGAAAACAACGGAAACGATGCAAGCTGGACGTCACCATTTGCCGGTGTTGTAAAGCCGTACGGCAATACGGGACATTCAGCAAACTTCCATTCTTATGGAGCAATCGCATCCGGAACAGGAACGCTTGATTTAAGCGTGGACTTAAGCAGTGACGCGAATAAACTTCTCACGTTTGACTATACGAACGCATCGGGCACAGACGAACTAAAATTATATTTATCAACAAACAGCGGAACAGATTTCACTCTAAAAGGAACGTATGCAACATGTCCATGGACGCAGCAGACTGTTGACCTTGGAAATCCGCAGACGACAAATTGCGTAATAAGATTTACTGCAACATCAGACTACGGCTCGAACGATATAGGAATAGATAACGTAAATATTTACAGCGGAAGTATGTATGCAACGGATGCGGGAACGGTCTCAATTGATATTAGCCAGACGATAAGCGGTACGATAATACCAAAAGCAACAGTTAAGAACTTCGGAACATCCACTGCATCGTTTGACGTAACGATGGAAATAAACGGCAGTACTCACGGTAGTCCTGTATCTGTATCAAACCTTTCCCCCGGACAGTCAACACAGGTTTCATTCAGCAGCTGGGGACCTTCGGCAGGCACATATTCCGTGGAAGTATGTACAGGTTTAACTGGCGACCTAAATACATTGAACGACTGCTATACAAAGAGCATAGAAGCAGGCTCATCGGGCAACTGGGCAAACGGCACAAACAGTTCATCAACAATATTTCTCGGAAGCGGAACTGCAAATGCAACAGATCTGTACAGCGTAGGCGGATATACAACGAATGAATCTGACTGGGGAAAGAAAACATATAAATACAACTTTTCAGGAGCAACATGGACGGCATTGCCTGACCTGCCCGACGGAGCACAGCGAACTGTACTTGCAACTGCAATAGCAGGAAACTATCTTTACGCAATAGGCGGTAAATTCGGAGCAACATACTATAATACAGTTTACAAGTATGATATCGTTAACGGCGGCAGCTGGAGTACTGCAGCAACACTTCCACAGGCAATCGGCTGGTGTAAGGCAGTGACGTATTTAAACAGGTACATTTACCTTGCGGGCGGACATAACGGCGCGAACGTACTGGACAAAGTTTATATGCTGGACGTACAAGCTGAAACGCCTGCATGGGTAGAGCTCGGAACAACATTGCCCGGAGCAAGGTTCGGTGGAGCATTTTCTATAGCAGGGACTAAGCTTGTATATGTAGCAGGAGCATCGGGAAACAGTACACTTTCAAATACAGTATTTGTAGGAACGATAAACAGTCCGACTGATATAACATGGGTTCAGACAGCAAGCAAGTATCCGGGTAATGGAAAGAATATAAAGATAAGCTCAAATGAAAACCTTTCGGAAGTAGATTACTATAAAATACTCAACGGAAATAAGGGAACGGAAAGTGACGAACCGAAATCAACATTCCCTCCGGGGTCGCTATACGGACTTGATGCAGGAACATGGGGCAGCAGCGCTGTAATAATAGGAGGCGGAACCTCGAACTCCAGTTTCATACCCGAAGACCCGACACCATTTTATGTCTATAATGCCTCAAGCGACGAATGGACTGCAATGCCTGAAATACCGACACCCGTAGCAGGATTTTCAATGGGAACAGCAAACACAACCGGCAATACATGGAAATTTCTCTCGGTATCGGGAAAGACTTTGACAGGCACGTACACATCCGCAACGCAGTTATGGACGACCGAAAACATTACAACAGGATACGGCGGAACTTTTGGAATACTGATAGAAGGAAGCTGGTCAATGATGAAAGAAAATACAAGTATTGAAGTAACGCTTGAATTAAGAGAATCAACATTCCCGTACCTTTTGGCAGAAACAAAGACAGTGATACAGAACGGAACAGAACCCGTAACTATAGAGTTTACGAATGTTGAAAGCACAAAATCTTATTATATAGTCGTAAGATACTCGAACGGAATTGAAACATGGAGTGCACAGCCGCAGCTCTTTGTAAACGGGCAGATGAACTATGACTTCACGACGGCACAGACACATGCATATGGAGGGAACATGGTAAAAGTCGGTGAGTTATGGTGTATAATCAGCGGTGACATAAATCAGGATGGAAAAATCAACGCAGTTGACAGGGGTATCTGCTGGAACGACAGAGGCACGACTGATGAATTCTCAGACGTAAACCATGATGGTATAGTGAACGAGCTGGACAGGACGGTACTGGCTAAGAATACGTTTAAGAAGGTGATGTGTCCTGAGGGAGCAGTTGTTAGCAAGAACAGGAAGAACGGGAAGAGCCGTAACAAGGTGACAAAGTAACGAGAAAAAATATCACAAAAAGAGCGGATTTATTAATGATAAAAACTCCTGTTTTCCGCAAGACAACAATCTTCTAAAATAAATATTTGTATTATTAGTAGTTTATAATTTTGAACTTGTAATTTTGGG
>JBAYUG010000068.1:0-18516 GCA_041675325.1 Kapaibacterium sp. (SeqCode)
ACCGCGGCGGATCACTTTATCATCATCATTCTTTTTGTGTCAAGAACTTTTCCATCGATAATCATTGAATAGAAATATATTCCGCTTGAAAGACTATTCCCGTTGAAAATATATTCATAAACTCCCGGATTCAGTTTTCCTTCTACAAGAGTTTGCACTTCACGCCCCTGCACATCATAAACTTTAATTGACAAATTACTAACAACTAACAACTGACAACTAACAACTGTTCTTGTATTAAACGGATTAGGATAGTTTTGAAATAATTGATAATCAGTTATTTCAATACTAGTGTTATTAATGCTTGTGTAAACAGTTGTATCATTACCGCCGACCTTTGTATGTATTCCATCATTAACTCCGCCCTGATCAACATAAGCCCAACCATTATTAGAATTAGTAAAATTAACATTTTTATACCTTCTGGAAACAATTGCCAAATTTGGTATCTGATATCCCCAGTTAGTTCCCCCATTGGTTGTTTTTATTAAAACCCCGTAGTAATTACCTCCAATGCTTATATAAGATGTTCCACCCAACCAGACAGTGTCCTTATTAATTACTGATATTGAACGAATTATAAAGGAGGAAACATTAGGAGGTGTTTGAAGAAACCACGTCAATCCACCATCGGTTGTTTTCTGTATACTATTTGAACCTTTCCAGCCTATCAGTGAATCTTCAAGTTTTATATCTAAAAAAGCATCTGTAAGATTGATATCAAACCAACTAAAACCACCATCGGTGGTTTTTCTAAATTTAGAAATTGAAGCAACATTACATGTAAATCCTATATTCTTATCATACATGTAAATCTTGTCAGGATTTCCGCTTGTTCCGTTAGTCCAGATTCGTGTCCAGTTTATACCGCCGTTGGTTGAACGGTAGACGCCGCCATTTGAACCGTTACTCTTTACAATAAATATTGTATCTTTATTTAATACAGAAGCATCCTCCGGATACATTCCATTGTTTATAATGTTCCAATTCAGTCCGCTATTTGTTGTGGTAAAAGTTTCGACATCATCTGTAAAGGCTAATCCGGTATTTACATTGATAAAGATAATTTTTATGAACTTCCAATTTGTATATGGAGGAATATAAGTGTAATTGATATTCCAATTATCCCCTCCATTAGTAGTTTTCAAGATATAAGCTTGCAAAGAGGAGTTAGCGTTAGTCACCGCAAACCCCGTCAAGCTATCAAGAAATGTAATATCTTGAATAGTACTTCCGTTCAAATTCGGAAACCATTGCTGATACCAGCCGGACGTGTTTCTGTCTTGAAATCCGGCGGACGAAAAGAAAAGAATAAATACAAGCAATATTAATCCATCAAGGATGCGGGAAAGAGTTTTGTTAAGTTTCATAAGTTAATTAAATAAATTAATCAATATTCTTATTAGAAATAAAATATACAATAATCTTATTAATTAAAATCTATAATAATAAATGAGACATCACGGTTTTTGACTTATGCATTCGGCACATTTAATTTTCTCTTAGGAATGACGTGGGTGAGTTTAAAGAAATTTCACTCGACAGTAGGAAACATTTCATTCACAAAAACAAGAATGAGTATGCACAAACTTAAATGATAAATGATTGTTACAAATATAGATATAAAGAGCCCTGGTTGAGGTTGATAAAAAACGTTACCTTTAAATTATTTTTTAAAGCCTCTCAGTTCTTTTGCTGTTTTCTTTGAGGCTTCTGTAATCTTTTCGCTGCTGAGAAGTCTGGCAACTTCGGTTATAATGTTTTCTTCTGTCAGGTCTTTTATTTCTGCCACGGTTTCCTTTCCTACATCTTTTTTACTGATGTAAAAATGTTTATCGCTCATAGCTGCTATTTGCGGGAGGTGTGTTATGGAGATTATCTGGTGTGTATTGGAAAGTTCAGACAAAACATTTCCGACTTTTCCTGCAACACGTCCGCTGATACCCGCATCTATTTCATCGAAGACAAGAATAGGTATGTTTTCTTTTCCTGATAATGAGGCTTTTAATGAAAGCATAATTCTTGATACCTCGCCTCCAGAGGCGGTTTTTCTTAGAGGAGTAAATTCACTCCCTTTGTTTGCTTTAATTAAAAACTCGATATCATCAATTCCCGTGCCTGAGAGCCGATATGTTACATTCCCTTTTTTAAACGAAAGGTCATCTGAGCCATCATGCAACAGACGGTTTAAGCTAACCTTAAATTCTGCCGACTCAAGCCCGACTTCCTTGAAGTAAAAGTTTACTTTTTTCTCAAGAGCTTTTCCGGATTTAATTCTTACTGCGGAAAGCTCTTCAGCCATTGCAAACACCACCGCCTTCTTTTCCTGAATTTCTTTATTTAGTTTGTCAATTTCATAATCAAAGTTTTCGGAAAGATTAAACTGTTCATTGAGTTCTGCTGCTTTATTTATTAATCCTGAGACATTCAAATTATACTTCTTCTTTAAAAACGTAAGAGCACCAAGCCTGTTCCTGATAACTTCTATTCTTTCAGGGTCAAAATTGATAGTGCTTATATAATCTCTTAACTCATCAGATACGTTTTTTACTGAGGTTAAAATCTCTTCCAGAATAGAAATATATTTTTCAAGTTCCTGGTCGTGTTTAGAAGCTTTCTTTAATTCTTTAATTACTTTTGATATACCGGATAGAACGTTTGAGTCGTCTTCGTACAAATAGCTAAGTCCGTTAGTAACAGAAATACTGATATCTTCTGAGTTTTCCATTTTATTAAGTTCGTTGGAAAGTTCATCATCTTCGTTCGGAAGGGGATTAACGTTGTTTATTTCTTTCAGCTGAAATTCAAGAAAACTTTTTCTGCTGATAATATCGTCCCTTTTGTTTAAAAGAGTTTTTAGTTTACTGTTCAGTTCTTTTAAATCTAAAAAACCCTTCTGGTACTTATCCTTTAAAGTATTACCCTGAATAAAATTATCCAGAAAACTACAATGTGTTTCCTTTTTTAATAGGGACTGATGTTCATTTTGAGAGTGTATATCTATTATAATATCGCCAAAGTCTTTAAGGTCGGATATATTAACGAGTGAATCATTTATAAAGCTCCTGCTTACACCTTTTTTAGTAAGTTCTCTCCTGATAATAACGGACCCCCTATTTCCAGAATCAGAAATAATCTCCTTTTCAGATAAGAACTGAATAATATTGGGATTATTAGTGAAATCAAAATAACCTTCAACTACAAGCCTGGAATCTTCGTTTCGAATGATGGAATAATCTGCCCTGTTGCCTAATATAAGCCCCAAGGCGTCAAGAATAATAGACTTACCTGCACCTGTCTCACCCGTAAGAATATTAAGCCCTTCAGAGAAGCTCATTTCCGCTTCTTTAATTATCAGATAGTTCTTTATGTATAATTTCTCAAGCAAGTTATTATATCTTTAAGTTATATATTAAATTAAGTAATAGTAATAGCGTTGTTTAAAGTGTTAAAAAATATCTATTTAGTTTGAAATTTAAAAGCAATTAAGTTATTCCGTGTTTATTAAATGTTAATAACTTAGAGGTAAAAAACAGGTTGTTAGAGGCGCTTATTTATAAAATAGGATAGACGGGTCAAAATTGTTTGTAATTGAACGTTATTAATAAGTTTCTAAAAAGTTATTAACATTTGAAAATAAAAAACCCGGAGGATATCCGGGTTTAAAAGCTATAAAAACTTTCGATATTCAGATTATCTAATATTATTGCTTTCTGTAAGAGCACGAACCAGAAGTCTTTGTTCCTTCAGTCTTTTGTGAGCAGTTTGTTTTCGTGCAGTTTTTCATTTGTGACTGACCCTCGTTATTAGCACCAGTTTTGGTATCACATTGTTTGGTACAGGTTTCACATTTGCCGTCACACTTACCGTCACATTGTTTCTGACAGTTCTCTTTTTGAGTACACTCGGTATTGGAGCACTTTTTATCTTTGTCGTCTGCTATGACGTCTTTCTGTCCGCTGTATAGGAAGAATGACCCTGCGAGCAAAGCAAGAAAAGCTATAACAATAATTATCTTTTTCATGAATAATCCTTTTTGTTTTTAATTGTATAAAAATCTTAGATTGTTCATTAAAATAGATAAATCCTTTCAATATTACTACACCATTTTGAAAATATCCCCGGATTTTTCTGTTGTATAGTCTTCAGAGAATTATTAAAATCATATTATCATCAAATATGAAAACCATAGCAGTAATCGGCGATATACACGGATGCGTTAAACAACTTATAAAACTTTACGATAAGATACTTAAGTACACAGACGATGTATATTCTGTCGGGGATTTAATAGACCGGGGGGAATATTCAAAAGAGGCTGTTCAATTCTGCATAGACAACCAAATAAAACCCGTAATGGGAAATCACGAATACACTATGCTTCAATCATTAATAGACGATACGAGAGAGAAGGGAGCCAGGGATAAAGAGGCCTTACGTTTGTGGATGTATATCGGAGCAGACAAGACGATTGAAAGTTACTGTAAGAATACAAAGAAAAAGCTAAAGGATTTTACAAAAGAACTTATAGAATGCGGGCATTACGATTATATAAAATCACTGCCTTTAAGTAGAGAAACTGATACCTGCATAATATCACACGGGGGTATTGTTAGTGGAAAAACGGAGATAAATATGCTCTATAACAGGCAGACCCCCTCGAAACTGAATAAGCTTCAGGTTATAGGCCACACACCCGAGCCGGAAGCAATCTACAGGAAAGGGCATTATGTTAATATTGACACAGGCTGTATTTATTGGGGCAAGCTTTCGGCTGTGATAGTTTCGGAAGATGCGTCATGTGATATTATATCGGCACAGATTTAATTTTTGTAATAAAGAGTTATGTTTTTTCTTTCTTTTTAATATTATTTATCCAAATAAACAACTAATTTATATAAGAGCACTGTATTTGAGAATCAAATTTTATCAACAGTTAGCATTAACTTTAAAAGCAGCAAATGAAATAGCAAACCCATTTAATAACGGCATTTACTTAAATTTAGTTGAAGATACAACATTTAGCGCAAAAGACCCCTATGATGCATGCCATTGAAATGATATTAGAGCTAGAAAGCTTTCATTGTTGATTAATTAAATCATGATGGTACTTTAATTTTCGACAACGGCGCCATATGGGAGGCCATTGCAGATAATATAAAAATAAAAGCACTATGAAAAAAACGCTTGTAATTTCTGTTATAATTAATATTTTATTCATCTTATTTGGTGGATATGTTATTCATAAAAAAGGAGGTTTAGACTATTTGAAACAAAATAGCGCAAAATTGTCAG
Organism: Kapaibacterium sp. (SeqCode); assembly: GCA_041675325.1. Classification (GTDB taxonomy): domain Bacteria; phylum Bacteroidota; class Ignavibacteria; order Tepidaquicellales; family Tepidaquicellaceae; genus CAIKZJ01. The sequence continues at coordinate 5,296 of JBAYUG010000068.1, forward strand.
AAATCCAGCAAGACTATAACCTTTATTACAAAACAAAAAGAAGTATTTTTGAAATTATGCCAAATGACACGAATAAAATAATATTTTTAGGTAATAGCATAACAAATTTTTGTGATTGGCGTGAACTTTTTGGAAATGAAAATATTATAAATCGAGGAATAAATGGGGATGTAATAAACGGTGTAATTGACAGATTAGATGGAATACTAAGCTCAAACCCTAAAAAGATTTTTTTAATGATAGGAACAAATGACTTAGCAGAAAGAAATACTATTGTAGAAATTTTATCGAATTACGAAAGATTGTTAGCCTTAATTAAAGAAAAATCACCGAGAACCAGACTTTATGTTCAAAGTATTTTGCCAACATTTAATGATCAAAGAAGGAACAACGATGACATAATAGCCATTAATAAAGGCTTAATAGACTCAACAGAAAAGTATGATTTTACTTATGTGAATCTTTTTGATTTACTAAAGACAGAAAGGAATGAGTTAGATACGGTTTATTCATTTGACGGTCTTCACCTGAATGGAAAAGGTTATCTTATATGGAAAAAAGCTATTGAACAATATGTTAATAATTAAATTACAGCATAAAAGATTTAATCGCAAGGAACGTCCGCCCAGCGAAACGATCCCGATAAAGAAAATCGGGATAAACTCCTCTGCGATTTGAAGAACAAGGGACTCCGAGAGAACTCAGAAAATTATTTAACTCGCCGTAAAGTGAGGATATCAAGAGTATTTTATTTTTGTAGTTTATTTATAACCCCAAACACGAAGGAAAACCATAAAGAAATAGAACGCAGATCTACCCAAGTGAAGGCAGACAGGTATACGCGGATTAAACGGATCTGCCAAGGCAGATAGATACACACGGATTTAAAGATAGATTTCTTGCCCGTGTAAAAATGGGGAGAATTAAAGAGTTTTATTTTATAACTTATTTCTGCCCGAAGAGAGGAAGAACTTTTTATTCAACCCCTTCAGGGTTGTGATGTTTGAGTTTCTTTCCCTGGGCCACGCCCAGGGTTACTCATATTAAATCCCTTCGGGATTTCTTTAGCAAAATGAAAATTGTTTGTGTTTTTATTAATTTGGCTACGCCCAGGGTTACTCACATTAAATTCCTGCCAGCGGACAGGCGCCTGTCCTCGGGATTTCTAACCGTAAAATGAAAAGGGGTTTTTTAAAGGAATAACTAATTACGTTGATATTATAAAAAATTATGAGAAAATTTACAGAAATTAGTAATTGCCGGATAATATCATAAATAATATCAAATCAAAACTCGAGAATCTTCCCGGAAAGCCCGGCGTGTATCAGTTTAAAGATACATCGAACAAAGTTATATATGTTGGCAAAGCCAAATCTTTGAAGAGCAGGGTGAGGCAGTACTTTCAATCCAGACCGCATGGAGCAAGAACAGAATCGATGATTACAAAAACAGCTGACTTAGAAGTTATTGTAACTGACTCAGAAGTTGAGGCGCTAATACTTGAGTTTAATCTCATTAAAGAATTAAAACCAAGGTACAATGTACTGCTTAAAGATGACAAGACATTTCCTTACATAGTAATAACTAACGAAAGATTTCCAAGGGTGTTTCCAACGAGACAGAAGAGAACCGACGGCTCGAGATATTTCGGTCCTTATACAGATGTTAAAACAATGCGATTTGCGTTAAAGTCTATTCGCGATATTTTTACAATCCGTTCATGCAGTTTAAACCTCTCGGAAGAAAACATTTCTTCGGGCAAATATAAAGTTTGCCTGGACTATCATATAAACAAGTGCGAAGGTCCATGTGTGGGACTTGTGTCCGAGGGTGAATACAAAGAAATGATAAATCAGGTTGCAAGACTTCTGAACGGTAAGATTGAAACACTTGAAAAAGAGTTGAAAGAAAAAATGGATGCGCTGTCAGCCGGCATGAATTTTGAACAAGCGGCAAAGATGCGCGACAAGATAGAGGCGCTCCAGGTATATAAATCAAAACAAAAAATGGCTGGGGAAGAAATAGTTGACAGGGATGTTTTTGCGGTTGTTCAGGAAGATAACGATGCATGCGGTATGGTGCTGAAGATAAGGGATGGAAGGGTGATAGGAAAAACTCATTACTATCTTTCAAACGTTCTTGAAAAACCACCGGAAGAATCCGTAGAAAACCTTGTTACTAATTATTACAGCAAGGCAGAGTTTATTCCCGATGAAGTGTTTTTACCGCTTGAGACGGAAAATATTGACGCGCTTGAATTGTGGCTGCGAGAGAAGAAAGGCGGAAAAGTTGAAATAACGATTCCGAAAATCGGCGACAAGATGAAACTGATACGAATGGTTGAAACAAACGCAAAGTATATGCTTGACGAACTGAAACTTGCAAAAATGAAAAGGGAATATACCGCACCCTCGCTGGATGCATTAAAGCGCGATTTACGAATGAACAGAATTCCCAAACGAATCGAGTGCTTTGACATTTCTCACATACAGGGAACGGATACGGTTGCATCAATGGTTGTGTTTGAAAATGCGAAACCGAAAAAGTCAGACTACAGAAAATACAAGATTAGAACAGTAACAAACGAGTCAGGCGAGCCCGATGATTTTCTTTCAATGCGGGAGGTCATACATAGAAGATTCAGAAGAGGGGACGAAGGAGAAGAGAAAATGCCGGACCTTGTTGTGATAGACGGCGGAAAAGGACAGCTTTCTTCTGCTGTGAAAGTTTTAAGAGATATGGGTATTAAGATTGCAAATGAGAAAGGAATTTCCGAAGCAGAGCAGAAGAAAGGGATAAACATAATTGGGCTGGCAAAGCGGCTGGAAGAAGTTTTTATTCCTGATGATTCTGACCCGCAAACAATACCAAAGACATCCAGCGGCTTAAAGCTGTTACAAAGAATACGTGACGAGGCTCACAGGTTTGCAGTAGAATTTCACAGAAACCTCAGAAGCAAAAGAACGTTAACGTCAGAGCTAACCGGAATAATTGGAATAGGTGAGTTAACAACGAAGAAACTTCTAAGAAAATACGGTTCATTTGAGGGGGTCAAAGAAGCGCTGCAGAAAGATGAAACAACCTTTGAACTTGACATGGGAAAAAAGGTAACAGGTATATTAATGAGATATTTTTACGAAGAAGAAACTTAAACCATCAACAATAATGGCAAAAAAGAACGCACCGAAAACATTTGTTCTTGATACAAACGTAATACTTCACGACGGAACATGTATCAATCAGTTTAAGGATAACGACATAGTTATCCCGCTTGCGGTTATAGAAGAGATTGACCACTTCAAACGCGGCAGCCAGGTTATAAACCTTAATGCGCGTGAGTTTGCACGCAAGCTGGATGAGCTTACCGGTAAAGCACTTTTTAACGGAGGGATTTCGCTCGGAAAGGGAAAGGGAAAAGTCAGGATTGCAATAACGAAGGGGCTTAACGACGAGATAAGAGAAATTTTCAGAGAAGACACACCCGACCACAGAATTTTAAGTACTGTTGTTGAACTTAAGAACAAAGCCAAAGACAATAAATCCATCATTCTTGTAACAAAGGATGTTAATCTTCGGATGAAAGCAAAGGCAATAGGAGTTCTATCTGAAGATTATACAACAGACAGAATCGGCAGTATTGATGAGCTGTACAGCGGCAAAGGGGTTGTTGAAGACTTTGATGACGAACTGCTGAACAAGATATATACACTTCCTTTTCAAATTCCCGCAACCGAGGTTATAAAAAAGGATAAGGGAGAAGTTCACCCGAACAAGTTTTATGTTGTAAGAAACAAGAACCGCTCTGTGCTTGGACACCTTACGCCAACAAAAGAATTTATTGAAAGAATTGATAAAAACCCTGCTTACGGAATAATGCCGCGCAACGCAGAGCAAACCTTTGCTATGAATGCACTAATAAATAAAAACATACCTCTTGTTTCGATAACAGGTAAAGCAGGCACAGGAAAAACACTTCTCGCACTCGCATCGGCACTAAGCGTGAAGAAAGAATACCGACAGATTTACGTAGCAAGACCTGTCGTACCGCTGAGCAATAAAGATATCGGATATCTCCCCGGTGATGTGGACAGCAAGCTGGCACCCTACATGCAGCCGCTATGGGACAACCTCAAGGTAATACAGGACCAGTATCCGGATACAGACAGAAACCATCAGGCAATTTCCACGATGCTCAAAGAAGACAAACTGCTTGTAGAGCCGCTGAGTTATATCAGAGGAAGAAGTCTGCAGAGAATTTTCTTTATCGTTGATGAAGCACAGAATTTAACTCCGCATGAAATTAAAACGATTATAACAAGGGTTGGAGAAGGAACAAAGATCGTATTTACCGGAGACATATATCAGATAGACCATCCTTACCTTGATTCAGAATCGAACGGGCTGTCTTATTTAATAGAGCATTTCAAGGGACAGAAGCTTTATGCACACGTAAATCTTGAAAAAGGAGAAAGGTCAGAACTTGCAGAGCTTGCAAGTAATTTATTATAAAAATTATAAACCCATTGTTATGAAAGTCGGATACTTACAGTTTAAACCCGAACTTGGAAAACCTAAAAAGAATCTTGAAAAGGTTAACGACCTTATTTCAAAGGAAGACTTTGACCTGCTGGTACTGCCCGAGCTGGCTAACTCAGGATATTTGTTCGGTGAAAGGGAAGAGCTTAGACATGTTTCAGAAAATCCTGACACAGGAAAATTCTGCAGCATGCTCAAGAGAATCAGTAAAGAAAAGGACGCATATATAGTTTCGGGTTTTTGCGAATCCGTAAAAGAAGACAACAAAGAAATCTATTTTAATTCTTCCATACTGGTATATCCTAACGGAGAGTTCAGGGTTTACAGAAAGACGCATCTCTTTTACGACGAATGCGACTTCTTCGAGCCCGGAAACACAGGGTTCTGGGTATATGAAATATTTAACAAGAAGTTTGGTTTTGTAAAAATAGGAATGATGATTTGTTATGACTGGATTTATCCCGAGGCAGCAAGGTCGCTTGCACTGAGGGGAGCAGACATAATCTGCCATCCGTCAAACCTTGTAATGCCTTACTGTCAGGCGGCAATGTTTACGCGGGCTCTTGAGAATCGTGTCTATACAATCACGGCAAACAGAGTCGGGAAAGATATTAACGGAGAAAAAAGTCTTGAGTTTACGGGAGAGAGCGTTATACTAAATCCCAAAGGAGAGTATCTTGCAAGGGGCTCGAAAGACAAAGAGGAAATTACATTTATAAAAATAAACCCGGAGCTTTCACGTGATAAACATATTAACGAAAAGAACGATATCTTTGCGGAAAGACGAGACCATTTTTATAAAGTGAGGGATAAGAGGAGTGAGATTTAATTGCTCAAAACATAAACAACAATGTTCGTTCCCATTTGAAAAGATTCTTCTCTTTTCTCTTTTGGGTCGTCATGTTCTCTTGGGTCAGCCCAGCCGTCAGAGATGTTTGTCTCGTATGTATAATACACGCACAGCCTACCGTTAATCCAGTAACCAAATCCTTGCGGCGGTTTTGAATCATGTTCGTGTATTTTAGGAAGCCCTTTTGGAAAATTAAAATGAGATGTATAAATGGAATGATTAAAAGGAAGCTCCTTCATTTCATCGTTTGGAAACACCTTCTTAATTTCTCTTCTGAATGATTCGTCCATACCGTAATCATCATCAGCATAAATGAACCCGCCGTTTTCTAGATATTTCTTTAATCTTTTAACTTCACTGTCCGAGAAGGTGATGTTGCCATGTCCCGTGAGAAGAATAAAGGGGTAATTAAAAATATCATCTGATGCAACATCAACGGAATAAAATTTTGGTTCATCAACATCAATAGTAGTATTACTTTTCAGAAAGGTCATCATGTTAACCTCGGCAGAAGGGTCGTTATACCAGTCGCCGCCGCCGGAATATTTTAGTCGCGCAATCTTAAACTTTGTGTTTTGTGCTATTCCTGTTTCAAAAAATAAAGCAAGAATAAAAACAAAGAATAAAATTAAATATCCCCGCTTCATCTTTTAACTTTAGGTAATTCAAGCGAGGTATCAACGCGCTCCGAGTCTCTCCAGATAGCCTGACAAGGAAACTTGTTTTCATAGAGAGCTTTCGAAAGCATTACAGAATCTATCTTTGGGTTTTTAAGGTCGGTAAGCATTTTCAGATGTGAGTATCCTCCGATACCGCCCGCGGCTGTTATTTTTAGGTTGTTCGTACTTTCTGCAATCTCCGTAAGCCTTTCTATAAAAGGTCCCGTACAATTGCCGACACGAGTTACATCCTGATAAATTATTCTTTTTACGCCCAGCCCATCCATCATCTTGGCAAACCCAAGAGGTGTTATGTTAGCATAATTAACCCATCCGTTTGTAACAACGTTATTAAGTTTTTCATCAATTCCGATTACAAGCTTCGATGGAGAATATGTAGAAATAATTTTCTCAATAAGTCCGGGATGTGTTATTGCAGCCGTGCCAATTACTATGCGGTAAACACCAAGCTCTTCTATGATTTTTTGCGCCGTCTCAAAATCGCGTATTCCGCCGCCAAGCTGTACTGGTACATCAAGCGTATTACAGATTTCTTTTATAATCGGGAAGTTCTGCATTTCGCCCTCGATAGCGCCGTCAAGGTCGGTTATGTGAATACACTTAAAGTTTTCTTTTCTGAAAAGACGCGCAACCTTTACTGGGTCATCCGAATAAAAATTGGAAGACTCAAAATGCCCTTGAAAACAACGTGTGCATTTTTCGTTATGAATATCTATAACAGGAATAACAAGCATCGTGCTATTGTTTAACAACGGCAAGCTTTCCTTTGCCGACTTTCTTCCCGTCTTTATCGAAGCCTACAACAAGGTAAATCCCCGAAGGAACATATTTCCCCTTGGTGTCCTTACCGTCCCATGAAGCAATCCTTCCGCCCGGTGATTCAAACTCTGCCATAACGTCTCCGCTGATTGACAAAATTTTTACGGTGGTGTTTTCGATTAAGCCGTCTATTTTAAGATTGACTCTTGCCGGAAGAACAAACGGATTCGGTGAACAGATTATTTTATCAAACTCCTTAAGCGGTACTATTGCGTCAGTCTGCACGGATGACAACCCGTTAAGCGTTCCAAAGTATGCCCGTCCGTCCTGATTGCTCACTGCGATAGAATTAATCTGGTTGCTAAGCAACGGGCTGTTTGTTACGTTAAATGTTTCTATCAACGTCGAGCCGTCGGCTGAAAGATGAAATACGCCGTTATTCTCGGTACCTATCCATTTCTGGTTTAATACGTCTATGCTTATGCATCTTGAATTTTCAGTGAAAGGAACCTTCAGGTTTCCTGAAATTATACCAAGCTTTTCAGGTGCAGGTTTCTGATTTGGATTTTGTATTGCGGCAAGCGGATTTCGAATAATAAATACTCCGTTATTTGTCGATACCCAGACCTCGTTGTTCTTATCAACTATAACCCCGGTTACAGTGTTTCCCGCAAAATCATTCGCAATATAAATACCATATACATCATCATAATAAAGCGTATCAGTGCCGTTATCATTAAAGAAATAAAGCCCTCCCGGGAAAGCAATCGATTCTATCCATTTAGTGTTGTAATTATCTATAGCAACCTGTCCAAAATTTGTATTGTTTATAATGCTGGGATTCGCGTACGGGAAAAAGAGTGAATCGACAACATGCTTATAAAGCCCCGTTGCATTATTTGTTTTAAAGAAAGACATCCAGAAATAGCCGTAGTTATCGAACGCACCGCCGAACGGCACGCAGAAATTCGGATCGTCACTTCCCGGAAGTACTGAGTTTGAAGTGTTATAATTTCTTATAGTATTACCTTCTACCAGCGTTGCCCCTCCGCCGAAGCTAAGCGCCCAGACCTTGCTTTCTCCCGCAACAATTCTTCTGAACCAGTTGCTGTTACCGATCTCCGGATGTGTTGCTGTTGTATAAGAATCCCATTTAATGCCGTCGAATTTATAGAACCCGGCATCCGTCTGTCCGCCCGCAGCCCAAAGCACGCCACTGCCGTCGATTGAAATATTATCAAATGAATTTCTGTTCGGGCAATCAGGATAAACATAAACGAAAGACCCGCTTCCTGACCCCATCATTAAACCTTTTTCTGAAACACCCGCAAGCGGATTTCCAGACTTATCCACACCCAGCGAAAGATATAAATCGGAAGGACCATAAATACTGCCCGTAGTAAGATTGTCAACAGCGGACACATAAATTACATCATTAACGATATAATACAAACTGTTTCCGCCTCTTCGAATATCTCTTATGTTCTTACCTGTGGTGACAGGGTTGGGATTTGTCACCATGATACCGTTTTCAAAATAGCCCATACCGGTTTCAGAACCGAAAAAAACTTTTGTGCCGACTACTTCCGAAGATTTAACGTTCAGTCCAAATGGAGCAGAATAATAATTTTCCCACGAAGCCGGATTGTTAAGATTATTATTTAATATCCTCGCATAAGCAATGCCAACGGCTGTTCCCGCATATAGGCTGTCATTTTTTACTGAAAGAGTTAGGACGTTCGACTTTGTGGTAAACGTACCGAGAGTATAGTAAGGTGCATCAAGAAAATTTAAATTAGCAACGGATATTTTTTGAATACCGTAGCCCGTCGCGATAAACATACTGCTCCCGTACTGTATGAAATCATTTATTGATTTGTTGTTCTCGCTTGAGTTTTTAATGTCGTAAATATATCTGAATTTTCCGGTCGAAAATTCATGAATAACAATAGAGCCGTCCGCAGCACCTATCCAGAGCCTGTCAAGTGAATCCACATAAACAGAGGTAAGGCTGTTGTTTAATAGTCCGTCTATATTCGTGTATTTTTTAACAACAGTTCTCTGGTTCAGGTCAACAACATAAAGCCCGCCCGTAGTTGCGCAATAAGCATAAGGCGCCGACCTGTCATAAGAAATTGAAACAACGTTCTTTAGGTCTGTATAATTAATCCACTTGCTAAGAAGTTGAGGAGAATTTTCGGCTAAAATTATTTTAGAAAGAGCAAAAAACAATAAAAGCCAGATTACTTTTTTCCCTGAGTTCATCGTTAAACTATTTTATTAATAAAAGTGATATAAATCCGGCTATCTTTAATGTATTTAAATTAATGATATTATTAAATATCAATTTTTTATAGAATAAAATCAATTGAAAATCATTTGTAGAGAAGAAGGGCGGAAAAGAAGATTAAAGAAAGACTAAAGAAGAACGCACACTGAAAAAGCAGATTTATTATGAACTGCCTTCAGCAGTCAGGTTTTCACTGATAGAGATTGGAACGCGGGTTATAAAAATAGAACGCCTGCCTGCTGCAGGCAGGCAGATTTGCACGGATTAGGCGGATGGGCGCGGATAAAAACCTTGATTTATTGCCCGCGAGAAAGAGAGGGAAAGAAAGAAGAATCTTTAAACAATAGAACGCGGATGATTACGGATTAGGCGGATGAACGCGGATTTAGAGAATCTTTTTTATTGCTTTTAAAGATTAAAGAAGAGCGCACGCTGAAAGAACGGATTTATTATGATGACCACTGATTTAAGAAAAAGAATTGAGAGGGGTGCTTTGTACTGGTGAAAGACGGGCGGGATACGGGTGAGATACGGGTGGGATACGGAAGAAAAAGTCATTTGGAACGTACTAATAACGTGTGATTATCGTACTTTTATTGGACTATTATTGTGGATTGAAAGATTTTACTGTTTTTACAGTAATTTGTAAGATATTATGCGGTTTTATTGCCATAGTAACAGAAAATATACGATATATATTGCTCTTTCTATTATATATGCAATCTATAATTGTTTTTTAGAAAAGTCAAGTGAAAAATGGGAAATTATTTTAGCAATAACATATTTTTGGTTTGGGTGAAGTTGTTTGTGGTGCCATGAGCCGCGATACGATAAAAGTAAACGCCTGAGGAAAACCCGCTGCCGTCAAAATCGGCAATGTATTTTCCTGCGCCCCGGTTCTCATTAATGAGTTCTTTTACCAAGCGTCCGTTTACATCATATACTTTTAGAAGTACGTGAGATGACTCCTTCAGTTCAAACGGAATGTTAGTTACGGGATTAAAAGGATTTGGATAGTTCTGCCCGAGTTTGAAATCTTTTGGGAGGACTTCGGAAATAGTTTCTGTGGAAACAATTTGTGAGAGAGGAATTCTCCAGAGAGATTTTCTTGTTGTACCTGCATACAGATGAGTTTCAAAGGCACGCAAACATTTCACGTCGCTATTTTTTCCCCAGTTAGAAGTATAAGGAGAGATTAATGTCCAGTTCGCGCCATGATTTGTTGAAAGCCGTATAGTCCCCCCGTTGTAATTATAAAAAGAAGCAACTATATTGTTTAGAAATGTATATACAAAATAGCAAGGTTCATTTATGGGGTTGCTAATCCACTGCCAGGTGTTGAACGTGTTAAATTTGAAAACTCCATTAAAAACTGTGCTGAAAAAAACACCCGAATAAAGTTCGTTATTGTTAAGTACTGCCAGAGACAATGTATGCGGGGGTTCATAAAAACCCGCATTAATTGCCTGCCATGTATCGCCATTGTCAAGACTTTTTACGAAGCCATTACGTTTAGTAGAAGCATAAACAACAGATCCGATATTTGCTAAAGAGAATACTGTATCATTAAGAATAATACCTGACAGTTTTGTCCACATGGCTCCGAGATTTGAGGACCTGTAAATACCACCGTTTAGAGTTCCGGCAAAAAGATAAGAGCCGTTATAATTTAAAGATAAAACAACAGAATCAGCAAGTCCCGAATTAACAGCTTCCCACGGCACACCCGATACGGTTCTAAAGACACCTCCATAAGTACCCGAAAAGAGATAGCCACCGGCTTCGGCAAAGCAATATACAACAGTATTTTCAAGCTGGTCGTTTGAAGCAGCCCAATTGCCATTCAGACTTCTAAAGACGCCGCCGCCCTGAGTGCCGATATACATGGTGCTGCCAATGTTATGCATAGCATGAACTGTATGAGCTTCGATACCTGTATTTTTAGTAAACCACGATACACCATTATCAACTGTAAGGTACATACCGCCGCCTGCTGAGCCCGCGAACAGATAAGAGTTATAAACACCGAAGCAGGAAATCATATTATCTTTTAAACCGTTTTGAACGGGAAACCAATTATCACCATAGTTTGAAGATTTATAAACTCCTTTTCCAAACTGGCATGTATAAGCATTGGCGCCCTGAATTGTAACAGCAAAAAAAGGTATTCCCGTAGTGAGTCCATTGTTTGCAGGGTTCCACGAAGAGCCGTTATCAGCAGAGCGATAAATACCGCGATTGGTTGCGGCGAGAATAACTAACCCGCTTTTTTTCAGAGAGAAAACTTTTGTATCTGCAGGAATGCCATTATCATACTTTGTCCAGCTTGTATCAACAGGCGACGAAATATAAACGCCGTTATTTGTGGCTGCATAAAGTGCGACATCATCTGTGATAATCTCGTTTACGATAATATCACCCGGCAAGTTTGTTTGCATCCAGTTTACGCCGAAGTTTGTAGTGCGGATTATTCCTGAATTATTAGAACTACTCCCAAGCCCTGCATAGATAGTCTGATTGAACGTACAAAGTGTTTTAAAGTTATACCCGGAACTTCGAAGAGAGAAATTATAGCCGTTATCATAGGATACATAGAAGTCACCATTATCAGTAACTGCGAACACCATAAAATTTACAAAAATGACAGAGTTTATTCCAAACTGGTCAAGATTTGAATTTCCTTTAAACCAGGAGGAGCCGAGGTCAATGGAGATATAAACACCTCTTTGTGTTCCTGCGTATAAAACCCCGTCGCTCTTTATGCACATGCTTTTTATAACACCGCCTTCGAGTCCTGCTGTTGACCAGTTAAACTGGCTGAAACCGGAGAGCACAGTACTACCGATAATCAATATAGCGATGACAGCAATTCTACGTATCATAAGATGAGGAATTTGAAATTCAGTAAATTTCTAATTAAAACTAAGCGAAAGAAATTCTATATTCAAGGTTTTTCTTTAGAACTATCATTATTTGGGAAAAAGAAAAGCGCCTGCCTGCTGCAGGCAGGCACGCAAACAGAAAAGAGCGGATGAATTATGATTTTCACTGATAGAAAATAGAACGCTGATTTTCACGGATTAGGCGGATGGACGCGGATTTAGAAGATCATTTTATGGTTTTAAAAGATTAAAGAAGAGGGCACACAGAAAGAGCGGATGAATTATGATTTTCACTGATAGAAAATAGAACGCCTGCCTGCAGCAGGCAGGCAGATTTTCACTGATTAGACGGATGAACGCGGATAAAACCTTTATTTGTTGCCCGCGGGAAAGAGAGAAGAGCAAAAGAGGGCACACAGAAAGAGCTGATTTGTTATGAACTGCCCTTGGCAGTCAGGTTTACACTGATAGAAAATAGAACGCCTGCCTACAGGTAAACCTGCAGCATGTATACGGATTGGAAAATAGAATACAGATTAGAAAATAGAACGCCTGCCTGCTGCAGGCAGGCAGATTTTCACGGATTAGACGGATCTGCCCAAGTGAAGGCAGACAGGTTTCCACGGATAAAGAATTTTATTTGTTGCCCGCGTGAAAGAGACGGAAAGAAAATATGTGATTTATTGTTATTATTTTATGTAGAGCATTTTACGTGAAGGGGTGAAGTATGTTTTGCCGTTGTTTTTTTCGCGTGCTTCGAGACGGTAGAAATAGACGCCGCTTGGGAGGCTGAGGCGGGAGAAGTCTGTTATTTTGAACCTGTGCAAGCCGGAGTAAAGGAGCATGTCGTAGATAACCCAGAAGACAGTCCTGCCGGAGATATCGGTTATTTTCATTTTGACGTATGAGTCCTTTGGCAGTGAGAATTCTATTGTTGTTGAAGGATTGAAGGGATTGGGATAGTTTTGTTTCAGTACATAATCTGAGGGAATCACTGCTGAATTGCTGTCAATGTACGTGGGGTATATTACGGGACCGCCGCCGTTGTTAGTGCGAATCCAGCTGCTCCAGCCGGTATCTTTATTCACAAAATCTATTCCTATAAAAAATTTCGCAATACTTGTATCGGGTTGTTGAAAGCCCCAATTGACACCTCCATTTGTTGATATCCAGATAATACGTCTGACTTTTCCTCCGCCAAAATATCTATCTCCACCCTCACCA
>JBAYUG010000069.1:0-18341 GCA_041675325.1 Kapaibacterium sp. (SeqCode)
ATTTTCTAATCGAATTTCAAATGCGAATTACACTGATTCGATAAAATTTTCACCCGAAAATAAATGGCATAGATATACATTATGTTACTCATACGAAAATAGCTTTATAAAATTTTATATTGATGGGAAGGAAACTGTCAAACTTGATTCATTAAATTATAAATTTGATATTTCGAGATGGCTATATGGAATATGCTTTGGAGGTGACCATTTTTTCTATGCTCCTAAATTTATTCAAAGTCCAATCTCTATAAATAATGCAAAGATATATAACCGCCCTCTGGCACCAAATGAAATATATAGTGAATCAAATGATGGTCTTCTTGCATATTGGGATTTTGAGAATCTAGATAATGAACTTTCTTATGATAAAGTAAATATCCTGCCGGGAATTATCTATTATGGGAAAATAATGTCCGGGTATTAAACAGAGTATTGGTCATTTGTAAATTAAGGAAGTCGATGTAATATCGATATTTGCAGAGAGAGAGGGATTCGAACCCCCGGATACCATAGGCATCAACGGTTTTCAAGACCGCCGCTTTCAACCACTCAGCCATCTCTCTGTGTACAAGCGAATAATATATTAATTTTAAAGACTCTTTTCAATGTATTCCATGATTTGTGCGTTAAATTATTGTAAACATTCAACGTCGGAAAAATTATGTCATTATTAATGGAGAGTATATAAATTATTTTGCACAATGGAAATTACAGAGATACAGGAAAAGTATGACAATAAGGTTATTCTTGTGGATAAACCGCTATTCTGGACTTCAGCAAAAGTAACGAATAAAATCAAAAAGACATTCAGGCTGAAAAAGGTCGGACATTCAGGTACACTTGACCCAAAGGCAACAGGGCTGTTAGTGATTTGTACGGGCAAAAAGACCAAGACAATAACAGAAATGATTGGAGCTGATAAGGATTATGAAGGAACATTCAGAATAGGAGCCGTTACGGCGACCTATGATACTGAATCAGAAGAGCAGGAGATAAAAGATGTTTCTTTTATCACCGATGAATTAATTAATAATGCACGCAATAAATTTCTTGGTGAGATTGAACAGATACCACCAATGCACTCCGCGATAAAATACAAAGGTAAGCCTATATATAAGCTTGCAAGAAAGGGAAAGACGCTCGAACTGCAGCCGAGAAAAGTTAACATCAAGGAATTTACAGTTGTAAGAATCAGCGAGACAGAAATAAAATTCTTTGTGTCGGTATCAAAAGGTACTTATATACGTTCGCTCGCTAATGATTTGGGTGCTGAACTTGGAGTAGGCAGTTATCTAAAAACTTTAAGAAGATTACGGGTTGGCAATTTTGATTTGAAAATGATAGATGATAAATCCGAAGAGTTTGATGAGATGAAATTCGTTGTACTTGAGGATAGTTAATAGCACTCGCTAAGTGAAATAGAACACTGATTTACACAGATGAAGCGGATTTACGCGGATAAGAACCAGAAGAAAATTTAACCGCAGAGGACGCGGAGAGCGCAAAGAAGAGCTTATGCTTAAGGATTTTTTATTATACTAAAAAGAGAGACCAGTTTTGAGTTAACATTAAATTACTTTTCTTCTCCCTTTTCCTTTGCTTCGTTTTTCTTAACTTCGTTAAGGAGTTTATTTATCTTATCGGCATATTCCATTGAATCATCGTGAAAGAAGATAATGTCCGGGGTGTATTTAAGAGTAAGCTGTTTACCGAGAAGAAATCTGATGTGGCTTTTCCTGTTGTTAATTCTTTCGACTAACTTCTCTGCGGGCTCTTTGTTTCCAAGGAAAGATACATATATTTTTGCAATCTTGAGGTCAGGAGACATAATAACCCTGGAAACCGTAACAAGCCCTGCATGAATCTCCATCAGGTCTTTTGACATGGCGGAGTTCATTCTGTGCTTTATTTCTTCGCTTACTCTTTCAGTTCTGATTGACATCTGCTATACAGATTCTAATTTTCTCTTTGTTTCGATTAATTTATATCCTTCGATAATATCACCGACTTTAACATCACTGTAGTTCTCAAGTCCTATACCACATTCATAACCTGATTCAACTTCGCGCACATCATCTTTAATTCTCTTTAAAGATGATATTGTACCGTTGAAAATTTCAAGTCCCTCCCTGAGAAGCCTTACTTTATGGTTCCTGACAATCTTACCGTCCTGAACGTAGCAACCTGCTATATTGCCAATTTTCGGAACTTTGAATACCTGTCTTACTTCTATAGTTGCTGTAATCTCTTCATTTATTTCAGGAGCCAGCAGTCCTTCAAGCACCAGCTTTACTTCATCAAGAACGTTGTAAATAATGTTATAAATTCTAATTTCGACGCTGCTCTTTTCAGCAAGTTTTCTTGCGTTAAGATTAGGTCTTACATTAAATCCGATTATAACAGCTCTTGAAGCTTCTGCAAGAAGAACATCTGATTCCGTAATTTGTCCAACTGCCTTGTGAATAACCTTTACGGTTGCAGTACCGGGCTTTGAAAGCTTGTGCAGTGAATCTGCGAGAGCTTCTCCGGAACCGTCAACGTCTGACTTAAGAATAATATTAAGTTCAACTTCCTTGCCTTCTTTAATCTGATTTGTAATATCTTCTAACGTTGTATGTTTTATTCTTCTGATGTCTTGCTCACGTTTTAACTGCTGTCTTTTATTAGCAATCGTTCTTGCTTCAACGTCAGACTTCATAACAACGACTATATCACCTGCCTGCGGCAAACCTTCGAATCCTGTTATAAGCACGGGTGTTGAGGGTGCTGCTATTTCAATTCTGTTTTCTCTTTCATCGTACATAGCCCTTACTCTTCCTGCGTAAATACCTGCTACAAAATCATCGCCGATTTTCAGTGTACCTTTCTGAACCAGCACGGTAGCAACTGAACCTCTTCCTTTATCGATCTTTGATTCAAGCACAACGCCTTTTGCAGCCCTGTCTGGATTTGCTTTAAGCTCGAGTATTTCAGCTTCGAGTAATATTTTTTCAAGAAGCTTATCGATGTTTAATCCTTTCTTAGCGGAAATTTCGACTGACTGATACTTACCACCCCATTCTTCGACAAGAATGTTTCTTTCTGCGAGTTGTGATTTAATCCTTTCAACATTCGCTTCGGGTTTATCAACTTTATTGATAGCAATAACAATTGGAACGCCCGCTGCGAGAGCATGATTGATAGCTTCAATTGTCTGAGGCATAACACTGTCGTCTGCAGCGACGACAAGAACTACTATATCAGCTGCCTGACCACCTCTGGCACGCATTGCTGTGAAGGCTTCGTGACCTGGGGTATCGAGGAATGAGATGTATTTACCGTTATCGAGTTTAACTTTGTATGCGCCTATATGCTGAGTAATACCGCCTGCTTCACCGGCAACAACGTTTGCTTTTCTAATATAATCAAGCAGAGATGTTTTACCATGGTCAACGTGACCCATGACAGTAACGACCGGAGGCCTGTTCTTAAGTGTTTCCACTGCGTCATCCTCTTCAATCATCAAGGTCTCTTCGAATTCGTTCTGGAACTCGATTGTGTATCCGAACTCTTCAGCCATTAACTGAAGGATATCCTTCTCAAGCCTCTGATTAATAGAGACCATCATTCCAAGGTCCATGCATTTCTTGATAATGTCCGTAACGGGTACACCCATTATGGATGCAAGCTCGACTGTAGAAACGAACTCAGTTACGCTAATAACATTCTTCCTTGATTCGTTTATTTCCTGTATCTTTTTTTCCTGTTCTGCTCTTTCTTTCTTTTTCTTCCTTCTCGCTATACTTCTTGCTGACGCTCCGCTGTCATCATCAATCTTAGCCATTGTGTCTCTGATTGCATCATCGATTTCCTTCTGAGAAATATCTTTTCCTTTTACGCTTTTACCGAATTTTTTCTTCTTTTTATCGTAGTCGGAATCACCCTTCTTTTTGTCTTTATCTTTATTACCCGGCTTCTTTGCATCCTTGCTTGCGGACATTGCCGGAGGCACGCCTGAAGACGGTCTAAAGAATCCCGGTTTTTTATCTTTAAATTTATTAGCGGGTTTAGTCTCGTTTATCGTTACCCTTTCAAATTTCCCTTTTTTGCTGGGGTCATTACCCTCTTTCCTTTGTTCAAACTTTCCTTTTTTAGGGTCAGTTTTGTTAAAGGGCTTCGAATATCCGGGTTTAGGAGCATCCTTGTTAAACGGTTTCTTTACCCATGGCCTGTCATTTCTATCTCTTCCTGAAAAAGTACCGGTTCTTTGTACACCGGGTTTTTTATCTGTTGCAGCTCTTTTATCCTGCTCGGCTTTTTTAACATGCTCGGGCCTTTTATCATGTTCGGCTTTTTTAACATGCTCGGGCCTTTTATCATGTTCAGGCTTTCTAACGTGCTCCGATTTATTATCTGTTTCAGGTTTAACAACCGTTTCGGGTTTAACTTCAGGGGCAGGTAAAACAGGTGCCGCTATAGGTTCATGTTTAGGCTGTTTAACCTTTGGAACGTATTTATCTTCAGGTTTTTGTTCGGAGATAACTTTTGCAGCTTCTTCAAGACCTTTAATAGAAGATTCTTTTCTTGCTCTTTTCTGATGAGCTTCATCGGACCTATCACGCGCTGATTTCTTTTTGTTCTCGTAAATCTTGTCTAATTCTGCTTTTCTCTTTTTTGCATTTTCTTCCTCTTCCTTTTTCTTCTTTTCATGTTCTAAGAAAGCCTGAAGTTCCTGTCGTTTTCTTTCTTCTTCTTCATTCTTCTTCTGTTCTTCAAGGTTTCTTCTTAATCTTTCAGCTTCAGCTTTCTTCCTCTTCGAATCTTCGTCCCTTTTCATCACTTCATTGGCTTCTGAAATCTCTACTTTGTTCGACTTTGCAAAGTCAACAATCTTCTTCAGCTGTTTTTCGTGTTCAGCAACATCGAGCTTGAATTTATTAAGAACTTTTCCGACTATATCTGATTCCAGAGTGGTGTTTATCGTAACTTTCTCAATACCAATATGCTTCAAATATTCAATGATATCCTCTTTAGACCTATTAACTTCTTTAACAAGCTTAACCAGTTTCATTCTTTGTGGTGTATCAGACATAAATTGTTTTGTTATTCTTAAACTTTTAAAATTTCTAAAATACGATTACTTTTTATCTTCCTTTTCGATGTCTTTTTGGGCTTTATCATTTTCATCTTTCGCCTCTTCATCTGATTCTTCTTCGTCATCTGATTTCTCTTCTGATTTCTCTTCTGATTTCTCTTCTGATTTCTCTTCTGATTTCACTTCTGATTTCTCTTCTGATTCTACATCATTTTCTTCATCTTCGGTTTCATCGTTTGATTCGTTTTCTGAATCGTCATTGATTTCATCTGTTGTCTCATTATCTTCTGTTTCATTGACATCTGTTTCGTTATCTGTCTCATTTTCTGTGTCGTTATCTTCTTCTTCTTCGTCCTCATCTTTTTCATCTTCCTTATCCCTGATAACGTCAATCTGATAGCCTGTCAGCTTGGAAGCAAGTTTAATATTCTGACCATTCTTTCCGATTATAAGACTCACCTGATCTTCGTTTGCATAGATGTTCGCAACCCTGTTTTCTTTATCGAGATATATATCCTGGAGTTTAGCAGGAGAAAGCGATCTTGCAATATACAGAGCATCATCCTGAGTAAAATTAACAACGTCTATATTTTCATTGCTGAGTTCTCTTACGATTGAATGTATTCTCATACCCTTCATACCGACGCATGCGCCCACAGCGTCTATTTTATCATCGTTTGAAAGCACCGCTATCTTTGCTCTTTCACCCGGGTCTCTTGCTATACCTTTTATTTCGAGAATACCGTCGTATATTTCGGGTATTTCATTTTCAAATAATTTATATAAGAATTTCTCATCAGCACGCGACACAACTATCAAAGGCGGACCCGAGGGTTTTTTATCAATACGCTTGATAATAACTCTGATGTTATCGCCCTTCTTGTATCTTTCTTTGCCAATCTGTTCTTCTTTTGGGAAGAAAAGTTCGCAGCCATTATGCATGAGCAAAATTGAATTTGGTTTTATCTGGTAAACCTCACCGACTAAAATTTCACCGAGCTGTTCCTTATAAAAATTGTATGTAACTTCTTTATCAATTTCTTTTAGCTTCTGGTTCAGATTCTGTTTCAGGTTAAGAACAGACCTTCTACCGAATTCATCAATCGGAACTTCTTCAACATAATCATCGCCAACTTCGAACTCTTCACCGGTTCTTTCCATAGCTGATTCAACGTCGATTTCAGTCGCAGGGTCAATAACCTCTTCAACAACTGTTTTATACAGAAATATTTCAATATTACCCTTTTCCATGTTTACAATTATATCAAAATTAGCAGTCGGACCATGCTTCTTTTCCATCATCTTTCTGAAAGAATCCTTAATGACGCTCTCAAGAATATCTCTGTCGATACTCTTCATTTTTGCCATTTGAACAAACGCTTCTACTATATCTGACTTCATAATATAAATAAATAATTTTTGTTTCTAAAAAGGTAACTTCACGATTAAGTTTTCGAGTTCGCTGAACTTGAATCTTATCTCCATAACTTCTTTCTTACTCTTTAATACTTCGAATACGAGCTCTTCGGAATCACAGTTAACATCGAGTAATCTGCCTTCCAATGCCTGTCCTTCAGAGGAAAAGCTCAGTACTCTGCTGACATGCTTTTTAAGCTGCCAGCAGTATTTAAACGGATTCTCGGCACCTGGTGATGAAACAACTACCTTCAGAAACTCTCCGATAATTTCATCCGAGTCCAGTGCTGAATTCACTTCCCTGCTTATTGCTGAAAGCTCGTCAAGGTCTATACCATTCTCTGAGTCAACGTAAATCTCAGCGATTTTATTCTTCTTTTCGCCTCTGATAACGACATCAATTAAATGATGGTTTTTCCCATCAAATATTGAAGTTAGTATTTTCCTTATTTTTTCTTCCATACGACAAACTATTCTAAAATAAAAAAGTGGGTCACCAACCCACTCGTTATAAAATCCACCGAAATCATATAAATATAGATTTTTAAATAATTACAATCAAGATATAAATGTATATAATTAGGCAGGTTTATATCGTTTCGGGAGTTAATTTAATAATAATTTCACTCAATTAATTAAAACAAAAAGGCAGGAAATTTTTACTTCCTGCCTTATGAAATATAAAGTTATAATCAGTAATTATTACATTTATCTTTATTTAATAACGACCATGCGTTTAATATCAGAGAAATAACCTGACTGCATTCTGTAGAAATAGACGCCTGAGCTGAGCAAGGAGGCGTTGAAATCTACTTCGTATGTTCCGGCACTCTTCTGCTCGTTAACCAGAACGGCGACTTCCTTACCAAGAAGGTCATAAACTTTTATGCTGACCATCTCGTTTTTAGGAACTGCAAACTGAATCCTTGTAACGGGATTGAACGGATTCGGGTAGTTCTGGGACAAGCTGAATATTTTTGGAACTTCGGTTGATATAGTCTGAATTCCGACAGTTGAATATTTCACCTTTGCCTGAGTATTCTTAATAATAAGGTCAGCAACTGAGCTTGCGTTCAAAATGGCAAAGCCGACAGTCTCGACCTGATTCGCAGCAAGATTGAAAGGACCTACGCCGAGTACGAAGCCATTTCCGCCCGGTCCGAGTGAATCATTCGAAACGCCATTGCTTAAACCATCCCATTTTTCTTGAGTTGTAAATCCATTTAACAACTCTGATGAAGAATAAATCTTAAAATTCAATGCCTGATTTGTCATGATACCGACGCCAAGGTATCTGTCGGCAACTGTTGTGTTGTATGTGTAAGCAAGATTATTTGCATTGAGTAATCTTGAAATGTTTCCTGAATTGGTTATTCCGTTAGGAGTTATCCATGTATATAAACCGGCATAAACGTTATTCAGAGCAACACCGCTAGTGTTCTTAATATTATAGCTAAGCAGAATGTAATCAGCATCGGGTGCTGTATTGAATGCGTATGAATACGCTTCAATTTCCACGCCGATTTTATTTGAGCCTGCACCGTCATCGTTAAATTTACCGGCACCGTCCTGTGCTGAATGCAAACCCGGGGTGTTTATTGTGTAAGCTTTTAAACCAACAAAATCTGTATCAGAAACATTTGCAGGAACAGTACCGCGCCTTACTACGTCTGATACTTTTGTATTGCTGACGCCAATCATAAGACCGCCTTCGAAGAGGTTATTTTGAGTACCTGTACCGATCTGCAAACCGGTACCGTATGACTGAGCTTTCTTACCCACGTTACCATCTTTTGTAAGGCAGAGTTTCAAGTTATTCACAGTATGTAATGCAAAACCGTTTCTGAATCTTAGGGTAAATGTATTAGCGTTATCATCGGTATAGCAAGACGCAGAACTTTTCACTTTGAAAACTATATCTTTATCGAACGGACAAGAAGCCAGAGCTTTTACCTTGAACGTATTTGTGACTGCAGTGCTAAAGTTACCGTAGGCAGGAATACTGCCGATATAGACCGAATCTTGAACCAGTTCGACATCGGTGCTTGTTGTAGAAAGCCTGATAGATGCGTTAGTACCTGCGAAATGTGTATTCTTTAAATTGACTTGAACTGCTATTACTTCATTTATGTCATAGACTTTATCATTATTACCGTAGATAGAATCATTTGCCGAGAAAGAAACCAGCTTTGCAATCGGGAAATCAGTTAAGCACTTAAATGCATTTATTCTGCCGGTGCCTAAAAGCCCAATGTATGATGGATTGAGGTTATAGATACTGTCAACACCGAGTTTCAATCTGTCAACTACCTGCTGGGGAGTCCATGCAGGATATTGTCCCTTGATTAACGCTACTGTACCCGCAGTAATCGGAGCAGCCATTGAAGTACCATCCCAACTGGCATAACTATCATTGTAAACTGTGCTTAAAATTCCCTGTCCCGGTGCTATAACATCAACAGAAGTATGGTAATTTGAGAAAGTAGTTTTTGTATCGCCTGATGTTGAAGCGGCGACTGAAACGACATTTTCATAGGAAGCAGGATATCTTGCCCAGTTCTGTCCGATTCCATTTGCATCGCCGTTACCGGCTGAGGCGCAAATAACTGTTCCGTTTGCCCAGGCACTATTCATTATTGCTTGAGAAGTAGAACTATAATAAGATGAACCGAAACTACAATTAATAACTTTTGCACCATTGGAATAGCAATAATAAACTCCCTGGTCTGTATTATATAAAGATGATAGGGGATCCGTATCATCTGTATGCTTTGAGATTTTTAATTTACTCTTAAAACCGATTCCACCACCATGAACTGAATTATCCGTTACCTGAGAGGCACAACCTGATACGTGGGAACCGTGGTCATTTCCGGTTGGCTGTATCTGCGGGTCGCCATCGTTGTAATAGAAATCCCATCCTTTTAAGTCATCAATATAACCGTTAGCATCATCATCTATGCCGTTAATCGGGTCGGCGTAATTGTATTTAATGTTAGCCGCGAGGTCAGGATGGTCAAAGTCGCTGCCTGAATCGACAATGCCAATAACAACATTGGTATCACCTTTAAGAATATCCCATGCCTGATAGGAATTAATCTTTCCGATATGCCACTGTAAATTTAGTGAAGGATCATTAGGGATATAATCACGTTCGTAGACAATAGACGGCTCTGCCCATTCGATTAAATCCTTGTTATCTTTCATTATCATGATTGCCGCATCAAACGGATCAACAGCGCTATTATAATTAATACGAATTATTTTAGCAAGGTCTTCATCGCCAATCATTCGCTTTTTAATTTCACTTTTAAGCGGAAATAGCGGGAAGATATCGTCGGCTCTTAAATCGATAAGAACTTTATCGACTTGTTCTATTCCGGTTGCAGTTTTTGTAAAACCTGTTACATTATTTCTAAATTTGACATTTATCTTCCCGACTTCATACATCTTTCCGGGACCTCTTTTAATTACTTTTCCGTCATTTGAATACTGACCGCTGTCACTAAATGCAAAGAAGGAAAACGAGATTGCCAATAGAGTTAAAATACTTAATGATATTTTAACTTTAGATTTTAGTTTTTTCATAAGATTAATATTGAAATTTTTATGGTTGTAATCCTTTTTGAGATATATTAAATATATTTATCATAAATTATGAATACTATTCTGAAAAGACAATGATAAACAAATGCATTAATAAAGGGGGTTAAAAATCAGAGCAAAGAATTTAAACAGAACGGTACAATTGACTTTAATATTCAGGCATAAATAACAACTTTATACAGTGGACACATATTGCAGATACATACTTTTAGAGAAAAAGCTGTATTTAAAGGATACGATAACCGTTGCGAAGGAACTGCTTGGATGCGTTATTACAAAGGAAATGCCTAAATATACACTGAGCGCAAGAATCGTCGAGACGGAGGCTTATCTTGGGAATAACGACCCTGCCTGCCATGCTTACAGAAAGCTGACAAATAGGAACCGTCCGATGTTTGAAGAAGGCGGGATATCGTATGTGTATTTTATTTACGGGAATTACTACTGCTTTAACGTTGTAACTGAACAGAAAGGAACGGGTGCTGCCGTGCTGATACGGGCTGCGGAACCGATTGAAGGAATTGATTACATGAGAAGGAACAGAAAACATCCGGTTAGCGATGTTAATTTAATGAACGGACCGGCAAAGTTTTGCATGGCATTCGGAATAGGACGTGATGACAATGCGCTCGACCTTTCAGATGACAGGATAAAGATTTACAGAAAGAAGAAGCGTGAAAAGTTCACTATTGCAGTTTCTCCGAGGATTGGAATAAAGGAGGGTGCGGAGCTTCCATACAGGTTTTTCATAAAAGATAATGCATACGTAACAAAACATAAATTAAACAAGAACATCATAACGGAGATAATGACATGAAAATAAAATTCTGCGGTGCTGCGGGGACTGTAACAGGTTCACAACATTTGCTTGAAATAAACGGGAAGAAGATATTATTAGATTGCGGAATGTTTCAGGGCAAGCGGGAAGAATCATTTCAGATGAACAGAAAGTTTTTATTCGACCCGGCGGAGGTACATGCGGTTGTGCTTTCTCATGCGCATATAGACCATGCGGGAAATCTGCCGACTCTTTCTGCAAAAGGGTTCACGGGTTTTGTATATGCGACGCCAGCAACACGAGACCTTTGCTCAATTATGCTGCTTGACAGTGCATACATTCAGGAGAAGGATATTGAATATGTAAATAAGCGTCGTGCTAAGAAGAATCAAGAGTTGTTTAATCCACTTTACACTGTTGAGAATGCAAATCAGATAATCACACAGTTTAAGACTGTATCATACAATAAAACTTTTATGATAGACGGATTAGAGGAAATGGTAAAAGTAACTTTTGTTGATGCGGGTCATATACTCGGTTCAGCTTCAGTAGTATTAGAAATAACAGAAAACGGCAGAACGTTCAAGCTTGGATTCACGGGAGATTTAGGAAGGAAAGATTTGCCAATCCTTAGAGACCCTGAATTTATGGGCGATGTTGACTATCTGATTACAGAATCAACTTACGGCGGATTATACCATGAACCAGCGAGCAAGATAGAGCAGGGACTGCTCGATACAATAATTGAAGCTTTATCAACTAACGGGAAAATAATAGTCCCCGCGTTCAGCGTGGGCAGGACGCAGGAGCTGGTGTACGAACTATCAAAAATGAAAGCAGCGGGTAAGCTTCCTGAATTTCCTGTATATGTTGACAGTCCCCTATCAGTAAATGCAACGGAAATATTCAAGATACATCCTGAATGCTTTGATGAGGAAACGTTTAAACTGCTTGCAATGGGTGTTCACGTGTTCGGGTCGGACTCAGTTCAGTACATAAGGAGAGTTGAAGACTCGAAGAAACTAAACTCCGTAAAAGGAACGGCAATGATTATTTCTGCCTCGGGAATGTGCGAAGCAGGCAGGATACTTCATCACCTTGCAAACAATGTAGGAAATGCGAAAAACACTATTATGATAATCGGCTACATGGGAGAGCATACACTCGGAAGGGAGTTGATTAAAGCGTCAGACAAACCGGGTTATGTGGTCAAGATATTTGGTGAGGAACACGTCGTAAAAGCAAGGGTACGGATACTGAACTCATTCAGCGCTCATGCGGATAGCGGCGAACTGCTCGACTACATCAAGAAGTTCGACAGGGAAAAACTAAAGAAAATATTTCTTGTACACGGTGAACCTCTTCAGCAGAATAATCTATCTACGATACTTAACTCAAACGGATTTAAGAATATTGTAATACCAAAAAGGGATAATGAGTTTGAAATATAAAATGGAAACTAAATGACAGAGCAGATAATATTTGAACTAAGACCTTCATCAATACACGGAGTGGGTGTGTTTACGACCGGAAAGATAAAGAAGGGAACCAAGCTTCCTTTATTCGATGAAGAAGACCATACATTCCTGCAAGAATCGAATGTAATACATACTAACATACCTTCGAGGGTGCTTGCAAAATACTCAATACACTTTCCTGAAGACAAGGGATACAGCACACCGAAGAACTTCAACAGGATGTCGGTGGGGTGGTTTCTGAATCATTCAGACAAACCTAATGCGGTTAACGATGAACATTACGATTACTTTGCGCTGAAGGATATTCCGAAAGGGAAAGAGATAACGATAGATTATAACAAGTTATAAATAAAACATCCTTCAGTGATTTTTCACTGAAGGATGTTTTGTAATGATATAAATCCGACTGATTATTTAATTAATACCATGCGTTTAGTATCGGAATACCCATCCATCTGCAATCTGTAGAAATAAAGTCCGCTTGCCAGTTTACTTCCATCAAAGGATACTTCATATATTCCGGGATTGAGTCTGTCATTCACGAGCATAGACACTTCCCTGCCGAGCATATCGAAAACTCTTAATGTAACAACATTACTGTTGAGATTTTTAATGCTTGGTATCGTAAACTTTATTCTTGTTTCAGGATTGAAAGGATTAGGATAATTCTGTGACAACACAAAATTGCTTGGCACGTTTGTTCCTATCTGATTAATACCGACAGTATAGTTCGCAACAACATCTGCAAGTTGTTTGAGCTTTGTAACTGAATTAAGGTTGCTTGTACCGCGTGCAATAAACTGAGCAACAACTATAGTCTGTGAATCGCCCGGATTCATAGTAAAGTTTTCTTTTCCCATACCGAGCAGGAATCTTCTATCGCCGGGAGTATTCACCGGATGATAAGCACCTGTATCACCGCCGCAATTCCATAAAGAACCTTTGAACTCAGTCCAGCCAGTGTTAGTCTCAGGTTCGCCGGGATACTGAAACTTTGTTGGTCCTTGCGGAGCTAAGATTGGGTTCATCCAGTTTGAGCCGTCTTTCTTAAAACCCTTCAGGAAATTGTAAGCACCAAGAGGTTCTCCGCTTGGCGAAAATTCGCATTGTGGAGCTATGCATCCTCCGCAAAACTGATGGCTCACGGTCATAGCTCTTAACGTATCGTAAGGAGACACAGTCTTATTAACAGGAAACTTAATTATTCGCATTCCAACAGCAGGAGGACTAGCACCATAAGTTTGATATGTTCCATTTCCGTCCATGTTATCAGCATTATAACCAATCCACATATTTCTTGCAGAGTCTGAGGCTAAATAATCATCAAGAGCTTCACCTAAATCAAAATCCCCTGTAAATGACATATAAACATTATTCCATGCATTGCTTCCGCGGTTAATTATGTCATACTTTATATACTGCACATCGGAAACCGACGAGTCACCATAACAGTATGCAGTGATTTTAATATCTGCATTTAAAGGAAAGGTACCGCCGCCAAAATATTCTCCGGCAGAATGGCTGTATTGATAGCCGTCTGTAAGTGCCATGAATACAGTCTGCGTGGCATTTCTCATTCCGGGAATATCAGTGCAAGGGTCGTAAACACCATTATTGTTGACATCGCGGTATGGAGCACCGTAAGGAACTATAAGTCCCCAGTTTGCCCAGTCAACGCTGGTAGAGCAGTTTTCGCCTGCGCTTACTTTCCAGATTCTATTAAGTTCAATCGGTGTTTTCGGAACTCCTCCGATAATCTGTCCAAACCAGTATTCGCCCCTAAATGAGCACATAGCCTGACGAAGGTTTCCGTTTACCAAAGCAGAAATGCTTAACCCGGAAGTATAGATTGCAGATTTTCCTGAACCTTTAGGCCATTCAAAGCCTGCTGAATTACCGGTTGTGGTATTTTGATTAAATATACCTGATGATTGAAAATAACTGCTGATATTATTGCCGTCAAGCTTAATTCTCTTTATTGTAGAATCGTTTTCCGGATTTGGAAGATTGGTTTCGAGGATAGTACCACCGCTACCGACAGCCAGAGCTTTTAGGTCGAGCGTTTGCAGCATTGAATAAATATTTGCAGAAGAGCTTACAACCTGCGGGTACCAATTAGTACCTCCATTAGTAGTACGGAGTATAGTTCCGTTATCGCCGCCTGCCCAGATTTCATTTGGATTGACAGCATATACAAACCTGAGAGTGTTAGTAGTTCCGCTTGTCTGCTGAACCCATGTGCCGCCTGATTCTGTTGACTTTAAAATCATACCGCCTGAACCTACAACCATTATTTTAGAAGTATCACCGAGTGCTGTGACACTGTATAAATTATTCGTGACTCCAGTGTTTATAGGAATGACTGTGGTTGCCGGAGGAAGAGGAAGTAAATAAACCAGCTTTAAGAAAGTGCCATTATCTCCGCAGATATAATTTCTAAACTGAGATATTGAAGAGTTATAGAAAATAGACCTCAGTGAATTGGTTGTACCTGAAGGAATTTCAGTCCAGTTAACGCCACTGTTTGTTGATGTAAAAATCTTACCTCCGTCAGTACAAATTATTCTGTAAGACGGGCTGATAAATGCCGAAATAGAATTTATGTTGTTTGCTGTTGGGGATACAACACTGCTCCAGACAACTCCATTATCCGTGCTTTTAAGTATAACTCCGGATGCTCCCGCAGAATACAAAACTGAAGGACCAGACAAAGAATTAAGATTAGCCGTTACACCCGAGACTGCAACATTCCAGACGGGCTGCTGATAGAGCCGATACAACAGTTTACCGTCATTACCTGCAATAATATAATTAGAAGAAAAATAATATATTTGGTTCAGGTTATTTGTTACGGGACTACTAACGGGATTCCACTGATAGTATATTAATTGCGAGTGAGAGGAAGAATAAAAACAAACAAATAATGCGAGAAAAAGAATTAACTTTTTCATAATTTACTCCTTTTAAATTGTATATGTAAACGTAATTACTAATTGTGAGATTATCAAGTCTTTTTTTAGGAGGGTAAACCACTTAATAAAACATTTGTTTATTTCGATGATTTCATTCCAATAATACCGAGCATTCTTCCGGATGTTTCTCTGTCGCGTCTGTATGAATGGAACTTATCGCTATCGCCGTAAGAACAGTATTTAGATACCTGAATGTTTTCCGAAGGGACATGCTGTTTTAAGAGACGTGAATAAATATCTTTTTTGAGGTCAACGTAATACTTACCGTCACTTACAACTTTATAATCATCTTTAAATAAGTCGTACACATCTTTACCGACTTCAAAATTCCTGACGCTGATTCCGGGACCGATATACACATAAACATCTTCGGGTTTAGTATTGAAATTTTCAATAAGAGTTGCGAGAGTAAGAGAAACTATTTTCTTGTGAGTACCTTTCCAGCCTGAATGAATGCCTGCTACCACTTTGTTTTTGGAATCATACATAAATACAGGGATGCAGTCGGCGACATTAACAGCGAGGAAGAGATTTATTCTGTCGGTATAGAGTCCGTCGGAGCCGCGAAAGAATGCTGTTTCGGAAACGTAGTTATGGATGTTTGAATGCACCTGAAACTGGAAGGTTACTTTTCTGCCGTCAATGCCGAGCATATTAAAAAACTTCTGTCTGTTCTGCTTCACTGCTTGCGAGTCATCTCCAATCTTGAGGCTCATGTTGAAGTCGAAAGGAGGGCGCGGAGTTTCTGCATACCTCAAACTCAAACCGCAGATGACATTACCGAACCGCTCAAAAATCTTTGGCCGAAGAACCATGTTATTCTGAATCATAGTATTTCTTTGTTCTCAATGATTTCTTTTCAGAGGCTATCTTTTTGGAAGCAAGTCTTTCTTCTTTTGAGCCTGAGCTTGGTTTTGTTTTAACTCTTTTCTTGCGTTTGATAAATGCTGATGTGATTAAATCATCAAACTTCTTTATAGTAATTGTTTTGTTTAAGAACTGAGAGCGTTCAGACTGAGATGAGACTTTGAGGACGCCGTTCCTGTCAACTTTATTAAGAAGTTTAGTGAGAAGCAGAGTCTTTTCCTCATCAGACAAAGCCATTGACCTCGGGATATCGAAATAAAGTTCGACTTTAGTTGAAACTTTATTGACATTCTGTCCGCCTTTACCTCCGCTTCTTACAGCTTTGAAAACAAGCTCGCTATGTAATGAATTGATTTCCATATAAAATACTACAGCAATATATAATTTTTACATTACAGAAAATACACTTAGAAACGTGTTGAAACTATACAACGGCAAGTTGAATAGAAAGAGCGCGCACCTGCCTGCTGCAGGCAGGCTGATGAACATGATTTATTTATGATTCTCACTGAGAAAAAGATTATTAACCTATTTGAAAAATGAGATTGGGAAAGTGTTATAATTTGAAAAGTTTGGTTTGATTACAATATATTTAGGGATAGAAGTAAAGGAGAACTAAAAGTCATTGTGCAATTTACTTTTTTATTGTATTAATTAATGACTTTAGTTTTCTTGCATAATTATTTAGAACCTTATCCTTTGATTTTTTCTCTTCATTTTCTTTAGTGACAGAATAGTCACCATCGCCGGGTTTCCAGCCGAAATTTTTATAAACGTTCTCTTTGTCGATTTTAATTTTCTTCATTAATTATTGTTTTAATAAACGTATTTATGCAACAGAGACTTTAACTACAATATCATACAATTCGTTCAAAATTCGGAAAAAATGTTGAAATATTTTACTTGATTTTAATGAAAGGAAATACTATATTTGTACTAAGAAAAATAAACAACATAATGCTGATTTATAGCAGTCATATAACTACGTTTCTGACCTTACCACCTCAAATAATCACAATTACAAAATAATCACGAAAATTGCGCACTTGTGGCGCATTAATGGCGCAGATTTGGCGCACTTATAAGCTATTTACGTCCTATCTACGAGGCATCTTAACCCAACTTTCATGCTAAAAACGGCATTTCAAGAAATAAAAAAATTTTTTACTGAAAACGGAAGAATACTTGATTTTCTTTTAATAACGAAGAAAAAATGTAGTTTGTGCACTACTATGTGATTTTCAATGTGGTTTGCCTCCATTTGTAGAAAAATTATAATGTTTAAATTGAAGACAATTTTTGTTACTTTTTGAGAAAATAAAAATACAGAAATGGCAAGATTTGACAGCGGAATATTCGGGTTAATGAGGGGAAAAATCGGCAATATAGTTGCAAGATTGAGATATGGAAAGGTTTACATTGCGAGGAAACCGGGCAGGTATAAAGCGAATCAGACAGAGGAGGCAAAAAGAAACAGGGCGGTATTTTCGAGAAGGCAGAGGATTAATTCGAGACTTCGAAAAGATAAAGGGATTAAGAAGTTCTGGGAGGATGTTGATGCAGAAGGACTTAACGGCAACACGAAACTGATGATAAGAAATACTCCGTATGTTACTTATGAGAGATTGCTGCCTGGTTTTGGATTTACGCCGAAGAGCGAAGAAAAGGTAGATGTAAAGAATATTCGTTTCGAAGGACATCGTATTCATTTTGATTTTAAGATAGAAAGAACGAAGCGCAAGAAGCTTGAGCCGCCGTACGATTTGTACTGTGTTTTAGTATCTGACAGATGGTTTGAGTATCAAACACTGGCAATTGTAAGAAGGAAAGATGTGGTAAGCGCAACAAAAATTCAGAGAATTGAAAATGAGGAACCGGATGATTTTCAGACGGTTTCATTTATTTACGCGAATGATTTCTTTAAGAGTGTTGAATTTTCCGAAAGATGTTATGTGATGATTGCAGCGATAAAATTTAATGAGCTGAAGAATAAGTACGAGTGGGCTGATACGTATTTTGAGGAGGTGTCGGAACTTGTACCGAATGATTTGAAACAGGAGGTGAACGGAAGGAATTGGAGGTTTGATGATTGAGTTAAAAGATTTTAGGGGGAGTGATTCACGGAGGTCACGGAGTGCACGACGTAG
>JBAYUG010000070.1:0-17837 GCA_041675325.1 Kapaibacterium sp. (SeqCode)
GCAGTAAGAGCAGTAAGAGCAGTAAGAGCAGTAAGAGCAGTAAGAGCAGTAAGAGCAGTAAGAGCAGTAAGAGCAGGAAGAGCAGGAAGTGCAGGAAAAGCAGGAAAAGCAGGAAAAGCAGGAAGAGCAGGAAGAGCAGAAGAGCAGTAAGAGCAGTAAGAGTAGAAGAGCAGGAAGAGCAGGAAGACAGGAAGGACAGTAAGAGCAGGTATGGAAGTTATTACTTGAGAGTTAAAAGTAAAAAGACTCAGAAAAAACGGAGAAAAAAGAGTAAACAAGGAATAAGAAATAGAGGGAATTAAATGAAAGAAGTTATGGAGAAAAAGGGAAATGTGCTATGATATATATGTGAAGAGAGCCTTATTGCAAAAGATTAGTAAGTTTGATTAATTGCCGTCACCTTCAGGTGACGGATAAAGAGAACAGATATGAAAATGGCTTTAGCCCAATAAAATATTGTAATTCGGCTAAAGCCGATATTTATATTTCATTCATTATCCGTTGACTGAAGTCAACGGCAATTGTATTTTCACTTCAAGTAGGGACCCCTGACTGCAGCAGTCAGGCTAATGGTGTTCTTTATAAGTGAATTGTTTCCTTTGGGATGTTAACAGATTCTTCCTTTACGTACTTCAGCATCCAGAGTCCGAGCAGGAAGAAGGCTGTTAATGAAAAAATTGCTAACTTCTGCGAGCCGGTGAGCCATGATATTAATCCAAATGTCAGCGGTCCTATCAGAGTTGATGTTTTTTCAAACAACGAATAGAATCCGAAGAACTCAGTCTTGATTTCAAAAGGCGTAAGCTCAGTCATCATAGTTCTTGATAAGCTCTGAGTTGAACCGAGAAACAATCCTGCAAACCCTCCGACTATAAAGAAATAATGAATACTCATTCCTTCCAGCACCAGATACGTGTCAATATCAACAAATATAAAAATGAAAACCAGTATTGCAATCCAGAATAAGATATTTACAACGATAGACTTTTTTATCCCGAGCCTGTCACCAAGTTTTGCAAATATTAACGAGCCCAGCATTGCAGTAAACTGCACAAGTATAAAGAATATTGCAAGCTGTACTGTTTCAAACCCAAGAGTCTTTCTTGCATATATACCCGAGAAAAATATTATCGTGTTTACGGAATCAATGTACAGGAAGTATGCAATCAGATAGTTCCTTAAGTTCTTATAGTTGTTTATATGCTTTATTGTATCCACTACTTTCCTGAAACCGTAAACAATATCTTCAATCGTTCCTGACCGTATAACCTTTTCTTTCTTCTTTTCTTTAAGGAATAAAAACAGGGGAAGTGAAAACACAAGAAAAAACAAAGCAGTTATAAGGAACAATAGATTGTAATTATCTTTCAGCGGAAACACCAGCAGAACTGATATTAGCGAGCCTACATACCCGACGGCATAACCGTAAGAAGATACTTTGTTATAATCTTTCTCATCAACCAGATCGGATATAAACGCATCGTAAAAAGTTATACCTGTCTGAAACCCTATGTTTGAAAGGATAAACAGTACCAGCGCAAAAAGTATAGTACCCTCGCCCGTAAAATACATGAGTGCCGTGGGTACTATGCAAAGCAAGGTGAAGATAAAAAGATAATGCTTCTTGTTTGAGCTTCGGTCGGCTATCGCTCCGAATACAGGATTCAGGACAGCCGAGATTATCATCGATATATTTATTCCCAGTGACCAGTATAAATCTCCGATTGGCTGTGCGAAACATATAACGTCAGTGAAGAAAACAGCAAATACAAACGCAACTACTATAACAGCATAGGACGAGTTCGCAAAATCAAAAAGCGTCCATATAAAAACCTGCTGTTTATTTCTCATCCTCGGTTTTCTTAAACTCTATAAGCCCTCTGCCGGTTTTGCCAAGCTTGTTTTCCTTCTTTAATTCTGTGAGTATTCCGTCAAGGACTCCGTTAATAAACGTAGGACTTCTTTGAGAACAGTACATTTTTGCTATTTCAAGCGCTTCGTTAATCGATACTTTTGGAGGTATTTCGGGGAAGTATAAAAGTTCTGCAATACAAATGCGGATAAGAATCTTATCAAGTATAGAAACTCTTTCAAACTGCCAGTTGTCTATTTTATCCCTTACCATCAGGTCTATTGCTCTCTGGTGTTTCAGTACTGAGTCAATAAGTCCTGATGCGAATTCGTAATCTTCGTTTTCCTTTATATCGGAGATTAGGTCATTCTTTATTTTATCTATTGGCTCTCTTGAAATCTGATGCGCATATAACACTTCAAGTGCCTTTATCCTGATAAGTCTTCTTTTCTTTGACATTTTTTTAAAGAACTATAGTTTATGTTTTTATCTATACAAATATACTTAACCTATTCCTGAAAGCCAAAATAATAATACTGCAAAAGATTCTTTTATGCAGAAGTTAAGATAACTTTCAGTCGAAAGAGGAGTGTCGGATGAGAATGCGTCTGCATTAATCTGATTGAACCTGCATAATTCTTTGGCTCTGAACAGATGAAAGTTGTCCGATATCAGTATTACTTTCTTATAGTTGAATCTGTCATAATACTTATCTTTCACAAAATGAATCTGTTCGTTAGTAGAATTCGACTTTGCCTCAACAAGCAGGTTCTTGGGGTCAACACCGTATTTTATGAGCTCATTTTTTGATACCTCTGCTTCAGTAAGTTCATTCGGTGAGCCGCCGCCCGTGAGTATAAGTTTCGTAACATATTTCTTCTCGTATATTTCATACCCCTTGTTAATCCTCTCCCTTAGCACAGGGGAAGGGCGGTTGCCTCCCCATACTGCTGCTCCGAGTATGACTCCTGCGTCGGCTTTCTTGACTCCTGTTGTGT
This sequence comes from Kapaibacterium sp. (SeqCode), assembly GCA_041675325.1. Taxonomy (GTDB): domain Bacteria; phylum Bacteroidota; class Ignavibacteria; order Tepidaquicellales; family Tepidaquicellaceae; genus CAIKZJ01. The sequence continues at coordinate 2,851 of JBAYUG010000070.1, forward strand.
ATTTATCCGAGTCGTCCGTGAAATTGTAAACAGCAAAAAGAGTTACGGAAAGTAAAACCACAAGAAACAAAAGCAGATATCCGAGATTATTGAACAGATGCATCTTTTTCGAGGTTGAGAAATAAAGTACAATAAAAGATATTACCAGATACATCTTTATAAGGAAGTATAAAACAAATAGAATTACCTTCTTTTCCTTATCCTGAAACGAGTATGAAAACAAGAGAATTGCTACATCCACAACAGATGCCGCAAGTAGTACTGCAAGCACACCCGTCCTGTATTTTTTCTTCGAGAAGATGTTTAAAAACAAAAATACAACAAGGATAAACGTTATTATACCCGTCATCAGGTTTCCTGTCATGTAAACAGAGTAGTTATCAAGCATAAGCTCCTGATTTGAGTATCTCAGATTAGTTAGTAAAAATTCCGAGAAAACAACAGTCAGCAAAACAAAGAACAATATGAAATTCTTGCTTTTAAACAATAATTGAAGATTAATTTATCGTAAGTAAATTAATAAAATATTACTTATTTTAAAGTGCTTAAATCTATTTTACAATCGAAATGTTTATTACGTTTGAAGGAATCGACCTGAGCGGTAAATCGACTCAGGCAAAATTACTGTACGATTATCTCAGAAGAAGAAAACACAAGGTTATTCTCGTCCGTGAGCCGGGAGGGACGTATACATCCGAAAGAATACGCGATATTCTTCTTGATAAATCTCATAAGAAAATGAATGCCCTGACGGAGTTCTTGTTGTTTTCAGCTTCACGTCATCAGTTAACAGAGGAAGTCATTAAACCGCATCTTCAAAAAAGATATATAGTTATCTGTGACCGTTATTACGACTCATCAACCGCTTACCAGGGGTACGGCGGAAAGATTGAAATGAGCACCATAGAAGAAATAAATAAAATAGCTTCAAATAAATTAAACCCTGACATCACATTTTTTGTTGATATAGATATGGCAGAATCTTCAAGACGCCGTACTGCGATGAAAAAATCAAGGGACAGAATGGAAAGCAAGAAATCTGCATATTTTAAGAAAGTTATTGCAGGTTACAGAAAACTCGCAGTTTTAAATAAAAACCGTTTTTTGAAATTGAACGGCAGTAAATCAATTGAAGAATTGCAAACCGAAATTTTAAACACATTAAGGAAAAGGAACACAAATGTATAAAAACAGGAGAATGCTGTTAATCCTGATATCTCTGCTTTTTGCGGTTAACTCATACGCTCAGTACAAGGAAGATGTTTACGATAAGATAAACAGGAATATGGAAATATTCGGGGATGTCTATAAGGAAATCCTGCTAAACTATGTTGACAAAATAAATGCTGATAAGTTTTTCGAGGCGGGTGTTAACGGTATGCTCGGAACGCTTGACCCTTATACGGTTTATTACAGCGAAAACGACAGGGAATCTCTTGACCTTATTACCGCAGGGAAGTACGGGGGTATCGGAATAACTATCAGCTATCGTGATTCAGCACTTGTGATTGTTGATATTATGAACGGATATGAGGCAATGCGCAAAGGTCTTCGCCGGGGTGATATAATCAGGAAAATTGACGGAACAGACATAACTTCACTGAATACTGAAACTGTAAGGAAACGTGTCCGCGGTACTGTCGGCTCAAAACTCTTGATTGTTGTTGAACGAGATAAAGAACTTCTTGAATTTGAACTTACCCGGCAGGAGATTATTCTCAAGGATATTTCCTACTACGGATTTTTAAAAGATACTGACAGGAACGTTGCTTACATTAAACTCGACAGGTTTGGCACAAATTCGGCTACTGAATTTGAAAACGTGCTGAGAACTCTGAAATCTGAAAAAGATGTTCAGGGGCTTATCATAGACCTGCGTAACAACGGAGGAGGTTTTCTTAAGGCTTCAATCGATATGCTCAGCATGTTTGTTGAAAAGAATAATCTTCTTCTTACTACCGAGGGAAACAAAAGCGGCTCCGAGACAAAATACTTTTCAAAGGAAATGCCTCTTCTTAACAAGGATGTTCCGGTGGTAGTGATGATAAACGACGGGACTGCATCTGCGTCCGAAATCATGGCAGGTGCGGTTCAGGATTTAGATAGGGGAGTTATAGTAGGAACAAAATCTTTCGGAAAGGGTTTGGTTCAGAATATCAAGGAACTTGACTTCGGTTCTAATCTTAAGATTACTATCGCAAGGTACTTTACTCCTTCAGGAAGATGGATTCAGAGCAAGGATTATTTTCTCGAGAATAAACACGGTGTGTTCAATAATCTTGAAAGTTTCAGGGATAAAGAGTTTAAGACGCTTAACGGCAGACCTGTTTATGCGAACGGTGGTATAACGCCCGACGTGGAAATTAAATCTTCAGGAGAAAGCGATATTCATAAAGCTCTGCTCATGAAAGATATGTTTTTCAAATATGCGTCTGATTATGTCGCGAGAAATCCGGGTTTAAGAGTATTCAAAGCCACCGATGAAACTTATTCGGATTTTGTAAACTTCTTAAATGCCAGAAACTTTGATTTTAAGTCAGCGCCCGAAAAGAAACTGGATGAGTTAAAAAAATCACTCGCAGACAATAATCTTGATGGCAAGCTTTCAGATTATATTAATGCAATAGAGCAGACGATTAACACAGAAGAATCAACAGAGGTACAGAACGCAAAAGAAGAAATAAAGCAGGGCATAGAAGAAGAAATAAACAAAATGATAGTTGAGGAAAAGGAGCAAATAGAGGCAACTTTCAGCTCGGATAAGGTTCTTCAGGAAGCTATAAGTATTATTCTCGATACGCAAAGATATAATTCAATCCTGGGAATTAAATAATGAAACTCGGAATACTCGGCGGCGGCCAGCTTGCAAGAATGATTATAGAGGAAACCTCGAAGTACGGTTTTGAGTATATTATTTACAGCGAATCTCCAAATTCTCCCGCTGGAAAAATATGCAATAAGGAAATAGTTGGGAAGTTCAGCGAACTTGATAAACTCAGTGAATTCGCCTCTCAATGCGACCTCATCACTCTCGAAAATGAATTCATTGATAAACATTATATTGAGCATATTGAAGCAACAGGCGTAAAATGTTTGCCGGGCTCTGATATTGTTGGATTAATTCAGGATAAGTTTATACAAAAGATGAAGTTAAAGGAACTTGGCATTCCCGTTCCCGAATTCGAAGAAGTAAAAACTGTTGATGATATAAAAGTTTTCGCAGAAAAACATAACTATCCCGTTATTCTTAAATCGCGGACAATGGGCTATGACGGCAAGGGTAACTTCAGGATTGAAAATGAAGATATGATTAATGAAGCATTCGATGTCATTTCAAAACGCGGTAAACTTATGTGTGAGAGTTTTATTGACTTCAGAAAAGAACTCGCTGTTCAGGTTGTGCGCAGTGTTAACGGTGAAGTTAAAATATATCCCGTCGTTGAATCTATTCAGAAAGATCATATATGCAGCATCGTAAAAGCATCAAAGAATTTTGATAGTAAATACACTAAAGCTATATCCGGCATTGCAGTTAAGATAGTGGAAAGTATTAACTACGCAGGAGTTCTGGCTGTTGAACTTTTTGTTATGGATGATGGTACGCTTTATGTTAATGAACTTGCACCTCGAGTACATAATACAGGACACTATACAATTGAAGGCTGTTACGTCTCGCAGTTCGAGAACCATGTTCGTGCAATCGCAGGACTGCCGCTTGGGTCAACAGAGATGATACATCCATGCGCAGTAATGATTAATCTCCTCGGTAACAGGGACGGCAAAGCAAACCTAGAAGGATATTCCAATCTCATACAAGATAAAGATGCGTTTATTCATTTCTACGGCAAGGATGAAACCCGTGTCGGCAGAAAGATGGGGCACATAACTCTTGTAGGAAACGATATGGCGGATTTATTGTTTAAAGCATATAAGTATCATTCCCAAATTAAATTTTAAAATGAGATTTAATCTTAAATATAAACTTCTTTTTGGATTTTTGCTTTTGTCGTTTTCCGTTAATTTTTTAATTTATTGTAAGAGCGAAATAAAGCAGGAAGTGGCTGAAAACAAAACAGCTGTCGTTCCACTCGACTCAACGGATAAAACTAAACAGGATGCAAAGAATAATTTGAAAGATTTAAGCGATGTTTTTAAGCTTCATTATGATGCAATTGTCATAGATACTCATAATGATTTTCTTTATCAGGTCTTTAATAAAGGTGCTGACCTTGGAAGAAAGGATAATTTTACAAACTCCGGTCTTCCCCGCTTTACGGAAGGCGGCGTTGATATGCAGGTGTTTGCAGTCTGGATTCCGGGCAGTGAAAGTAAGCGTGCATTCGCATTTGCAAACGAGCAGATAGCACGTCTCAAAGATTTCGAAAGTAAGTATTCTAATGATTTTGAAATAGCTTATTGCTACGATGATGTTGTCAGGATTATGAATGCTAAAAAATTCTGTGGCATGCTCGGTATTGAAGATGGTGTTGCAGTGCTTGGTGATGTTGATAACTTGAATAAGCTTTATGATGCAGGAGTTAGGTACATAGGTCTCACGTGGAATAAGTCGAATAAAATCGGCTCTTCCGCCCGTGATGAATCCGAAAAGGGAACGGGTAACGGATTAACTGATTTTGGGAAGCAAGTTGTAACAAGAATGGAAGAGCTTGGTATGCTCGTTGACGTTTCTCATTCGGGTGAAAAAACTTTCTGGGATGTAATTGAACTGTCAAATAACCCCGTGATTGCATCGCATTCAAACTGTTATGCTTTAAACCCGCATTACAGAAACCTTAAGGATGACCAGATTGTTGCAATAGCGAAAACAAACGGAGTAATAATGGTGAACTTCCTCGATGATTTTATAAACGAGAACGGAAAGTTTAACCGAGTTGCTAACTACAACGCACGGTACGGAAAAGAACTCAATAAACTATACAATGAGTATAAAGACGATTTGGTGATGTTTAATGTAAAGCGTTTTGAGTTTATGAAATCTCATCCCATTGAAGGCGGTACTTCGCTGGATGATCTCATTGACCATATCGACCACATCAAATCTCTTGTTGGCGTAGATCACATAGGCATTGGTTCCGATTTTGATGGGGGCATTGTTGCGCCGAATGAAATATACGACGCTACTTGTTACCCTGTTATTACAGCAAGGCTCTGGGAAAGGGGATACAAGGAAGATGAGATTCGGAAAATACTCGGGGAGAATTTTCTGAGAGTACTAAAACAGGTTTGCAGAAAATAATATTAATTATATGGAAAAAGAAGATATTGTAAAGACTTTTGCTTCATCAGTTGATAAGATTGATGAGAAAAAGATTGACGAGGTAATCAGTAATGAAAAAGCATTTGAGGAAAAAAGAAGTAAGCTTAATCCTAAAAAGTTCTTTATGCTCTTTAAGCAGGTAAAACTCGGATTTGAAATGCTTAAAGATTATAAAAAGAAGAACTATAGAAACGTCCCCTGGAAAGCAATTGCTGTCATTACTACCGCCATTGTGTATTTTATAAATCCACTCGACCTTATGCCTGATTTTCTCGGCGTTATAGGATTTACAGACGATGCCATCGTTCTGGCTTTTGTTTTTAACTCGCTTCGTGATGAGCTTATCAAGTACTGTCTGTGGCGCGGCTTGAAGCCGGAGGATTATTTTTAATGAATAAAAATGTCAGAATACTTTTTATTGGCGACGTTATCGGTGTTCCCGGCTTTAATATCGTAAAGCTTGTTCTTCCTGGATTAATCGAGAAAGAGAAGATAGATTTCGTTATCGCAAACGGCGAGAATATTTCCGAAGGCATGGGTATTCTTAAACGCGATGCTGATTCGCTTCTGTCACTGCCTATTAACGTTCTTACAGGCGGTAATCATACACTCGATAAAATACAGTCGCATAAGTTCATTGATGAATCACAAAATATACTGCGTCCCTTAAACTATCCCAAAGGTGTTTACGGAAACGGATATGGAATATTTAAAGCATCAAACAAAGATGTTAAAGTAGCGGTTGTTAATCTTATTGGACGTGTGTTCATGAAACCTCTCGAGTGTCCGTTCAAAGCATTCGACCGTCTTTATGAAAAAATTAAAGAAGAAGTTAAAGTAATATTTATTGATTTTCACGGTGAAGCAACATCCGAAAAGATTGCGTTCGGTTGGTATGCTGACGGACGTGCATCTGTAGTGGTCGGGACACATACTCACGTTCAGACTGCTGACAGCCGTGTTCTACCGAAAGGTACAGCTTACATTACTGATGTCGGAATGACAGGTCCTTATGAATCAGTAATAGGCATGAAAACCGATGCTTCAATCCGCAGGTACATATTCGGTACACCTCACAAACACGAAGTCGCCGAGGGCGACGTACGTTTTGCAGGTATCATAGCAGATGTAGATTCAGAAACAGGAAAGGCAAATTCAATAAAACGGATTCTCTATCCAGATTTCTAATTATTATGCTTTTTAAAATATGTTCACGGTATAGTAAGAGCTACAAACAAAGAAAAGATTTTACCACAGAGGAACACAGAGAAAATCACGGAGCACACAGAGAAAATAAATAAACAACTCTATTGCAACAGTTTAACGGATGATAGCACGATGTTTGAAAATAACATGAAAATTAATCCGCGATAATCCGTACAATCCGTGAAAATCCGCGTTCTATTATATCTACCCTCATGCACGTTTTTATCAGTGTTAACCATAATTAAATCTGTTCTTATCAGCCTGCCTGTCTCCTGCCAGGTCGACATGCAGCAAGCAGGTGTGCGTTCTTTTCTTAACGGCACGGTTTTTTCATTATAATTGAAATTCTCATTCAATTATACTAATTTATTCCATGACAAAACACTTAATCACGGCATTATTTATTTTTATCTCCATTTCAGCAATGACCGGCTGTGATTCTTCTACTTCGCCCGCTCCCGCAAACGGAGTTATTAAAGGCTTTGTCAGGGATTCCTCATCAGGCGCGGGAATTAAAGATGTTACCATATCCGCTACACCCTTTATATCGAACGTAGTCACAGATTCCACAGGCTACTTTATCATGACAGGTGTTAATAACGGAACATACACCTTGACCTTAAGAAAGCAAGGATATTTAAATGCAAGATATTACCTTTCAGTCGATAACGACACGTTAAATGTAAATATGTCACTTATCTTCTCCAACCTTTATGTATTCAGTAACAAATTATTAACTGAATATTTTAACCAGAATTCTCTGAGTGCAATGAATCTCTTTCTTGGCGAAGTCGTAAATGAATCCGTCACCCAATACGATATGCAGCTTCGCGATTCAGCCGGAACGAGCAATAACTTCTATCTGCGTTCAGGCGACCTTGCAATGAGACTTGCAGGATTTCAAACAAAGTTCAGTACTGCTTTGAAAAATCCCTTAAACAATTCATATACTTTTACTAAAGATCAGTTCGATACGCTTTCAAGATACTATACGGCGGACGGAAACATAGACCCCGTAAGGGATTTCACGGAAGACAGAATTCCTTCTTTTAATCCAACACCCAATATGCCTAACCGTGTTTATTCATTCTGGCTAAAAGGAAGAAATTTGACTCCCCCAACTATCGGCATGTTCTTTCTTAATTATTCATTCGTCGATACTGTCGCACAGGATCAATTCAAGCTCATAATAGATGTTAAAGTTAATCGCGGCGGTCTGAATTTATTTAACCCTAATGAATAGAATATGAATACCACATTTCATAAACTGAACTTTACAAGGAATGAAACACGAGTGCTACTCCTTCTGCTGGTTCTTTTATTCGTTGGCTTTGGACTTAAGCTTTTCGTAAATCATTCTTCGGGCAAAAGTAACTTCGATTATCAGAAAGCAGGAAAAATATTTTCGCAAAATTCGGGTATGCAGATTAATGACACTAATCCGCTTAACTCATCAACTATCGTCCCTGACGACACTATAAAAACAACCGATTCCAAGGGCAAGACGAAAACAAAGAAGGGTGAGAACCTTGCAGAGAAAAGTATTAATATCAACACTGCTGCCAAAGACCAGCTCGTACAACTGCCCGGTGTGGGTAATTCTACCGCTGATAAAATAATCGAGTACCGCGAGACTCACGGCAGCTTTAAAAGAATAGAAGATATCATGAAAATAAAAGGTATCGGTCAGAAGAAATTTGATAAAATGAAAGCTTTTATAACAGTAGAATAAAAATACAATTTGAATAATTTACTAATTGAATACTCGGGTACCAAGATAAGACTTCTTCAGTTTAATTCAGAAAGAGTGATATATCTTGACCAGCTTGAATTTGTTGATTCCGGCTTCTTCTATCTTGAACCGAAAGTGAACTCAAAAAAGGTCTCTGAATTTACGGAGCTTCTCGTCTCTCATCTTCGCAAACATAATATTATAGCGGATGCTATCAAGCTCGTTCTTGATTCACGCCTTGCTTATATAAGCTGCATTCCGCTTGAGTTTTCAGATGAAGCAGAAAATATAAACTCAAGCCTTATATGGGAACTGTCAAATATTTATCCTGAGAATTATAAGAACTTCAAGATAAACTACCAGAAGATTAATCAGGGTAACGAAGAACTTACTTTTCTCGGAAATACTCTTATTATAGCTTACCACAAAAACATCGCTGAAGTTACACGCAGAATTTCAGAAGTCTCATCGCTGAAAATATCGGGAGTAAATTTTGATGTTTTTACCGCAGGCAGTTTTATTTCTAAAAACTATGAAAAGAATTTTGTTTCTGTTTGTGTGAGGAGAGACCGTATAGATATGTCTTTCTACATTAACGGTGCGGTTTCCTTCTTCATGCCCATTAATGTCAGGGAAAGCAATTTTGACGTAGTGCTTGAAGAGCTGAAGAAAATGCTGCTCCTTCCCGGCTATGAAGAAATAAAAGATATTTTTCTTTACGGTGAAAGTTCTGCAAAGGTATTCTGCGGTTTTCTTGAGAAAGCAAAACTTAAATACAAAATAAGTCTGGCAGACCCGTTTAAAATATATAAACCCGACTCGCTGTTTCTTGAAAACAGATCCGATAAGCTTCAGTCTCATTCATTCACTTCCGTTTTTGGATTGCTGTAATATGAGAGTGATATCAGGTTATCTTAAAAGCAGGGTCCTTTCAGTTTCTAAATCATCACGTAATATAAGACCCACTACAGATAGGGCGCGGGAGACACTGTTTAATATTATTTCCAATTCCATCGACCTTGAAGGCTGCAGAATACTCGACCTCTTCTCAGGGTCGGGCAGCTTTGGTATTGAATGCATATCGCGCGGCTCTGAGTTTTGCTGTTTTGTTGATAAAGATACTGAGTCAGTAGTGAAAAATATTAATACTCTTGAACTGAATGAAAATACAAAAGTCTTTAAGTCGGACGCTGTCTATTTCCTGAAGAATATTTCTGAAGACCGGTTTGATATCACATTCGCTGACCCTCCGTATGCCTATGCAAATTATGATAAACTGCTTGATAATGTCTCAAAGCTCGACACTTACTTTATTCTTGAACATTCGGAAAAATTTATCAATATTGGAAAGTATAATGAGTTTCGCGTCAGCAGAAAAGAAATCGGCATTACATCATTTAGCTTTTATAACTTTATAAAGAATGAAAAAGAACAATAAAAATATCGCAGTCTATCCGGGAACGTTCGACCCAATTACAAACGGTCATCTTGACGTAATCGAACGTGCATCAAAGCTTTTCGACGAAGTCATTGTCGGCATTGCACACAACATAAACAAAAACCCTTTGTTCTCGAAAGAAGAAAGAAAAGAACTTGTGCTTAAAGTAACAGGTAAGTACAAAAACGTGAAGGTGGAGGTTTTCAGCGGATTGCTCGTGAATTTTGCAGTGAAGAAAAAAGCTAAAGTAATCATTCGGGGTCTGCGTGCTATCTCGGATTTCGAATATGAGTTTCAGATGTCATTAACTAACAGAAAACTCGCTCCTCAGGTTACAACAGTTTTTCTCATGCCAAATGAAAAGTACACATACCTGAACTCATCTCTTGTAAGGGAACTTGCACGCTTCAATGCTGACATTAAAAGCTTTGTTCCCCTCGCCGTTCAAAAAAAGTTGTTATTGAAATTTAAAGAAAAGTAATAGAAATATTTATCTTAATTAATTGCCGTCTGCATTAGCTGATATCGTGCTCTATGCTATTATCCGTGAAAATGCTGTATAAAAACAAACTTATTAGAAAATAAAACACTTTCGCAATCTGCACTTTTCTATGAGTTTATAAATTATCTTTGTTCTCTCTGCGACCTCTGTTCTTCTCTGCGAACCTTGCGGTAAAATCTTTTATGCCCGATAATAATTTATTTATTATTTCTGTGTGCTCTGTGATTCTTCTCTGTGCATCTCTGTGGTAAAATCTTTTCTTTTGTTTGTAGTTACTGCTATATCGTGTTCTTTAATTGCCGTCTGCTTTAGCTGATATCGTGCTCTATGTTCTTTTAATTGCCGTCTACTTTAGCTGACGGAATAAAAGAATTGGGAAACATGGGCTTTAGCCCAACAAACAATTATATTTACAGCACCTTACCCAAATCCGTATTCTGATACTTGTTCTCCGCAAAATACTTTAACAGTTTTTCAAATTCAGGTGCATCAACGTAACCCGAAAACACACTCATACTTTCACCGTTATAAGTGAATTTTAACACCGTTCCGTCAGGTGCTAAAAATACATGCGAAGGATATCCCGTCGCTCCTAAAAATTTTGCAAGAGATGCAGAGGTGTACCCTTTTCCGTTGTAGTTTATTAAATCCGAACCTGCGCCGTTCAGTTTCACGTACACAAAGTTTTCATTAATGTAATTCATTATGCTGCCCGTAGAATATACTGCGTCCATCTTTTGTGACCATGTGTCGCTGTCCGAGTATATATTAACCAGAACCTTTTTGTTTGATGTCTTTGCCTTTTCAAGTCCGCTTTGAAAACTCGTCTGGGCACTTAAAGTGCTGATTGCCAGCATCGCTAAAACCAACAAACTAAATATTCTTGTTTTCATTTTTCTGTTTATTTCTTTCTTTAAATATTAAACATAAATTAACAAAATTTGTTCCCTTTTTGAATACTGTTCCCCAAAGTTCTATATCACTGAAATAACAATTCTTTACTTGTAAATAAAGATACCTCTACCCGTTCATTATCTCTTCAATCTCATCCGCCTCAAGCGGTATATTCCTCATTAAATCAAAATTGCCTTTTTTCTTTACCAGTATATTATTCTCAAGCCTAATCCCAATTCCTTCTTCAAGTATATAAATCCCCGGCTCGACCGTGAATACCATCCCCGGTTTATAAGGTGTTTCAAAGTATCCTACGTCATGTACGTCAAGACCTAAAAAGTGTGACACGTTGTGCATAAAATATCTCTTCAGTGCAGGCCATGAGGGATCCTGCTTCTTTATGTCGCTCATCTTTAAAAGCTTCAGATTCACAAGCTCCCTTTCCATGCATTCTTCCGTTGCCTTTTGAATGTCCTTCCAGATTCCGCCTTTGACTACCTGCGATGTCGTGAACTTCATCACGTTCAGCACAGCATTGTAAACCCTTTTTTGTCTCTTTGTAAACTTTCCGTTCACAGGAATTGCTCTCGTCATATCTGCATTGTAATTATTCACCGCCGCACCCGTATCTATCAGCAGCACATCCCCGTCATTGCAAACCTTGTCGTTCTCGATGTAATGAAGCACACATGCACTTTTTCCCGAAGCAATAATTGGTGAATAATCCGCAAACCCTCCGCCGTTGCGTATGAACTCATGCGCAAATTCTGCCTCAACTTCGTATTCCGTCACTCCGGGTTTCGTAAATTTCAAAACCCTTCTGAACCCTTTCTCCGTAAGGTCGCAGGCATGCTGCATCATTTCAATTTCTTCCTTCGACTTGTACATCCTCAGTCTGTTTATTATGGGTGCAAGTCTTTGATATTCATGCAGCGGATATTGTTCTTTCCATTTCTTTATAAACCTTGCCGCACGGGTCTCCACCTCTATCACAGCGCGTTTATGCTCATTCGAATTTATGTAAACATTCTCGGCATCGGTTATCAGCAATCTAAACACCCTGTCAAATTCCGAAAGCCACATGATGTTTTCTATACCTGTCTTCTCTCTCGCTTCATCCTTAGAAAGTTTTTTCCCTTCCCATATCGCAATCAGCTCGCTCGTCTCTCTCAGAAAAAGTACTTCTTTGAAATTCTTGTCAGGCGCATCTGGAAACATTATTAGCATAGATTCTTCCTGTCCCACGCCCGTAAGCCACAGCATATCACTGCTTTGCTTAAACTTCATCGTTCCGTCAGAATTCGTCGGCATTGTATCGTTCGATACAACAACCGCCATCGACCCGGGCTTAAGTTCTTTTGTCAGCTTCTTTCTGTTGCTGATATAAACGCTTTTATCAATCGTTATATTCTTCATAATATATATTCTAAATTTATTATTTTCTAAACTGTATCTTGAAAGTTAAAACATTTTACTAAAATAATCTATTGTAATGCTTATTAATATTATCCTATTTTAATCAGTGAAAACCTGACTGCCAAAGGCAGTTCTTACGTCATCTGTTCTTTGTCGTGCGCTCTTGTTTGATGTTTAAAAGCAAAAAAATCATTTTAGTTTTCATCAGTGTAAATCATACCTTATCGGTTCTTTGTCGTGCGTTCTTCTTTATTGTTTAAAAGCAAAAAAATCATTTTAGTTTTCATCAGTGTAAATCATACTTCATCAGCTCTTTCAGCGTGCGCTCTTCTTTAATGTCTAAAACAAATTGAAATTATTCTCTATATCCGTGTCCATCCGTTTAATCCGTGAAAATCTGCGTTCTATTCTCTCTTTTCTATCAGTGAGAATCATACTTCATCGGTTCTTTGTTGTGCGTTCTTTTTTAATCTATTTCACCAGCAAAAGCTTTATCGTGCTTGTGTAACTGCTCGATTTAAACCGGCAAAAATATATCCCCGATGCAAACCCCGATAAGTTAACAATCAATTCATGACTTCCGGGTTTATAATCTGATCTTGGAACTCTGTACATTTCTTTTCCCGATATGTCGTAAAATGAAATACCCGCTTGTACACTTGCAGGAATATCAATTCTGATTTTCGCAGTGCTATTAAATGGATTCGGGTAGGCATTGTATATCTTGAAACTTCTCGGTATCTCACTGCTTGTATTTACAACTCCCGTTATCGATACACTGAAATTCCAAACACCCGAAAACTTGCTGTCTCCAAAGTGATTGTGTGCCTTCGTTCTCCAGTAATATATTGTTCCGAGTGTCAAAAGTCCTGCAGGCATTTTTAACGAATCAGCAATTACGTTGTTCGAGTCTAAAATAAAACTGCTGAATGTCGAATCAGAAGAAACCTGTACCCTGTAATAATCAGCATGCACAACCCTTTGCCAGTCAAGTATTACGTCCGGCGGATTATTAAGTGAATTATTCTGAGGCATTATCAGCACAGGTGTTTTCGGATATAAAGGAATAAAATTTCCTGTCTGAACCAAAAGCGAAAGTGTTTTCAATGATGAATTGTAATAGTTCCATCTTGTACTGTAAGTCGTCACATTCTCTTTGTAAATGCTGTCGCAGAAATTCTGAAACGCACTGCTTGTCGCCATCGTTCCCGCACCAAACGGACCTACAAAAGCATTGTTGTGAAACGTTCCGAGTGCAGTGCCGTTCAACGCATAGTCATCAAGTATGTTAGCTGACCCAACGCTCCTCGCAAACGAAGATATCAGCGAGCAGAAATTGTTCGAACGCACATCTCCGTACCAGATGTAATCCATTCCTATCCTCCATGGAGTTCTCGTCGCATCATAGTGGTATGAATATTTGCATGTAAAAGGAGGCGGACAAGGCGGCATCGGAGTTCCGTCAGGTTGGCACCAGTCAGGAACTAATCCCGTCGTATCATTATTTATAAAAGTCAGGTAGTTGTAACATCCGTTTATAACGCTGTCCCATTGGCTGTTTCCCGTGTAATAACTGAACGCTCTGTAATAAGCAGGTGCAAAGTAAGACGTGTTTACTCTGTAAAGTCCTCCGAACTCATCTCCTGATTTCGGGAGATTGTAAACAGTATCAATCTCATACTCGAAGATTTTATTTATTACGCTAATCGCCGCTTGCATGTAATTAATGCTTCCGCCGCTTCCCCATTGCCTGTCGGCTAAGATTAATGCGTATGCAACATCCTCTTCTGCATCAGTTGCCGAGCCCTGCAAACCAAAAAAGTTATTTCCCAGTGAATCAATTATCCAGTTCATCAGTCCGTTCGGACCAAGATGGATATTGTAGTAACCGAATAAATCATCGAACAAAGGCTTGTCATTCATGTTTGCTGAAATCAGCATTCCGTATCCGATTCCTTCTGAAACTGTTATCCGTAATGTATCCCAAAGAACTCTTCTGTATCCGCCGGCTCCCTGTGTAGTCACGTGCCTTGCTTTCCAGTTTATAAAAGTAGTATCTAAATCTATATGATTTTTGTTTGAAGGATATATTCCGTATTTGTAAACTTCATTCTGTGGAAAAGGATAGTTCTGTGCGTAACCCGATGACAAACAAATCAATGTAAGCAATATAATAATTGTTGTTTTCATAGGTCAAAATAAATTTAAAGTTATCATATATTATTACAAAAATGTACGCGTAAATACACAGAGTATCAATTCAAAACCATAAATTGATTATTATCTCTTCCTATTATAATTACCCATCTATCAAAAAACAAATACTATAGAAATAGAGATTTTTATTTAATTTCCCAAAACTTCAAATTATCAAAACTTCTTTAAATATTTTCATATTTCCTCTTGTTTTGTTGAAACATTTTTAGTATATATAATGTATATAGTAATAGATATCTTATTGCAATAATTTTAAGTGATTTCCCCTTAAAATCACTTAAATTACTCAAAAAACAGCACTTCA
>JBAYUG010000071.1:0-17459 GCA_041675325.1 Kapaibacterium sp. (SeqCode)
ACCTCTCCGTCACCGACTGCATAAAGTGACTTACCATAACAGAAGTATGAAGAATTCATTTTTGCGTCCCCTTTTAAGAACTCATTCTTTTCATTTATCTGTACAATGTCTGATGCATAACGTTCACCATAACCGACTCTTCCGTGCATAAAGAACAAAGTATAGAAATGGTACTGCAAAGTTGACTGATTTAAGAAAATATAGTCATTGCCTTTAACGGGTGAAGAAATCACTAATGGTTTTTCATCCTTACGCGGAGAAAAAACACCGCCTTCAACGATTAATTCTTTATTGTTCACCGTATCTTTCATAAAGAACCTATGCGAAACGTTTGAAGGAAGTGGATTTTCAAGTGGTATGGGCAGTTGTATGGACATATAATAAGCATCTATTTTATCGAACGAAATATCTTTAGAAGAAGGCAGCGGATCTTTATAAATGGGAGGCAAATCATTTTTCTCAATCGTAAAAAGTTCTGCTTTTGAGTCATTATCCAAAACAATAACTTTCTCAAGAGACAGACCTTCTTTTTTCCATTCCCACATTTTCAACGTGTAACCGATGCGTGTATATTTTTCAGTAACAAACGGAACATCATTCATGAATACTTCAATCTTTAAGGATGAAGTGTCTAAGTAGTTTTGGAAAGCAAAAGAAGAAACTATTATTAACGCCGCGAGTAAAAACATTAATGATTTTTTCATGATATTTAAATTTAATTAATTAATTTTTCTTGATTTCCCAAAAGAGTCCGCCATTATCATCGCATCGAGCACTTTATCCGGTGTAACTTCGCAGGATTCATGATGTATTGAAGACTCAGTTACACAAGCTTTTTCGGCAGCTTTCAAAATGTAACTTTTATCAGTGTTTGTAATTCCAAGTCCGGAAAATGTTGTAGGCAATCCGACGGATTCGCTGAATGAATATACAGTATTTATTTCTTCCGATGATGCTGCAGTAAGATGAAGTCCGGTAAGAACGCCGAATGCAACTTTCTCCCCGTGATAGAAAGCATGAGTTTCATTAAGTGCGGTTAAGCCGTTATGTACGGCATGAGCAGAAGCAAGACCGCTACTTTCAAAACCAATACCGCTAAGTAGAATATTGGCTTCGGTTATGTATTCAAGTGCAGGAGTAATATCATGATTTTCGTTTGCTTCTTTTGCCATTACGCCGTATTCAAGTAGGGTCTCGTAACACAATTTAGCAATGTGCAAACCTGCAAGTGTGGTCAAGCCGCCGCATTCATTCACGGATTGTGACGATTCGCACGAACGTGCTTCAAACCATGTAGCAAGTGCATCGCCCATACCTGCTACAAGAAAACGAACAGGTGAGTTTGCAATAATATTCATATCAACGAGCACTGCAGAAGGATTTTTCTTCTGATAGTAGACGGCTTCGAAAACACCGTCGGGAGAATAAGTAACAGCACAGCCGCTACAGGGTGCGTCAGTAGAAGCGATAGTAGGGACGATAATAACGGGGATATTTACTCTATCGGCGGTAATTTTTGCAGTGTCGATTACTTTACCACCTCCCATTCCGATAATAACGTCAGCATTTTCATTCCGGACAAGTGATGAAATACGTGCAAGTTCTTCTTCACAGCATTCGCCTTTAAAGATTTCTATTTTAATATTTTCGGAAATCTCTTTTGAAACAAACTTTGGAATGATTTTATCTTTAACAAATTTAGAACAGAGAATAATTCCTTTAGAGCCAAGGAGTCTGATTAGAAAAGGCAATTCATTAATGGCACCTCGTCCCTGAATGTACTGACCCGGAAAAACAGCTTTCTTATTCATCAATTATTAGTTTAATTTCTGGGGTATAAGCCGTTGATAAAAATTATGGTATTATTTTAAAATATTCAATGCAGATTTAAAGCAGCGAGTGCAGGAAAGGCAGGAAGAGCTGGAAGAACAGGAAGAGAAGGGAAAGAATTGAGAACAGGTAGAACGGGAAAAGCTGGTTACAGAAGACAGGAGACAGGAAAAATAAAACTTAACAAAAAGGCGGTCATGAATGACCGCCTTTTTTATAAATTACTGCTAAAGCAGAAATGACAAAAAATAATAACTATTTGATGAGCATCATTTTCTTTATATCAGTGAAACCTTCCGACTGCAATCTGTAGAAGTAAACACCGCTTGAAAATTCTGATGCGTTAAAGTCAACTGAATAGCTTCCTGCTGACTTTATTTCATTAACCAGTGTTCTGACTTCCCTGCCGAGTACGTCGTAAATCTTTAACGTAACCAAACCCTGTTTTGGAAGTGCAAAGTTTATTTTCGTTGTTGGGTTGAACGGGTTCGGATAATTCTGGCTTAAAGAATAAACGTTCGGCAACTGACTACCAATAGGATTCACGCCTGTTAATGGTTCAAGAACTAATTTTGTGTTTGCTCTGCCAACAGGACCGGTTGTTAAAGTCCATGCTGTATATCCGCAGCCGCCCAGTGGCTCTGTAAGATCATTATACCTTCCCCAGTACATTCCCGGTGCTGCAGTACAGTTAACAGTGGAATACGATGTGTAGGTTGTATTATTATAACAAATATCAACAAGTAAATTACCGCCTGTATAATTGAAAGGAGTTGTCATCGCCATCATATTCCATCCTGGTCCTGCGGGTGCGTATGACGTAGGATTGTATGCAACCGTCCAATTGTCATTTACAAAACCAGTAAGAGTTGTGGCAGTTGTGTTCTGAAATGACACTTTAAAGTCTGTCATTGCAGGGGCTCCGACCGAAATAACATCAAAACCAATTTGCTTGATGAGAGCTGATGCTGCATTTATTTCTGAAGCAAGATAGAGGTACTGAGTTCTGCCGTCTTTCCAGTAAGTAGTGAACGGGAAGTTGCTTGATGTTGTACCTGTTCCTATAATAATATTTGCTTCGTTTATAATTTTGAATTTATTCTGAACTGTCGAGTCTGCATTATGTCCAGAAGAAATATCTCTTGCAAGAACTCTATAAAATATCGAATCGTTGATATTGACATCTGCACCTACTGAATTAAAAGCCGCAGCATAGCTTGAGCCGCCGGTGTTTAGAAGTTTAAATTTCCTGTATCCTGTGCTGATGTTATTTATATACCAGCCGACCCATACTGAGTCAACACCGATGTTATCCGTAACAGTAGCTGTTATAGTTGCAGGCCAGCTTAACTTTGGAACATTGGTTAATGGTGTATGAACTATAAGAGGTTTAGTCGTATCGGGTGAAGCAATAAATGATACTGTAACTGCCGGTGCGCCTGAAGGATATGTTGCTGTTCTGTTTAATCCGTCCGTTGCAGTGATGTAATACCTGTAAAGACCTGCGCCTGATAGCGGAAGGTTTGCTGTCCAGTTGTCACCGCTGCTATTTGTCATTGTAACGTTAGAAGTAAGAACGGGATTATCTTTTGAATAATAAAGTTTAACCGTTGATGGAGTTATAGGACTTCCAGCGGGAATAATTACGCAATTAACAGCTTTAGTTCCTGATACCTGTTCTGTGTTACCGAGCGGCGTATGATTAATTGCCGGACCGATATCAACTGATGCTGTCCATGCCTGGAAATTACCGAGTTTGTTATCGAACCAGAAAGGCCAGATTTTGTTGTTGCCTGATGTAATACCAATATAGTCACCCATGTATGAACCTGAACCGCCTTCACCGCGTGGTCTCCAGCGATGGTCGGAAACTAATATATCAGTCCATGTTAAACCGCCGTCAATTGAACGTGACATGTAAGTTTCGCATGAATCACCGACTGAAGGATAGTTTCTGTTATCATAATATACAACGTTAACACCACCGTTTTCATCAACTCTGATTGCAGGGAAGAACTGAACTTTACCGTTGTTCATTGCATCCTGATTAACTCTTATGCCTGCTGACCATGTTGTACCGCCATCTGTCGAACGATGAAGAACAACGTCACCGTCACTTCCAGCCGGCGCAAGATTAATCTGTGGGGCCACAATATAAATATATCCATTGTATGCACCGCCGCTTCTATCAACTCCGATACGCGGGAAGCCGTTTACTCTAACACCCCAGCCGTTATATGATGATGAACGAACACCGTTTCCATCAAAAGCATTTTCTGTTACAGACCAGTTTGCTCCGCCGTTTGTTGACTTTGCAAAACCATAAAAATCTTCAGTATAAGGACTTGCTGAAAGTGGAGCTGCCCATGTAACGTATATTATTAACCCGGGACCTGTGATAATATCGCAGCCCTGTGAATAATGACTTGCAGGAGGTGTATTAATCTGAGTCATTGAGCTCCATGAAACACCGCTGTTAGTAGTGTACGAAAATACTATTGGAGGAGCTGAAAGTGCAAAATTGCTCCACACCGTGTAAGACCTTCCGTAGTAAGGGCTTGAAGGATAGTCGTCAGTGCCGGAAAAGTTTTTATCTGAACTTGAACTTGTAATAGTATAAGGTGTTGACCAGTTAACGCCGAAGTTTGTAGAATACTGACCATACATAAAAGCTGTACCCGTAGTATTTAAAGAAGTAAATACTATTACACCGTTTTTATCTATAGTGGGTGCAGGGTCAGAAGTAGAACCCGGTTCGTTCGGCATTAAGTCCGTTCCGTACCAGTTAAGACCGCCGTTAGTAGTAACATAACATCCCTGACCATAAGTAGAACCAACGCTCGTATTCGCAGAACCAAACATGAAGTTTGGGTTTGCAGTCTGGCTGACCAGAACGATTTCATTCTGTTCGTTCGAATTCGGTAAAACCCTGAAGTTCGGACTTACAGCCATTACACCCATAGGTGTGTAATAAAGTGTCTGTTCTTTATTGGGGTTTTCCCATGAGACGAATTTCTGAGGAAGTTTGTTGTAAATCCCAAGAGGCTTTGAGGTTTGTGACCATTTTTCCTGGGAGAAAGAGATATTGCCCACTAATGCAAGCAATAACAGAGAGAGAAACAATTTCTTCATTTTATATTATTTTAAATTGATAATGAGGATATAAGTTAGTTATAAATAATTATAAGTGAAACTCAATTTATCAGCTCCGAAATGCACACGGAATGCGGAAAAACAGCTACAACAATTTATACATTGACATTAAGCTATAAAATAAAAAATTTGATTGAAATCTAAATCATATATATGAATCTTTTGAAATTGCTCTTCAGTGCCGTAATTGTGCTGATTGTATTAATATCCTCTCTCTCCCAGTTTGGTTGTGACATAAAAGAGCCTACAGCTCCTGAATGGGATATCACGGGTAATTTACCGATAATAAACAGATATTATTTCATATATGATATGCTTAAGAATTCTACGAATACACATTATGACAGCGTGAACAGCAATGTGATACTAACGGGTACGACCGCAACAACAGACCTCTTCTCTGATATTAAATCCGACGGTGTGGGTCAGTCATTTTATAACGTACCAACAAATCTATCTCACGATACTACCATTTTTATATACTTCGATGATTCTACGCAGGCATCGTTTATTAGTTTTCTAAGCGGTGAGTTAATTTTAAAATTCCAGGGAGCTGCATTGAATTCATACACGGTGAATTTATCTTTAGAAAACATGCGCTCAAGAAATGATACTACTTTAAAATATACCAATACTGTACAAGTACCTGCGAATACACAGAAACAGATAAGTATTCCTCTATTCAACTGGGTTTACAAATCAAACGGCGGAGTTTCGAATATAATTGCATTAAAATTAAGAACAACATCCAGTACAGCTGAGATAGCTACATTGAGTTCAGAGGTCACACCATATACTGTGGAAAGAATCATAGGGAGGATAAAACCAACTTATATTGCAAGAGAATTGAGCAGAACTGATTCACCGTTTGGTACTGATGTACCCGAAGGATTCATAAATTTTGCGAGTGTTGACGAAGACTATACTTACATTACATTAAAACGATATGAGAACAATTATCAACTGGATTTTGAACAGGTATCAATTCAGGGAATAAATAAGAACGGCAACAAAGTAAATTTAAGATATAACCCCGGCGGAAATCCGACAATTAATGATACACTTTTTAATCTCAGTCTTGACCAGGGCAGTGATTCAAGTAATTTCTACCTGACAAACTTAAACAGTAATGTTGCTGAATTTATTGGTAATCTTCCGAAAGATATATATGTAGCAAAAACTATTTTGATTAATAAACCTTATTCGAACGGAAGTATAAATTATCTTGACAGTTTTTCGACAAATACTAATTTTTCTGTACCGATAAACATGTATATTACGCAGACAAATTCTGTTATACAGGACGACACAGCAGATTTCGGTATAAGCGATGAAGATCAGAGAAAAAAAATTCAAAATTGCCAGAGTATGGATATTGAACTAATAATGACTAATGCGATTGCACTATTTGCTATCTCAAAAATTGACGTTCTTGACTCATTCAACGTACCATTGTTTTCACTTTCACGGATGTTAGGTAATCCTTCGGATTCGACTATCTCGGTAAGCCGTGCCCCTGTTGATATAAACGGTTTTGTTAACGGCATCAGCCTGCAAACGTACAGGACAACTGTACCGAAAGAAATAATTGACAAAATACTTAGAGCAGGGAAAGTAGTGTATGTCACAAAATTCTACACCGATCAAAATCCCACATCATACATAAGAGTAGTGAAAAATGATTATGCGAGGCTATTGGGTATAGGCAAAGTAATTTACAGAATTAAAGAGGATTAATTAAACAACGATGAGAAATCTAATGGAAAAACATTTTACAATTTTATTATTTATATTTATGGTTTTTATCTCCGATTCTTTTGCCCAATACCAATTTACAGTCCGCAATTATTCGATGGGCAGGGCATCAACTGCGGCAGCATACAGCATAGACGCAATTGGATTTAACCCTGCAAATATTATAAACCAAAGAAGTATAGATACCAGCATAGTAGATTTCAGTTTAGGAATAAATTTAGGAATAATGCTTGACGCTGAATTTGCACCATTGAACCTGCTTGACCAGTACTTTACGAAAAATGCAGACGGCACGAAGAAATATTTAGATACCGACGATAAGAATGATATAATAGAGCAGGTCGGCAACACTCCTATAAATTCAATCGGTAATATAAAACCAATTTCAGTAGTTGTAAGAACAATCGACGGTACTTTTGGTTTCGGAGTTGAGGAAAGAGTAGGAGGGCATTTTTACTTCGATAAAGATTTTCTGGAAGTCGCATTCTTCGGAAATGAAGTTAACAGGAGATATGATTTTTCCGAACTCGATTTTAATACTTCCTGGACAAGGCAAATATCGTTTTCATACGCGCGGAAAATAGACATAAAGAACAATAAAAACTTCAAGTACATAAATTTAGGAGCTTCATTTAAACCTCAATTAGGATTTTATTACTCTGAAATTATTAACAATGACCTTTCGGTTTTCACGAATGACAGCAATCAAATTTCCGGTTCCGGGAAAATGACCTTACTTTATTCCGGAATATCATCTGAAAGGAAGTTAGAACCCCCGGTAAACAACGCGGGATTCGGAGTCGGATTTGATATTGGTTTATCTACTACACTTGAAGACTTTTTCAATTTAGGAAAGTTGAACCTTGGTTTCAGCGTTACAGACATTGGCTATATTAACTGGAAAACGAATGCGGCAAATTATTATTATGACGGTAGTTTTTTAATAACGGATATAACGAAGAAAGAGCAGCTTGATTCCCTTGAAGATGTAATTAACGGAACAAGGTCGCCGATAGAAAGCTTTTCAAGAATGCTGCCAACGACAGTCAGAATTGGTGCGCAATATAAGTATTATTCGAATAAACAAATGAGTGAAGGCAAAGTTCATTCAGAGGACATGGAATTAATGAGTTTTGCGCTTGACTACATACAGGGATTTACGGATAATTACGGCGGCACAACAACTCCGATAGTTGCAATTGGATATGAGATTAATCCAATAAACGAGCTCTCAGGAAGGCTTGGAATAGTTGCCGGAGGAAGAGAGAAGTTTGAACTTAGTTTTGGTTTAGGTCTTAACGCAGGTCCGTTTTCTATGGATTTTGGAACATACAACATACTAAGCGTACTTGCTCCTAAAAAGACAAAGAACTTCTCATTAGGATTGAACATGAATTTTAAAATTTAGTATTGGGTAATAATATTCAGATAAAGAAGATTGGTAAAGAAGATTTAGCAGCGGCTGTTGAAATATTTACAGAAGGCTTCGTTGATGACCCTTTACATCTTAATCTTTTCCCTGAAATTAAAGAGAGAGAAAGAGTAACTCGATGCATATACGAGATGATGGTCTATGATATAGTACCGGGTTTGAACCTTCAACTTAATGGTTTGTATTTCAAAAATCAGATTGCAGGATGTTTGATTTACACAAGACCTGATGCAAAAGAATGGCATGAGGGAATGATGGAGGCAGTAACGGAAATGAGAACGAAAGCCGGTAGTCCCAACATAAAATACATCGGCGAATATGCAATGAAAACATCTGCTCTAAAACCGAAAGAAACACATTTTTACTTAAATGAACTTTCAGTCAAAAAACAATTTCGAAGAAGAGGATTTGCACGCATACTTATAGAAACTGCGGAAAAAGATGCAATAAATTTTACCGGAGTTAAAATAATTGGGCTTGATACTACTAATATTTTAAATGTTGAAATTTATAAAAAGATTGGCTATAATGTGTTCCATGAGTTTAATTTTATGGATTTGACGGGCTATGTTATGGTAAAAGAGATTCAATCAAAAGAATTTTAAAGTAATTTTTTCATAAATAAAATTAGGGAGAGCAAATGAGAAAATTCATTACATTGTTATTTGTACTGTTTATCAGTGCCGGCATAGCCAACGCTCAGGGTCTTGAAGAAAAACTTCAGAAAGTGGGACCGGATTATGCAAAATTGTACATGCAGCCTCTCGTGGATGCTTTAGGAACAAACATGAATTCAAATTACTTCTACGACGCTTACGTACCTTTTGATAAAAAAGTACCAATAGGATTCAATGTAGGTATCAGGTTTAGATTCATGAATACTTTCATGAGCAGTGACGACCAGAAATTTAATTTCAGCTATGCAGATTCAATTGCTGTTGGCGGAGGTTATGCTAAGGGTACATACAGAGCACAGGACGCACCTACTGCGATAGGTGATAAGACAGAAGCCATTGGAAAGTTTTACGATCAAAACGGTAATTATGTCCCCGGACAGGATATTACTTTAATCGGCGGTGCTTTTAAAACGACATCAGTCCCATTCTTTATTCCTGAAATTACTTTTGGTACTTTATACGGTACAGACGGTTCCATAAGTTTCCTACCGAAAATAAAAATCAGTGACGTTGGTTCCCTTTCTTATTTTGGATTTACGCTGAGACATAACATTAGCCATTATTTCCCGAAAAGCCCGGTTGACATCGCTGTACAAGGAGGTTATCAGGGACTAAGCTTTACCGAGCCCGATAATAACGACCTCTGGAAATCAGGAAATTTCTTCATCAACGGACAGGTCAGTAAAACCTATAAAATTCTTACCGGTTATGCTGCACTTCAGTATGAAAATTTCAAGGCTGACTTTTCATACAATTATTTGCACTCAAACGGCACTAAGACTCCTGTGAAAGTAACAGTTGACGGAAACAATAATTTCAGGTTTGTTATAGGCGGAACTGTAAAAGTAGGTTTCTTTGCTTTCAACCTTGATGCAAATATTGGAAAAAGGTTTGCAATATCCTCGGGTATTAATTTTATTATCTTATAGTAGAATAGAGTATTTTAAGAACGGTATCCGCTGCAAAGCGGATACCGTTCTTTATTTCAATACCCTACTGCCTTACCGCTGCCTCGTTTATCAGAGTGACCCGAGAGAGTCCCGTCCTGATTAAATACGATTGCTTCCACCCTTCCGAAATCGGAAACTATTTTTAAATCATAGCCCAGCCTCCTGAATATCCACCTCAAATTCTATTACATTAAGTATAGTCTCCTCTCTCAGGGTTACAGTATTAATAATGCAATGCATAGTAATACGCAGAGCAAATAATACATTGACAATTAAAATAATACTTAATATTTTAACAGCAGTAATAGCAAAATAATTTACCCCGAGAGGGGATAAACAAAATTAATATGAAAAGTATAAGTTTTCATTATTATTTTTCTGCGGGGATGGAAATATTTCTTCGCCTTTATATATACTATTATTATCATTTTTTATCTACATCTAAATCACCCTCTAATATATATTCTATAAATTATAAGACTAATAATTCGAAAAATATAACCCCAAAAGTCATTATTCAAAGTATTCCTATCCACACAAAATATTTAATTGCATCAAAGTTTAAAACAAAAAGAATACAATTATGAAAAAACTATTTATAATAATATTAATGCTAACTGCATTCAGCGTTAATGCACAGTGGGTTGTTCAAACCTCGGGAATATCTGCTAATCTATATGACGTAGAATTTATTAATCGTTATACAGGCTGGGCATTGGGGGACGGCGGTTATGTACTAAAAACAACTAACGGAGGAATTAACTGGATGAACATTCCTAATCCTTCAATTATAGGTGGTGGTATTTTATCGTCAATTTTTCCGGTTGATTCCCTATACTGTTATGTCTCAGGTGGGCATGATGTTATTTTGAAGACAACGAATGGGGGTGCAAACTGGATTGAAATCAGCAACGGAAATCCGAACGGAGGTATTTATAATGGAGTCCATTTTCTAAATAGGGATACCGGATGGTTTTGTGGAAGTAGTCGTGTACTTCGCACAACTAACGGTGGTCTTACTTTTGATACAGCCCATACAATTTCGTTTAATAGCGATATATATTTTCGAAATTTCAACGAAGGATTATACTGCACTGCCGGAAGAGTATTTAAATCAACAAACAGCGGAATGAACTGGTTTGATACGAATGTCCCGTCTAGTTATGCTTACGAATTCAGAAAACTAAGTGTTGTTAATAGTCAATACGTTTATGTAATTGCAGGTCAGTCACCTCTTTATAGAAGTACAGACTTTTGTAATACCTGGCAAGTTTTAGATACTTTGCATTCTTACCCGCCTTCAGTTATGCAAGCCGTAGCATTCTCAAGTGTAAATACTGGTTGGGCTGGTGGAAGTTATGGCTATTTATATAAGACTACTAATGGAGGTTATAATTGGTACAGACAAAACACAGGGTCGAATCAGGCTTTCTGGGGCTCAATATATTGCTTTAATGATTCTGTAGTATGGGGCGTTGGAGGTGCAGGAAAGATAATGCATACAACAAATGGGGGAGAATGGCTTGTAGGGGTTAGCAATAATGGAAATGAAGTACTTAAAGGATTTGCGTTATATCAGAATTATCCAAATCCGTTCAATCCGACAACAATAATTAAATTTCAGGTTGTAAATGGATTCCCTATAAAAACATTAGGGAATGACAAAGTAGTATTGAAAGTATTTGATGTGCTGGGAAGAGAAGTTCAAACACTTGTGAACGAATCACTAAATCCCGGAACGTATGAAGTGACATTCGATGGAAGTAAAATATCGAGTGGAGTTTATTTCTATAGGCTATACTATTTAAATTCAGTACAAACTAAAAAGTTTTCTTTATTAAAATAAATTGAAAAGAATAATGAGAACAAACTATACATATTTGAAAAAACTAATTTTATTAATCGTAATGATTCTTAATGTCTCATTATTAATAAGCAATGGTTATAGTCAGTGGATGTTGCAAAACACCGGAAGTACAACTGATTTTCATTCTGTGAAATTCATCAATAAGAATACCGGCTGGATTTGCGGAACAGGAGTGATAGCAAAAACAACTAATGCAGGTATAAACTGGATTCAGCAAATACATCCCGCAACAAATAAGAGGTTAGATCGCTTAAGTGCAATTGATTCTAATACTGTTTATTGCATTGGTATGTTCAAGACAATTTTGAAGACTACAAACGGTGGAGACAACTGGATAGCAATTCAAAACGGTCCTTACGGAACAGGCGATAGTTATAATTCCATGTTCTTCCTTAATAATAATACTGGTTGGATATCAGGCAGTGGTCAAAAGATTTGGAAAACAACAAATGGCGGTGACTCCTTAATTCAAATATACATTGCGGATTGGGTTAATGATATATACTTCAAAGATGCAATGACAGGTATATTATGCGGCGATGGTGGATTTCTTCAAAGAACAACAAATGGTGGTTATAATTGGTATACACCCAATATTAATTTAAATTATATGGGATATACTTTTCATGAACTTGCTACAATTAATAATCAATATTGTTGGGTAATAGGGAGAGAAAATGCTCCTGTTTATCGTTCAACGGACTTCGGAATGAACTGGGATAGCATTGGGAAAGTCTCCGGTATTTTTGATATTTATAGTGCAAGATTTTCAAATGCAAACACAGGTTGGTGTGGCGGCGGTGGAACCCCTGGGGGTAGAATGTTTAGAACAACAAATGGAGGTTACAATTGGACAAGAATGGATAACGATAATAATCCTGGATATGTAGATGATATATACTTTTATAACGACAGCCTTGGTTGGGCTACCGGAAGTAATGGTATGGTATTGTACACAACGAACGGAGGTTTATCTTATGTAAATCAAATCTCTACTGTAATTCCAGAATCATTCGTATTGCATCAAAACTATCCGAACCCGTTTAACAATACAACGAATATAATGATTGAAATAAAAGAGAGGGATTTTTATAAACTTGAGATATATGACGTAACAGGAAAAAAAGTTGATAACTTATTAGAAGGAATAAAAACACCGGGTACTTATCAGATAAATTATAATGCATCGAAATTATCATCCGGAATTTACTTTTACAAACTAATTTGTTCAAATTACATACAGACTAAAAAGTTTTCTTTAATTAAATAAATTTAAAAGATTATGAAAGCAAACTATACATATATGAAAAAACAAATTATATTAATCGTAATGATTCTTAATGTCTCATTATTGATAAGCAATGGTTATAGTCAGTGGGTATTGCAGAACACCGGAAGTACCACTGATTTTCATTCTGTTAAATTTATTAACAAAAATACAGGTTGGATTTGCGGAACAGGAGTAATAGCAAAAACTACTAATGCAGGAGTTAACTGGGTACACCAATTACATCCTGCAACAAATAAGAGATTGAATAGCTTAAGTGTTGTTGATTCAAATACAATTTATTGTGTTGGTATGTTTAAAACAATATTGAAAACTACTAACGGCGGAGAGAATTGGATAGCAATTGAAAATGGTCCTTATGGAACAGATGATAGCTACATCTCCTCATTCTTCCTAAATAACAACACTGGTTGGGTCTCAGGTACAGGAACAAAAATATGGAAAACAACTGATGGAGGTATTACTTTATCAAATGTCTATATAGGAGGTTGGATATATAGTATATTTTTCAAAGACTCTTTAACGGGCTTAGTATGTGGGGATGGCGGGTTTCTTCAAAGAACAACAAATGGCGGATTAAATTGGTACACACCTAATATTAATTTGAATTATATGGGTTATGATTTCTGGGATATGTCAATAACCAATTACCAATATTGCTGTGTAGTAGGTTTACAAAATGGTCCAGTTTATCGCTCAACAGATTTTGGTATAAACTGGGATAGTATTGGAAGAGTACCCGGTATATTTGATATTTATAGTGTAAGATTTTCAAATTCCAATACGGGTTGGTGCGGAGGTGGAGGAACACCTGGGGGTAGAATGTTCAAAACTACAAATGGAGGTTACAATTGGGTACGAATGGATAACGATAATAATCCCGGATATGTTGGGGATATATATTTTCATAACGACAGCATTGGCTGGGCAACAGGAAGCAATGGAATGGTGTTATATACAACGAATGGAGGTTTAACATTTGTAAATCAGATATCAAACGATATTCGTAAATCTTTTGAATTGCATCAAAACTATCCGAACCCGTTCAACAATTCAACGAATATAATAATTGAAATAAAAGAGAAAGGTTTTTATAAACTTGAGATATATGACGTATCGGGAAGAATAGTAGATAACTTTTTTGAAGGAATAAAAACACCAGGCACATATCAGGTAAATTATAAGGCATCTAAGTTAACGTCCGGAATTTACTATTACAAGCTAATTGGTTCTAATTTCTTGCAAACAAAAAAGTTCTCTTTAATCAAATAATCATTTAAAGTCCTTATGGATACACCACCAAAATAAATTTTTATATTGAATTAAAGGGCGGAGCCTTTGAAATAAAAGAACAGTCGCGGTCAACGACAATCAAAAGTTATATCCATAAATGGATATATCCGCCCATTTTTTATAACAAATTAAAACATAAATAATTAAAGGATCAAATAAAATGAGAAAATCATTAATAGCAATTTGCATTTTTATGTTTTTACTTTTAGTAGTAAAAACATCGGAAGCACAAAGTCCGTATGAATCATCTTGCGGAAGTACTTTGTTTCAGGCAAGTCAACTACCCTTAAACCCACAAGATGGATTCTTTAAACCGAACCGAACAGATACAATAAATGGGAGTCCTATATCTAGCTCGTCATATTTCCCGGTATTAATAGTATTTGTTCAATTTCTTGATGACGCAAATGATAACATCTGGCCAAATACTTGCGATACATCGGGTCCAATTTACAGAGATAGTTTGATTGCAGATATCAAAAACAATAACTCAAATTGGTGGAATGCTTATGACCAGAATAAGGAGACGTTCAGCAACTATTTCTTACAATTATCACTCGGAAGATTTCATGTGTTGGGAAAAGCATATTCTGTGCGCCTTGATTCAAATGCATCTTACTATCGAAATACAGGTGTTGGTATAGCAGCAATGAATGTTGAAATATGGAATAAATTAAACCAAAAATATTCTATTAACTGGGCTTGGTACGATAAGTGGAGTTGGAACGGAACTAATTTTGAATACGGTTCGGATAATAATGTAGATTTTATTTATAAAATTCATAAAACTACCGGTGGTGTATTACCCGAATATGATGGATATAGTTCACTTGATGGAAGTGATTTTAAAGTCGATACATTACGCTGGATTCGCTCAGGATACGGTTATACCAGTTCAGGCATAACCTGTGCTAGAAATTTAATGAAAAATAATGTTACTGGTATTTGTATTCACGAACATGGACATTACACGTTTTCCAATGGACATTTGATATACGGCCGTAATTCTTATGCAATTGGTGTTGAGGCATTCTATAGTCCATACGAAATGATTCTAAGTGGATATATGACACCTAGAACCGCAACCTTTGGACAGTCAAACATCTTAGGTGATTATTCTTCTCGTAGTAATAATGATGGAGAGGTTATAAAAGTACCAATTTCTGAGACAGAGTTTTTCTTACTGGCAAACAGAAGTAAAGTTTGTTATTGGGATAGACTTATGCTGGGTGATACAGCATTTTATGACCCGTATAATACATCTGATTACGGAAAAGGGCTTTATATTTATCACGTTTTTGATGGTATTTACAGGCCGACCGCTGATTGGTGCTCTCCTCATGATCTTGAATGTGCTGATGGATATTACAGATGGGAAGCAACAGGATGGGCTTCAGTGGATATGAATTGCTGGACAAGTGGAAATGTTTGGAAAACATATAATAAAGCGGAAGTTTTATATGAAAACGATCCATCCTTACATGGAACTCATTTATTAAATACACTAAAGGGAGATGGATTAAGTTTACATGATTTTTTTAGTTATAATTCAAATGGTTCACCAAATGGATATACTATAAAGCATAGTTTTGGTGACCCGCCAGTAGATAATTGCCATCTCGGTACAAACAGAATATTTACAACTAACGAGGAACTATATACATCGTATGATAATATTGGTGATAGATGGGATGCATGGAAACCGGGATACAACGAAGTGTTTTCTCCTTATTCGAGTCCAAATACGTTTTCGAGGAGTAACGATACAACAGGAATCTTTATTTACTACGATAGCTTGAATGGGAATACTGCGAATATCAAAATTTACAGGGCAACAGAATTCGGCGGAGAAACTGACCTTGCGGACATTCTTGAAGCAACACCGCCTTCACGTCCAATGGGTTTAAATGTTTCTGTTTCCGATTGTATTGATAATAAATTATATCCTGTACTTACATGGAATCACAATATGGAGCCTGATATGATGGGAGAAAAACCTGAAAAGAGATACAAAATCTTTAGAGCATATAATCAATACGGAACTGTACCGGATGATTATTTTGAAGTTGCGGATTTACTTATTCCTGAAGACGAACAGCCGGTTTACATGGACTTGGATGCCTGGAACTCTTGCTGGGGTTGGGGTATTTTGCAAAACAGTATCCGATATAAAATAGTAGCGATTGACAACACTAATTGGGCATCGGTTTATTCTGATTTTGTTTCATTCTCTTCAGAAGATCTCGAAAGAGGTGATAACATGGGAAACCTTGTTAATAACAACACAGTCAAAAAATACGAGCTGTCGCAAAACTATCCGAACCCTTTTAACCCTGTTACAAAAATAAACTATGCCTTGCCAAAACAGGGATTTGTATCTTTGAAAATCTATGACATCACAGGCAGAGAAATACAAACACTTGTAAATGAAGTAAAGCAGACAGGATATTACACAGTTGATTTCAACGGCTCGCAACTTAGCAGCGGAGTTTATTTTTACAAAATCAAAAGCGGTAATTTTATAAGCGTAAAACGCATGGTGCTTATCAAATGATTATGCACACATAACACTTAAATTTACAACCACTAATCAAAAAACCCGCGGATACATTAGCGGGTTTTTATTATTTCTATAATGAATTTATTCTCTTCTGAGAAAGCAGCAGTTAAGTCACTATTAAGTTAATACCCTACTACCTTGCCGCTGCCGCGTTTATCAGAGTGACCCGAGAGAGTCCCGTCCTGATTAAATACGATTGCTTCCACCCTTCCGAAATCGGAAACTATTTTTAAATCATAGCCCAGCTCATACAGCTTCTTTATACTATTTCCCGACAACAAGGTTTTTTCAACCTGAAGTAAATCCGGCAGCCACTGATGATGAAAACGAGGAGCATCGACAGCCTCCTGAACATCCATGTCAAATTCTATTATATTAAGTATTGTTTGAAGCACGGATGTAATAATTTTACCGCCTCCGGGCGAACCGACAACCATGTAAGGTCTTGAATCTTTGAGTAATAATGTCGGTGTCATTGAACTCAGCATTCTTTTGCCGGGCTCTATTGCATTAGCTTCATTACCAACAAGTCCGAAAATATTCGGAACTCCGGGCTTTACAGAGAAGTCATCCATTTCATTGTTAAGAAGAAATCCCGCTCCGTCAACCACAACTTTATTACCGTATGTATCATTAAGCGTAGTTGTAAGTGAT
>JBAYUG010000072.1:0-16951 GCA_041675325.1 Kapaibacterium sp. (SeqCode)
ACTCCGTCACTTTGTTACTCTGTCACTTTGTTACTTTAAAAGAATCATCCTTTTCGTCTCGATGTATTTCCCCGCTCTCATCTGATAAAAATACACCCCGCTCGTCAACCCTGAACCATCAAAGCTCACCTCATACATCCCCGCCTGCATCCTCTCATTCACCAGCATTTGCACCTCTCTCCCCTGCACATCATATATTTTTATCGATACATCACTAACAACTGGCAACTGAAAACTAATAACTGTAGTGGGATTAAACGGATTCGGATAGTTCTGCCCCAATGAATACTTAGATGGTATTTCTGTGGTAATGTTTTTTACCGGTAATAAATTCTGGAAGTTTCTTCTCCAGACTTGTGAACCTTCTCCTGCAAAAATATATCCGTTTGCATACAGAAGTTTTGATATAGACGCACTCCCGCCGTTAAATCCTTCATTCTTCAGTGTCCAGTTGGTTCCTTTGTTTGTGGAAACAAATATCCCTCCACCTGAAGAAGAACCTGCAATAACGTTTGTGCCATCTGCTATAATTGAATTTAATTGATATCCATTGAAAGAAGATGTTTGTGTAAAGTTAAAACCGTTATCAGTAGATTTTAACACACCGCCGCTGTAAGTTCCTGCATATATTTCAGTCCCGTTCGTCGCGAGAGATTGCACAGCATTGCTGATACCATTAGCATTAGACCAGTTTAATCCGTTGTTTGAAGAAACTATAAGCAGTGTACTTCCTGCAGTTGCCAGTACGAAATTATCTTTTACAAGCATAATCGGAGTAACCGATGAGTTTATTGTTGTCCAGTTCAATCCGTTATTTGTTGATATTTTTAATCCTGTTCCCGTTGCTGCATATAAATGTGTATTGTTTGAAGTGAAACTATAACATTGCATATTCATATTTGTCCAGTTTGCTCCTGAATTGTCCGAATAAAATGATGATGAACCGCCGATAGATGTGGCAAACAAACGAGTACCTTTAACGTGTAAACTACCTGCAAAATTAGGGAATGAAGTCTGAGTCCAATTCACCCCATTATTCGTTGAACGGTAAACTCCCGGTGAGTTTATGGTAATATTATTTAAGACTATATATGTACCTGTAAAAATATCATTATTGATTGAAGCAAAACTATTAATCATTCCTGAAATATTATTTGGTACCTGTACCCACTGCGCATTGCCGCTCACTGCTGCGAGCATTAAAAAGATTAGAATAAATTTTTTCATTTCAAACTATTTTATGTTCTTCAAAAAATCTCCACGACACGTAGCCGTGGGATTAAATCGTTGTGTCAGGAATTTTTTCCTGACACCGCCAGGACGTAAGTCCTGACGTGCACAAAACTTCTCATTTTAAAAGTATCATACGCTTTGTTTCAGTAAACCCTTCCGTCACCATTCTGTAAAAATACACCCCGCTATTCATCCCTGTCCCGTCAAACATTGCCTCATACGTCCCCGCCTGCATCCTCTCATTCACCAGAGTCTGCACCTCTCTTCCCTGCACATCATAAACCTTAATTACCACATCGCTGATAACCGGCAACTGATAACGGATAACTGTATTAGGATTAAACGGATTCGGATAATTCTGCCCCAGCGAATAAGAATCAAGCACTTCATTTGATATGCTCTCAATCCCCGTCAGCACGGTATCTCCGTACGTAACGCCGTTTATCTTGCATCCGTATAGCGTATGTGTTATTTGATCCATTTCCCATATCCTTACCATTGTCAGTCCAAAATACTTTGAATACTTTCTGTTAGTTACATTTAAACCGTCTTGATCAAATCCTTTACGCTTAGTCGGTATTCCAAATAAACTATGAGTTAATGTATCCGTGCATATTGACTGAAAATATGATGAACACTTGTACAGCGTATCTCTGATATTTGACCCCAACGAATCTATATATCTTTCATTTATTAAATAATTACAGCTCATACTTGAAAGCGATGAAACAACCCCTGTATTTCCGTTAATCCTTATCCATTTCTCATTAGAGGGAAATCCTGGAAACGCCGTTTCCGAATAAAAGAATCTTTTTCCTGAAACAATAGTATCTTTTGTTATTGTTATTTTATACTTATATATGCCCGGTGGATACATGGAATAGTATCCATATATATACACATTCCCAACCGACATCGGAAAATAATTCGTCACGCTCGTATCAATAACCGCTTGTCCAAACACTTTATAAACCGCCTTATTCGTTGAAACAAAAAGAGTATCACCCATATTCGGATTCTTCACAATCCCTTTCACATTTAAATCCGGACTGAATGAATTGTTGTAAAGCGTCCACGTGATTCCCTTATTGCTCGATTTATAAAGCCCGTCTGCGCATCCCGCGTAAATCACATTTCCGTTCAGCGGGTCAAACTCTATATCGTTTACTGCCTTGTTCATCAGCACCGTCCAGTTCGTCCCGTTGTTAGTTGATTTCAGCAGCCCCTCTGCCGATGTGTTGCACATATAAATCGCATTCTCTCCTTCATCAAAATACATCTGTACATTCTGCACTCCCGTTTTTATAACCTGAAAATCCGTCCCCCCCGTTGTGCTGCGGTATAGATTGATTCTACTTATAAATATTGTATTGCGGTTAAATGTATTAATAAAAAATCTTGAGCCGGAAATATTTTCAGGGAGAGTATCAATGCATGACCAGTTTGCCCCGCGGTTAGTTGACTTGTGTATATTACCTGGTGATAGACTTGTACTGAAACCAACATACATTACCGAATCATTCACAGGGTCAATAGCCATACCCCCGCAGTGATTCATTATAGACAATGGCAAGAAACTATTTGCAGTCAGTCCGTCATTAAAGCTGATAGCCGTGTAATCTGCAGGCTCCCAGTTCGCTCCACTGTATGCATATATGAACAAATTTGTATCCTGTCTCGAAAATGCTGCGTCAAGAAGATATCCATTATAGTATCCATATTGAAATGCCCAGCTGTTGCGAAATCGTCTGTGATGTGCGCTGTCTGTAAAGCCATAGAGGTTATACATATACCTCATCACATTACCAAGTCTCATATCATATACATAAGGCGGTTCTGCATACCCGCTCCTCTGTACATAAAAATTCTTGTAACCTGGCTGAGGCAGCGGTACCTTATAAAATCTCATTACACCACCCGTATCAAGGTCATATATTCGGATTGTATTCGAGAAGGGTATATACTGTGCAGTGCTGACTGAACACATCAGCAGCATAAAAGCTAAGAGGAAAATTAACTTTTTCATACTGTTATGTTTATTATTGTTAGAAGCCAAAAAGAGTCAAAGCATATATTACCATATACTTTAAACCCGGTCATGTATAAACCTGCCTCTATCCGAAACTTATTGATAAAAATATACAATATCAAACCATAATATTTCCCACAATTCATTGGCTTTGTGAACCCAAACAAAAGTATGATAGAGCATGTGTGAACCTGGACAAAATATTGTTACCCCGCTTCTCTGCAATGCTTATTCTTTGCGTCCGACGTGGAGGATTCTTGGACGGGGCTCAAGGCGGGGATCTTATTTTTGTTTACTATTTGGCGTTTTCGTGTTTTGGTGGTGATAATGCAATAGTTCAATTCTCTTCTCTGCGCTCGAGTCGAAGATCCGTCGTTTTGTCGAAGATCCGCCGTCTAGCTGGGAGGATTGGGCGGACGACCTCAGCGGTTAAAATGTATATAAAAGTTTTTCTTTGTTATTTCCTCTTTTCACTTTAATTAATGAATATATGTTTCTATATTTACATATTGATTAGAAAGTATTATAAAATATTAAGCTTTATCATTCTGTTCGCAATCGGATTTGTGTTCCTGCATTCTGAACTGGATTTATTTTCACCCGAGCACCATACTCACATCTCTCATGATTTTTGTGATATTGTTGATAATGTAAAAACTGAACGCTCCGTTATCTTCAAATTTAAAATTAATAGTAATGATGTTCCCGTAATTTTCTTTTCTGTCCCGGCAAATTTATTCGGGTCGTCATTCATTACGAATATAAATACTTCCACTAAACCTAAACCTGACATAGATATCCCGGTCTTTTATTCCGCACTCCTGATTTAGTCACTCCCTGTTTTAAAAAGCATTTCATAAACATTTCTATTTAATTGTAAATTATGAAACATATTTTATGTTTGATATTTTTAATCATTGCGTTTAAAAATACAATATCTCAGGTTGAACTTCCGCAAAGAATAAGCTCAGCTGATGCTGAACTTATTGCAAAAGAGTTTAACACTGTTTTTAAAAAAGGTCAGAACAAAGTGACATCTGCTGAAGGGAAATATCTGTCTGGGATTTCCCCTCAAATGCCCGAGCTTTCTTTGACGTATGATTTTGTGCCTGTTGGTACAGGTCTCGGAAATTATGAAGAGCGGAGCATCGAGCTAAACCAGAGTTTCGAATTCCCTTTAAAGACTGTGTATAAAGGCGAGTGGCTCAATGGTGAAATAGATATTATTGTAGCGGAAAATGAACTTGATGCCTTAAACGTTCTTACTGAAGTTCGTAAGGCGTACATTATCTTGCTTGAAAAACAATCCCTTATTAAAATTGCTGAAGAAAATAGCAGTGTCGCCGAAGAGTTTAAAACAAAATCTGCCGTTCGCTTTAATCTTGGTGAAGCAACTAATCTTGAAAAATTAACCGCAGATGTTCAGTATGCACAGGCAATAAATAATCTTGAGGTTCTAAAGAATCAGTATAATATCGCCTTGCATGATTTGCTGACATGTATCGGTATTCCTCACGATAATAAATCTTATAATCCTGTACTAACTGATTCTCTGAAATTTAAACCATTCCATGAAAGCATTGAATCTCTTCTACAAAAAACTGCTGTATCCAATCCCTTGCTCAATCTGTTTGGTTTGAAAAAGTCGAATTCTCTAATTAACAAGAAAATTGCCGTAAGCTCCTATCTTCCTGATTTTAAAGTTGGATATAAAAGCCAGTCGATAAACGGTGTTAATGATTTCTATGGGGTAAATTTCGGTATATCTGTTCCTCTATGGTTCATGTTCGACCAGAGAGGAAAAGTTAAAGAAGCAGATGCTGAAATTAAAATTAATGAAAACGAATTTGATGCAGTAAGTTTGAATGTTTATAGCTCCGTGAAAAAAGCATACCTGAATTTCAAAAACAGTGAGAATCAGATTTTGCTGTACATGAATACTTTGAGTCCCGAAGCTGATGAAATATTCAGGGTCGCTGACGCAGGTTTCAGAATTGGGGATATTTCCTACCTTGAATTCCTTCAGGCAAAACAAACGATGATAAGCATCAAAGAGGGATATGTCTCTGCATTAAAAGATTATAACTTAAATTTAATCGAGCTTGAAAAATCCATTGGCAGTAAACTATTTTAAAAAGAATTTATATCATGAATAAATTAATAATTATACTTATAACCATCTCTCTCTTTGCAGGATGCGGTAAGAATGAAACTGAAAATCACAAAGAGGTAGAATCTAATCACGAAGATGAACATAAAAGCGAATCAGTAATTCTTTCAAAAGAATCTCAGGAAACCATTAAACTGGAAACCGAAACAGTTAAAGAAGAAACTTATAAAGGCTATTTAAAAATTCCTGCTGTCGTTATATCCGACCAGAACTACGAAGCTCAGGTAAGTCCAATCGTTGCTGGAAAAGTTAAGAAGGTCTATGCAAGTGTAGGTTCTTACGTTAAGGCTGGACAAACATTGATTCTAATCGAAGGACTCGAAATCGGC
Source organism: Kapaibacterium sp. (SeqCode) (assembly GCA_041675325.1). Lineage (GTDB taxonomy): Bacteria > Bacteroidota > Ignavibacteria > Tepidaquicellales > Tepidaquicellaceae > CAIKZJ01. Next base: position 5,762 of record JBAYUG010000072.1, read on the forward strand.
GTGTTGAAAGCAGATTTTCTCAAATCAAAAACCACATTGGATTTTACTGAACAGGAATATGAAAGGCAAAAATCATTGATGGAGCAAAATGCGGGCTCTCAGAAAAATCTCATTTCTGCTAAATCCGATTTTGATAAGGCTGTAGCTGAGTTTAATGCTATGGATAAAAAAATTCATTCTATCGGTCTTAAAGATGATGACATTGTTAACCAGATAAATGATTTGCATTCAGCAGGTGACTTGGCAATTAAATCTCCGATTAGTGGTGTTATTGTTGAAAGAAATGTTGTCGTGGGGCAGTACTTAGAACCGTCGTCTATTGCTTTTAAAATCTTAAACACTTCTTCTCTGCTTGTTGACGGACAAATCTATGAAAATGATTTAAGCAAACTCAGTAATAGTTCTTCAATCGATTTCATTTCGCCTTCTTTTCCCGATGAAGTGTTCGCCTGCAATCTCACGTACACTGGTCAGGTTATTGACGAAAACACAAGGACTATTAAAGTCAGAGCGAAAATTCTCAACCCGAGAAATAAACTTCTTCCTCAGATGTTCGGCGAATTGCGAATCCCCATTGGAGAAAGCTCGAAAGGTTTGTTTGTCCCTGAAGAATCAATCGTTAAAATTGATAATCAGGACTATGTGTTTGTTCAGATTAATGATACTGCATTCGTGAAAATATCTGTAACCGCTGGTATTAAACAAAATAACAGGATTGAAATCAAACAGGGTCTAAGTCCGGGAGATAAATACGTTGTGAAGGGTGCCTTCTATTTGAAATCCGAACTCATGAAAGAGTCGTTAGAGGGGGATGAACACTGATGCTTGAGAAAATTATTTCTGCTTCGCTGAATCAAAAAGGACTTGTGATTTTTGTCTGTCTTCTGATAGTTGTATTCGGCTTATATTCTTTCTTGAAATTGCCCATAGACGCATTCCCTGACGTGACAAACATTCAGGTTGAAGTCGTTAGCTATGCCGATGGTTTATCTGCAATCGAGATTGAACGCTCTGTTACTTATCCTATCGAAATGTCAATGAGGGGACTGCCGGGAGTCAAGCAAATGCGCTCTGTTACAAAGTTCGGTCTTTCTTTGATTACTATAGTTTTTGAGGATGATGTGGATATTTATTTTGCACGGCAGCTTGTCTTTGAAAGACTCGACGAGGCTAAAGATAATGTCCCCGATGGTGTCGATGTTTCTATGGGACCGATCGCTACTGTCATGGGCGAAATTTATCAGTTCACCCTTGAAGGGAATATGCCGCAGGATGAATTGCAAAAGAAGGAATACCTTACCGAACTCAGAACTCTGCAGGAATGGGTCGTTAACCCACAGTTAAAAAGTGTTGCAGGGGTCAATGAAATAAATTCCTTTGGCGGTTATTTTAAGCAATATCAGGTTATTATTTCTCCTGAAAAATTGCTGAAATATAATCTGACCGTTGACGATATCTTTTCTTCAATAGAAAAGAATAACCAGAATGTCGGAGGTAATATTATTGAAAAATATTCTGACCAGTATATCGTCAGAGGTGTGGGGTTGGTTAAGTCCATCACCGATATTAACAACATTGTTCTAAAATCTTTTCAGGGAACACCTACTTTCCTGAAAGATGTTGCTGTCATCAGGATTGGCGAAGCTGTTAGGCAGGGCGCAGCTATGATTAATGGAAAGGATGAAGCCGTTGGCGGAATCGTTATGATGCTTCGCGGTGAAAACAGCCGCGATGTTGTTGAAAGGGTTAAGGAAAAAGTAAACGAAATAAACGAAGGCAGCTTGCTTCCCGGTGGAATTAAAATTGTTCCTTATTATGATCGCGCCGATATAGTTTACGACAGCGTAAAGACCGTTAATAAAGCATTGATAGAAGGTGCGTTTCTTGTTCTTGTTATTTTGTACTTACTGCTTAGAAGTTTCAGAGGCAGCGTTGTCGTTCTTATCGCTCTGCCTTTATCGCTTCTCGTTACTTTCATCGTTATGAAGATTGCTGGACTTGGTGCTAACCTGATGTCGCTCGGCGGTCTTGCAATTTCAATCGGTATGATAATTGACGCTACCATAATTCAGGTCGAAAATGTTCAGCGGCATTTAAGCGAAAGCAATAATTCCCAACCAAAATATTTAACCGTTTTGAAATCCGTTCTTGAAGTTAGAAAACCAAGTATATTTGGTGAACTTATTATTGCTATTACTTTCATCCCGATTCTTTCACTCGAAGGTATAGAAGGTAAGATGTTCGGTCCTCTCGCTAAAACAGTGGCGATTGCCCTTCTCTCTTCTATGCTCCTTTCCATTTTTGTTATTCCTGTTTTATGTTCTATATTTCTGAAACCTCAGCCTGAGAAAGAAAGCATTATAATTAAGTATGCAAAGAAAATTTATTCTCCTGCTCTTAATTTCAGTATGAAAAATAAATATTTTGTTCTTTCCATCGCATCTGTTTTTCTTGTTGTATCGTTCATTATTATTCCAAGGCTGGGAACGGAGTTTGTTCCTATAATGGATGAGGGCGCATTCGATATGGATGTTTCATTGCTTCCGGGAATCTCTCTCAATAAAGCCATGGAAATAAATCAGCTCGTTGGCAAAAAACTTAAAGAGTTTCCTGAATTGCAAACCGTGGTCTCCAGAACTGGACAGACAGGTGTCGCTCTTGATACACGCGGAGTCGATAAGACAGGTTACGTGGGAGTTCTCACTCCAAAAAGTGAATGGAAAAGAAACCTTAACAGGGAAGAACTTACTAACGAAATGCGAAAATCGCTTGAGGATATTCCGGGCATAGCTTTTGGATTCAGTCAGCCGATACAATGCAGAATTGACGAATTAATCGCTGGCACAAAAGCACAGCTCATCATTAAACTATTCGGTGAAAATATCGATACGTTAAAAAATAAAGCAGATGAAATCGCCCGTGTGCTTTCAAAAATTGAGGGCGGTACAGATTTAGTTACCGAAATAATCACTGGACAGCCGTATCTGACCGTGGTTATCGATAGAAATAAAATCGCAAGATATGGTCTTAATATTTCCGATATTCAGAATGTTATTGAAATTACCGTTGCAGGTAAATCTGCTTCAAAATTTTATGAAGAAAATAGAAACTTCGATATTTCTGTTAGACTTCCTGAAGAATACAGAAACTCTCCTGAAACTATCGGCAGCATTCTTGTTCCTTCCAAATCAGGAGCTAATATTCCTCTGAGCCAGCTTGCAGATATTTCTTTTACCGAAGGACCTGTACAGGTCAGCCGCGAAGACGGACTCAGGAGAATCGGTATAGAAATGAACATTAGCGGAAGAGATATCGGCAGCTTTGTTTCCGAAGCAAAGGAAAAAATAAAAGACAAAATTGTTTTGCCATCAGGTTATTACTTAAGCTGGGGCGGACAGTTTGAAAATCAGCAGCGGGCGATGAATAAACTATTAATTATTGGTCCTGTTGCCGTTGTAATAATTCTTATTTTATTATTTGTTACTTTCCGTTCAATAAGACTGGCTCTGCTTGTAATCACTAACCTGCCGTTTGCATTAATTGGCGGTGTACTTTCACTCTGGATTTCAGGATTGTATCTTTCCGTTCCTGCATCAGTCGGTTTCATTGTTCTGTTTGGAGTTGCTGTACTAAATGGGCTTGTACTCGTTTCGCACATCTCTCAACTTCGTGAAGAGAATTCACTCTCATTGAATGAAGCTGTATTAAAAGGAAGCATGGATAGGCTAAGACCCGTTTTGATGACGGCTCTTATCGCTATCTTTAGTCTTGTACCAATGCTGTTTTCTGAAAGTGCAGGCTCTGAAATTCAAAAACCACTTGCAACAGTTGTCGTCGGTGGTCTAATCAGTTCCACTTTACTCACCCTCCTGCTAATTCCGTCTATGTACGGCTGGTTCGAAAAACGTAAAGTAGAAAAAGAAATCTAAAATATAATACACGAATCTTTCGTCCCAGAATGCAAAAATCTGGGACGAAATTTCAACTATCCAATATTCCCTGTTATAATAGATTTCACATTTTTTATGTGAAATATAGCATAAATACTATAGTTTTTTATTGTCTTAGTGTTTTCTCCAGGCTTTATCCCTTAACAAAAACTCAATTAAATTAATACTCTTTTCCCTCAATATTACCACGCAAAGCCCTCTAACGTGCGTCGTAGATAGGAAGCAATTGCGTCATAAGTGCGCCAAATATGCGCAATTAGTGCGCCACACATGCGCAATTTTTAGTATTCTTTTTTCGAAATGAAGATTGTTGGTATGATGTCCGTATGTTGCAGTCTTGAAACTATGTTTATTCCGTTCATTCTATACTATTTTACATACCATATAATATGCATATATTTCATTTAAAAGTCAAGCTAATTTTTCAGCAAATCCACAAAGAAAAACTCTAATTATTATACTCTTTTTTCTTGTTACTTATATTTTTTTCTTAGTCCTTTGCGTTTCTCTTTTAAATCAGTGAAAACCTGACTGCTGAAGGCAGTTCATAATCATCAGTTCTTTCAGCGTGCTTCTTTTTATTCCTTTCTCCAAATAAGACTAATTTATGAATTTATATTAATCATTTTTTTGAATAAATTACATAATCACAAATTTTATTAACAAAATAACTTTTCGATATGAAAATCTTCATTGATACAGCTAATCTTAATGAGATTAAAGAAGCGGCTGATATGGGTCTGCTTGATGGCGTTACTACCAATCCTTCACTCGTTGCTAAGGAGGGACATAAGGATTTTAAATCAATGCTCGAAAAAATTTGTTCCATTGTTGACGGTGATATAAGCGCCGAAGTCGTTTCCACCAACTACGAAGGTATGGTTAAAGAGGGTAGGGAACTTGCAAAAATTCATAAGAATATCGTTGTCAAAGTTCCTTTAATCAAAGAAGGTCTTAAGGCAGTTAAAACTTTCACCGGTGAAGGTATCAGAACAAATGTTACTTTATGCTTCTCCCCTTCGCAGGCTCTGCTCGCGGCTAAAGCCGGTGCATATCTCGTAAGCCCGTTCGTCGGAAGACTCGATGATATTTCCCTAAACGGTATGGAGCTTATTTCTCAGATTAGACAGATTTATGATAACTACGATTATCAGACTCAGATTCTCGTTGCATCAGTAAGACATCCAATCCATTTCGTTGAATCATGTCTGATTGGTGCCGATGTGTGCACTATGCCGTTCAAGGTCATTGAACAGCTTGCAAAACATCCTTTGACCGATATCGGTCTTGAGAAATTTCTTGACGACTGGAAAAAACTAAATAAATAATTAGATTATGAAAAAGACAGCATTTAATGAGTTACACAAAAAGTATGGTGCTAAGTTAGTTGAATTCGCTGGTTATGAAATGCCCATTCAATATGAAGGCATCATCGCTGAACATAAAGCAGTTAGAAATTCCGTCGGTGTCTTCGACGTTTCCCACATGGGCGAGGTAGAGATTCACGGTAAAGATGCTTTTGCTTATGTCCAGAAACTTACTACAAACGATGTCTCACAGCTTTTCAAAGGAAGAGTCCAGTATTCTTCTATGTGCCTGCCGAATGGCGGCATCGTTGATGATTTGCTCGTTTACAACTGCGGCGATTATTTTATGCTTGTTATCAATGCATCCAATATCGAAAAAGATATTAAATGGATGAAAGAAAATGTATTCGGTGACGTCATTATTAAAGATATTTCAGATGATACATCTTTACTCGCTGTTCAGGGTCAGAATTCTTTAAAGACTCTGCAAAAGCTTACTGATACCGACCTCTCAAATATTGAGTACTATCATTTTGTGTACGGCAAAGTTGCAGGTCAGGATGTTATTATTTCTCGCACCGGCTATACAGGCGAAAAGATTTGTTTCGAGATCTATTCATCATCAGATATTAAGAAATCTGAAGAACTCTGGAACGCCATCTTCGAAGCAGGAAAAGAATTCGATATCAAACCTATCGGTCTTGGTGCCCGTGATACTCTGAGACTTGAGTATGCTTTCAGACTCTACGGTAACGATATGGATGAAACAACGAATCCTCTCGAAGCAGGTCTCGGCTGGATAACAAAGCTTGATGTTGCTGATTTCAACGGCAAAGACGCTATACTGAAATCAAAACAGGAAGGTTTAAAGAGAAAACTCGTCGGATTTATTGTTGAAGGTAAAATGGTCGGAAGACACGGACAGGATGTTTATAAGGATGGTGTAAAGATTGGTCATGTTGCAAGCGGTTCTCCGTCACCAATGATTGGAAAGAATATCGGTCTTGCTTACGTTACTACCGAAAACTCAAAGAACGGCACTGAAATCGAAATAGATGTCAGAGGTAATAAAATAAAAGCTGTCGTTTGCAAGACACCTTTTATTAGTTAATTTAATTGTAATATTGTAATATATTCTTTAATATATATCGGGGGGATTTATGAATCCCCTCGTTTATAAAACTTAATTTTGTATTTTGATTAATATTCAAGTTTTTCTTTCACAGTTTCTAATTACGGATGAGCTTACTCTAAAGGATAAGAATGTAGTAATCGTAGATGTTCTTCGTGCTTCTTCAACTATATTAACGGCACTCGTCAACGGGGCTAAGGAAATAATCCCTTCGGAGAATGTTTCTGTTGCAGCAAGAATTTCAAAAGGACTCGGTAATTCAGTCCTTTGTGGTGAACGCAACGGCAAGGTTATCGAAGGTTTTAAATATGGAAACTCACCGTTTGAATACACACCTGAAAATGTAAAAGGAAAATCATTAATTTTCTCAACTACAAACGGAACAGTAGCAATAACTAAAGCTAAGTTTGCTAAATCCGCTGTTATTGCAAGCTATCTTAATCTTAATGCTGTCATCCATTACTTAAGCGAGCTCAACGAGGATTTCGTTATCGTATGCTCTGGTAAGCTTAATGATTTTTGTATCGAGGATTCTGTTTTCGCAGGACTTATTATCTCCAGATTATTTGATTTAAACGGCAAAGATAAGTACAGTATTCTCGACTCAGGATACGCATGCTACAAGCTCGCAAAACAGTTTCTTTATAAAACTGCCAACCCTGAAGTAAACAGAGTATATCACATTTTCAAAAAGAGCGAGCATGGTAAATATCTTTGTTCACTCGGCTTTGAAGAGGATTTAAAGTATTGTTCAAGCATTGATATGTTTACGGGTTTGCCGCAGATTAAAAACGGCATCATTAAACTAAAAGAAACATTCGAGATTGAAGCAAGCGCTAAATCTAAAATGAAAAGAGTTAACATAAGCAATAAACCGGGCGCCTCAATAGAATGACCAGTAGAACCAGAACAAGGAAGCGTACTAATAAATCCAAATCTGTAAAAAGAAGAAGTTCAGATAATGAAGAATTCAGGATATCCGAAAACTTCAAGATTCGCCTTATTGGATTTCTGCTTTTAGTGCTCGGTCTCTTATCGGTTATTGCAATCCTGGCTTATTCAAAGTCAGACGCACAGACTCTTATGCGCTTTTCGTTCTTTGATATGTTCAGGAAAGAATCATACTCATCTATTTATAAAATTTCAAACCCGCTCGGTGTTGCGGGCGCCGTAATTGCTAACTTTGCAATCGATAACCTCTTCGGTTACTTTACTGTGTTGATTCCTGCAACTATGATTATAATCGGATATTCTCTCTTCCGCAGAATCAGTCTCTTTAAGCCCATAACAATCTCTGCATATTTAATCCTTTTGATGCTGATGCTTTCCGCATCAGCCGGTCTCATAAGGTTTATAGCAGGTACCGAATCTGTTTCTGCCGCTTATTGCGGAGCTGCAGGTAATTATCTGTCATCAATATTCTATTTTACTATCGGAGGAATCGGTTCTTCAGTGCTGTTCCTGCTTCTACTTTCTTTGCTGGTTATGCTTCTCATCGATGGAAATATTCTCAGGTCGCTCGCAAGACTTAAAATATTCTGGGATAAGATTAAAGAAAACTTCTCAAAGGAAAAAGATGATCTTAATACCGTTAAGAATGAAAAGCTAGCTGCAAAAGAATCTAAGGAATCGAAAGATGAAGATGGAATCGGTGCGGCAATAATCAAGGAGCGTGAAAGAATCAAAAAACTGAAAGGAAATAAGAACTCTGATAGTGAACTCATTAAAGATACTGAAATAAACAGACCGGCTTCTATTATGGTTGGTTCAGTTGATGATTCAGTGATTATTCCAGGCGAACTTCCCGAATCAGATATCAAAATTAATGACCCCGCTTCAAAGAAAAGGAAGAAGAAGTTAGATGATTTATTAATCAAGACACCTAAGAAAGAAGAAGCTTCTGAAACCGATATCAATCCCGAGAACGCGAATGAACTCGATGGACTTGAGAACATGCAGGAAGACGATTTTGTAGAAGAGAAACTTGAAAACTATAAATATCCACCACTCGATATACTTGAAAATCCTACAAGGGATGAAGTTGAAACAATTTCAGACGACGAACTAAAACATAACGGACGATTACTTCAGGAGAAGCTTCTTAAGTTTGGTATCGAAATCAAGAATGTTGCCGCTACACCCGGTCCTGTTGTTACGCTATATGAACTCATACCGGCACCCGAAGTTAAGCTCTCAAAGATAGAGTCATTACAGGATGATATTGCTCTCGCCATGAAAGCAAGAGGTATCAGAATGATTATTCCTATTCCCGGAAAAGGTACTGTAGGTGTTGAAATTCCGAACAGCAAGTCCCAGTTGGTTAGAGTTAAAGAAGTCTTGTCTTCTTCAAAGTTTAACGAAAGTACAAAGAAACTTACAGTCGCTTTTGGTAAAACTATCGACGGCGATATTTATGTTGATGACCTCGCTAAGATGCCGCACGTACTTATTGCTGGCGCAACAGGGTCAGGAAAAAGTGTCGGTATTAATACTATCATAGCATCATTGCTTTACAAATTGCATCCCTCAGACCTGAAATTTGTTATGATTGACCCGAAGAAGATTGAACTTAGTTTATATTCTAAACTTAGAAACCATTTTATTGCAACATCAAACGATATAAACGAAAGTATCGTAACAAGCTCGAACAATGCTGTTTCCATTCTTAAAAGCGTTGAGATGGAAATGGAACAGCGATACGATAAGCTTGCAAACGCCGGCGTGAGAAATATCGATTCTTACAACGAGAAATATGCCGAAGGCAAACTCAAGAACAATGAAGTGATTCGTCACAAGAAGATGCCGTACATCGTTGTTATTATTGATGAGCTTGCTGACTTAATGATAACTGCAAAGAAAGATATTGAAGATCCTATTGCGCGTATCGCCCAGATGGCTCGTGCCGTCGGAATACATCTTATCGTTGCTACACAAAGACCATCGGTTGATGTTATCACGGGTGTTATCAAAGCTAATTTCCCTGTCAGGATTGCATATCAGGTCGCTTCACGCGTTGACTCAAGAACAATTCTTGATGTTGGTGGTGCTGACCAGCTGTTAAGAAACGGCGATATGCTTTACATGTCTTCTTCAACTCCAAAACCTATCAGAGTTCAGAACGCGTATATTTCAACAGAAGAATGCGAGAAGATTGTAGAATTTATTTCAGAGCAAAAGGGATATATAAAACCTTACTTACTGCCGTCCGTCGTAAACAAAAGAGGTAAAGGCGGTTCATACAATAATGATATTTGGGATGAAATGTTTCCCGATGCTGCCCGTTTGATTCTTAAATTACAAAACTGTTCTACTTCAACACTTCAGCGCAGATTAAAACTCGGTTACGCAAGAGCAGCAAGAATTGTTGACCAGATGGAAGAAGCCGGAATAGTCGGTCCGAATCAGGGTGCTAAAGGACGCGAAATACTCGTCACCGAAGATGAGCTCGAAGAAATTCTTCAGGGTCTTTAAGCAATATCCTTTAGTAAATTATCCAGCAAAGACGATGCTCCTATCCTGAATAGTTCGGGCTTTAACCATTCATCTCCTAATACATTCTTAACTAAAGATACATACTGCAAGGCTTCGTCAGTTGTTCTGATTCCTCCTGCAGGCTTAAAACCAATCTTCACTCCTGTATTTTTATAATGTTCTTTTATAACATTAAGCATCACGTATGCTGCCTCTAATGTTGCGGCAGGACTTATCTTTCCCGTAGATGTTTTTATAAAATCAGCACCCGCTTCTATTGCTAAGACACTTGCCTTGTAAATATTCTCATAAGTTTTCAGTTCTCCTGTTTCCAGAATTACTTTCAGGTGAACGTGATTTCCTTCCGATTTACATAAACCTTTTATTTGTTTTATTTCATCCGATACAAGTTCATAATTTCCCGATAAGAACTCACCCCTTGATATAACCATATCTATTTCGTCAGCTCCCTGCTCAATGCAGTATTTAACTTCTTGAAGTTTCAAATCCAATGGTACCTGTCCCGAAGGAAAAGAAGTAGCAACTGATGCAGTCTTTAGTCCTGACCCTTTGAGCTTGTCCTTAGTAAAACTTATAAACCTCGGATAAATGCATATAGCCGCGCATGAAACTTCTTGTAAATCAGAAGGTCTCCTTCCTTTCTCGCATAAGTTTCCGACCTTCTCAAAAGTATCCGAGCCCTCTAATGTAGTCAAATCTATAAATGATACACATTTTCTCGCATAGTCAATTTTGTTTTCTGTGACTTCAGCGTTCTTTGATGAAATATCGGCTTTTGTTTTAATCTCGGTATCCGAACCAAAAAGTTCTTTGAACTTACTCATATTTTCTTATTTAAGTTTAATATTAAGGAAGAATAAATTTACAACAATTAATACATAAAATGTATTCAAATATTTATAATTCTCTCAAAAAACTCTCAGCTGTCCAAAATAAATTTGGAACTCGAAGAGGTTTTTCGACAATACAGCTGCTTTTCATGCATTTTGGGTCAAAAACTCTCTCTTTTACCCTAAAAATCACTGTTTTAGTGCATTTCTTGTTGAAAAACTAACAAATTTGAAAAAATAAACTACTTCACCTCTCTTCCAATAAGAACAGTTTGTAAACAGGCTATTGGCGAAAAAGCTGAAAAAACCGCAAAAACAGACTGGAATTGCATGTAAGTATTTACATATGCCCCCGTAACCTTGCGACATGGCATGTAAGTATTTACATGTGCCCCCGCAACCTTGCGACATGGCATGTAAGTATTTACATGTGCCCCCGCAACCTTGCGACATGGCATGTAAGTATTTACATGTGCCCC
>JBAYUG010000073.1:0-16931 GCA_041675325.1 Kapaibacterium sp. (SeqCode)
AAGATATATTTCGATAGGAATAAGGGATATCGGTACGATGAGAAAAATAAACCAAAGAGAATATCCTCCGCGGTTATATGTAATTATGTTTTCTAGTGATTGAAGTTTATTTTGTGGGACTATATTATAATTATTAACACCTGATAGGTTAAGAACTGTTTTTAAAACATTCTCATTTATGAGATCCGGGTTGGATTCAAGAGTATCTCTCGCAGAGAATAGGGAATAGGAGATAGGGAATAGGGAAGAGCTTAAAGAAAGATATGCGGAGCGGAGGATGAAGGGGGCGAATAGTGATAATGAAGGGAAGGAAGACATTGATATATCAGAGGATACTGTTATTAGTTGAATGTTGTTATATGATGGATCAGAGGCTATAATCAAAGGTATTTGAGCATTGGAATTTGGAACACTCAATGATAATAAGACATTTGAATTTTGTGACGGGGATATAGAGAAATAGGATTTTAGGTTTATTCCTTCGAGGGTGGAGCTGTTAAAGGTTTCACCCTTTTTTGATTTAAATAAGTCGTGGAATAGTGCAGATTCGGTATTGATTTCGCTGATGGATGCATCAGTATTAACTTTGTTTAGAGTGCTTATTTTAATTCCTTTTATCTTATTATAATCATCTATATTCATCTCTTCCGAAAGGAATATGATGATCATTTTTCCTGTTTCAGAAAATTTATTTATATTCTCGATGTCGGATTCTGAGAATCCTTTAAGCCCACACAGATATAGAACATCGTATTGCATTAAATTGTTGAGTTTGGATGATTCAGTGTAATTATAAACTTTTTCACCTTGTGAATTAAGATTGGCAGCATCGAATACTGCCCTTATGTATTTTGAGGATTCCATGCTTTCGGATATGATTCCAATATTAATTTTTTCGGGGATATAGATTTGTTTAAAGTAAAGATTATCTTCGTTGAAGGCATTAAGCTGTTTATTAGACGAGACAAGTTCTGCTTTTAATGTCTGGATTCCAACGGATACAGGCTTGAATAAGAAATCAATTGGCTTTATCTCATTTGGGTTAATATCAAAATATTTTTCTTCAAGAAAATTATCGTTTATGAATAATGTTAACTTTTCATCAGTAAGAAAATTACTGGTGTGATTTCGAACAATAACTTTTAATTTTACGGGGAAAGAAATGCCAAGGATTTTTGATTCAATAATTAAATTACTTATAGAAATATTCGGTTGTTCATTTTCTGCTACATCGATAAAGTAAAAGTTTGAGTATTTATTCGGCTGGTAGAGATTATCGTGGAAATTTACTTTTTGCAGGTCGCTTATGATGAATATTTCGGATGTGTTCTGATTTCTATTTTTAAGAATATCGTTAGCTTTGTTTAATATAGAATTTAGGTTTGGTTTTACAGGAATATAATTGTGTGATGTATCTGACTGAACTTTAGTAACTATTGTAATTAATTCGTCGGATGATGAATAGGTGTTACTTATACGGGCAGTTAGAGATAATGCTTTATTAAATAGATTTGCAGAGTCTTTATTATACAGCATGCTGAAAGAGCTATCAATAAATACAATTCCAAGTTTTTGAGAGTTTGAGCCTTTACCTGAATAGCCGCGTAGGAAAGGATCTGCAAATGCAAGAACCAGGAAAACTATTATAGCTATTCTAACTAATAGCAGTAAAAAATGTTTGATGTGGATACGACGGAATTTTGATTTCTGAATTTCTTTTAAGAACATAAGAGTGCTGAACTCCATTTTCCGGACTTTCTGAAGGTTCAGAAGGTGGAGGAGGATTGGAACAGCAACGGCTATAAGAGAGAATAATATTATGTTGTTTAGGAACAATTATTAAATTATTATTTATAAAAAAGTGTATTTAATAAATCACCACTAAGTTAATTAGAAAAAGATTTACCACAGAGGACTCAGGGAAAATCACAGAGCCCACAGAGTTAAACATAGATTTTTTATTCACTAATTGACACGGAAAAAGCTCAAAATTGAATCTATAAAGAGAAAGTAATATTATGTTGTTTAGGGACAAAAATTCGTTTTATTTAAAGATAAGTTAGAAAAAGAGTAGGGGTTTTTCAAGGATATAAAGAACAGGAAGAGCGGGAAGAATAGGAATAGCAGGAAGAGTGGGATTAGGGGGTGATTTTGATGATAAGGAATGTGACGTCGTCGTGCATTTCTGTGTTTTGGGTGAAAGAGCGGAGGGATGAGAGGAGAGAAGATTTTATTGTGTCGGGGGCGGCATTGTGACTTTGAAGAAGTATTGATTCGATGCGAGAAGAGCCGTAGAGGTCTTTTTGAGCGTTCATTGATTCGGAGACGCCGTCTGAGTAGAGCATGTATATGTCATTGGGAAAGATATCGAGTGTGAGTTCTTCGATGTTTGTATTGAAGATGTTATCTTTATCGAGACCGATGCCTATACCTTTGGAGTAAATGTTTTCGACTCTATTGTTACGAAGTCTAATAAGAGGAGTGTGTCCTGCCCGAGCAACCTGCACTTTATTCTGACCAAGGTCGAATAAAGCAAGCAAGATTGTTACAAAAGAATTTCTATTGAACTGACTGTATATTTGTTTGTTGATTTCGCTTAGCATTTCTTTTGGAGACAGGAATATTTTTGATGCGAACTGAAGAACTGCCTGAACCTGCGACATGTATAACGCGGCTGGTATTCCTTTATCGGATACGTCTGCAATAGCGACGAGAACTTTGTCTTCTGATATATTCATTATATCGTAGAAATCTCCACCTATATCGCGGGCGGGTTCGGAATAACCTGATGTAATAAGCCTGTTATGAGCAGACTCTTCTTTTGGCAGTAGGCTGTTCTGAATACGTTTTGCAATATTGACTTCTTCTTCGTATTTTTGTTTATTAATTTGTTCAATATTAAGACGTGAATTTTCGAGCGAGACAGCACTTTGAGACGCAAATGATTTCAGCAAATCGATATCTTCTTCGGAGAATGCCTTACCGGAACTTTTACTGCCGAATGTTAGAACACCTATAAGCTCGTTTTTATGGTTTATGGGAATGATTAAATTTATACCTAATAGCAATGATTTTTCGTGGTCAGTAAAACCGAGTTCGCTGATATTCGCGGCATTTATGATTACAGCTTCACCGGAATTATGTTTAGTAATATTCACGAGGAGTTTATCAAGGTCGAAGTTCTGAGACAAACCGAGAGCTTTCATATATTTAGAGCTTAATACACGAAGATTAAAGTATTCTATCCCTACAGTTTCGTTCAAGAATGTTCTAATTTTAGATACCAGGTCAACAATGTCTGAGATGTGGGACAGCTCTTTCGAGAATTCGAGGAGAGATTTGCGGTAATTATAATTCTCCCTGAAAAACTGTTTATCAACAAAGGATTTTGCCTGTTTATTTACGAAGTCAAATGAGAATGTAAAGATTATTATGAATGTAATAATCATCATTTGATTACTTCCTTCGAATACTTCCCTGAAGAATGAATTCAGAACAAAAACGAGGATGAGGTATAGAATAACAATCGTTAAAGTGACAATACCAAAGACTATGCTTTTTTTGACGAGGAATTCTGTATCGAAAATCCTGTATTTCATGATAGAATATCCGAAAGAAATCGGAATTGCCATTACCAGAATACTTGGAGTAAGGTAAATGGGATTTATAAGGAATACAGGTTTATTGTTAATCAAATTATAAATCAGGTAATATGAGATACCGAGTCCGCCGATGAAAAAACCTTTACTGATAATGGATAGAGATTTTTTCAGAGCAGGGTCAGTGACTTTACTTAAAGAACGACGGAAGAAAACTGTTCCAAGAATGAAATAAAGAACGGGTGCAACTTGAAATATGTAAATGGCAAGAAATCTGTTAAACGTCCCAGTTTTGATAATATTGAACAAAACGGGCAGAATAACCAGTGCGTAGAGAAAAAGGATAAAAAGTTTCCGACGACGGAATTCGTACTTAACAGGGAAAGTAAGAAAAAGATGAACGTACAACGGCGGTATGCATACGGCACCAGAAATGAAAAGAATGTTCAAGGAAAAAAAGAAAATCTTCTGCCATATACTTACAATTTCAATCTGTACTGCGCCTGCGGGGCTGGTTCCGGAATACATAATAAGTCCTATGGATGCGGCGGCGCTGAAGAAGAAAAAGAGTTTGGAAGTCAGTTCTTTTGGTTTTGAATAACCAACGGCTGAGCCTACGAAAAGAAATCCGAGTCCGACTATCCAGAAAATAAGAAAACTATAATTTGTAAATTTATAAACCCAGATTTTGAGGTCAATTATCTCATTATTCCGAAGTATTGTGTATGTAATGTACTCACTGCTGAATTTATTCAATATGTCCATTGCTTTCATGGATTGACTAAGACTGATGCCATTTATTGCGATAAGCAGGTCGCCGTCTTTTATACCGGCTGAGTCAGCAACTCCTCCGGGGATTATCTGAGTAATAACAAGAAAGTGATTGCCGAGGGAGTCAACTTTATCAATCCAGAGGCAGTCGTCGGTAGTCATACGTTTCGAGAAGAAGTTGTTTTCGAATGCAATCAGGGAAAGGAGCAGGCATAGGAATGCTATGAGAACGATGAAGAATCTCAGGTTGTTTTCTGATATGTTTTTAAAGATTTTCATAATTTAATAAAGATTAAAACTTTGCACACTGATTAGAACTGATTTAGACTGATTTACACTGATAGAACATTATAAAAGAGCTTTGCACACTTATTAGAACTGATTTAGAACTGATTGACACTGATTAAAACTTAAAACTTTCTGGATTCCAACTTTCGCTGAAATGACAGTTTTATTATTCTACTTTTAATACGTTTTAACGACTACAAAAGTTATGTCGTCGTGCTGTTCTGCGTCATTTACAAACGACTTAACTTCTGATTCAAGTTTTCTGTTGATTTCAATCGAAGAGAGATGTTTATTATGTTTTATTATGTTAATTAATCTCTCCATACCGAATTCTTCCTTATTTTTATTCATTGCCTCGTTCAAACCATCAGTATAGAATAAAATAAGACTATTACTTTCAAGCTTGATTTCATGTTCATCGAGATGTTTACTGAAAAGATAATCCTTATCGAGTCCCAGCCCGATACCGCGTGTATTGAGTAATTCAACGGAGCCATTTCTTGCAAAAATTGCCGGGTTATGTCCTGCACGAATAAACCTGAGAATCTGCTTTTTTGTGTTGAACAGTCCGAGCGAGACAGTGACGAAAGATTGCTTTTCGAATTTACCGAAAATCTGTTTGTTTACTTCTATGATAATTTCTTTGGGTGTTTTGAAGACTTTTGCGGCAAATCTAATCAGAGCTTGTACCTTTGCCATGTACAGAGCCGCAGGGAGACCTTTACCGGAGACATCTGCAATTACAATTAATAGGTTTTCATCATCCAGGCAAATAATATCAAAGAAATCACCACCGATTATTCTTGCGGGTGAAGAAGTACAACTAATTTCAAGAAACTCACATTTATAATCCTTTTCCGGTAGAAGTCCTTCCTGAATATTCTTCGCTACTTTTAATTCTTCTTCGATTTTATTTTTCCTTATTTCCTCGATACGTAATCTTGAGTTTTCGTAAACTACAGAAATATTTGAGCAAATAGTTTTCAGAAGATCGATATCCTCATCAGAATAAGGGGAGCCTTCCGGTTTTTCTCCAAGGTTAATTGCTGCGACAAATTCATCTTTGACATAAACCGGCAGGGAGAGCACAAATTTTTCTTTCCTGATATATTCAGCGTATTCACGGGGAAAATTATTTTCGAGCATGTTTATATCGAAAAGAAGTTTCGGATTTCGATCATTTTCAAAAAGAAAGAAACAAAGGTCGTTTTTAAGTCTATCTTCAGGGTTGTCAGAAACACAGTATTTACCTTTATTTTCCCAGAAACCAACATTGTTTACGCCCATAGTCTCGGAGAGAGTTTTTTTCAGTTTAACAGAAACCTCCTTCATATTATTAAGGTATGGAAGTTCATTTGAAAAATTAAGTAGGGATTTTCTGTAATTGTACCTTGTCTTATAGAACCTTTTGTCGACGAACGATTTAATCAGTTTGGTTATATAACTAAAAGAAAAGATTACAAGAATAACGGTAACAACGGTAATTAACTGTTTATTCCTGAATTTGTAGTATTCAAAAATTGTTTCGAGCAAATCGATAGCGAGCAAATACGATACGATTGTGATTACGGCAGCAAGAGTAAAGACAATACCGCGTTTAACGAAAAATTCAGTATCGAGGATTCTGTATTTATAGATCGAATATCCAAAAGTTACAGGAATTGCTAGAACCATCATTGCAGGCATTCGGTAAAGAGGGCTCATACCGAGGTTTATAGCAAAAAGAGAAAACACAAAATAATAGTATGCAAATCCTGTAATACCAATAACGAGTCCGATGAAAAGAACCCTTAAGGGTTCTTTGAGTTCGAGAGTTTTAATCTGAAAGTAAGATCTTACAAATACAAAAAAAGCAGCGATGATAATCAGCAACGGTGAATAGCTAATAAATGCCAAAGCTACGGGACTTTTATCGACAATGAGCTCAAGTGATTCAAAAAAAATGAACGGAAAGCTCAAGAGCATTGAGTACAGATAAACAGAAAATATTATAAGTTTACGGTGTTTTATTTTCAGGAAAACCGGATAGATAGAGAAGAAATGAAAGAGCAAGGGATAGATGAAAATGTTAGCAATATAAAAATGAAGCATGAGGGCGCCGCTATATCCGACATAGTACCAGACACCACCGTAAATCATAAAACCAATTGAAGAGACAAAGCCGAAGAGGAAAAAAACCTGCGATGTAAGTTCCTTCGGTCTTGAGATTCCAACAAAGAAACCGTTCATAAGTAATCCGAGACCGAGCAGAGCGAAAATATAAAAAATAAGATGAAAATATCTATAAACCGGGACAATGATACTTTTTATTTCTGACTGACGGTCAATTGTATAAAGAGCGGGTACATGTGTATCGACTTTGACGATAGTATTGAGAAATTCGTTCATTGAACTAACAGTAATACCGTTTATTGCAAGAATTTTATCCCCAACTTTCAGTCCGGATTTTTCAGCAACGCCATTCGGGAAGAGGCGTGTAACAACAACGAATGAATTACCGTTATTGTCAACGGATTCAGTTTTACTACAATCGTCGAATGTGAGACGTTTTGTGAATATTGAATTGAAAATAGGAATACCAGCAATAATGAGCGCATAAAGCGTCATAATCACTATAAAGAATCTGAGTGTATTTTCTTTGTATTTGCCGAGAAATTTCAAATCAATCGATAATACTTCTTTTACGAGAAATTGTGTTGTTTGTTTTGATAAACTTAGGAAAAGGAAGTTAAAATAAATAGAGAAAAATTAATAAGGAGTAAAGAATTAGGGGGTAGTCGGCAGCACACAAATAAGAGATTTTTCCACCGGGTAGCAATATCTACAAACAAAGAAACTACGAAAGCACCAAATCACTAAAAGAAAAACCCGTTGGTGGCAACGGGTTTTGCATTTAGTGATATATTTTCGAGTTATTTATATTATAGAATATTTGATTGATTATTTAATTCTTTATTACATTTTTATTTGACAAGTTTTTTGAGCTTATCTACGAGGTCAAGTTTTTCCCAGGTGAAGCCATTTTCATTTCTACCGAAATGCCCATAAGCGGCTGTATTTCTATAAATAGGTCTTCTTAGATTAAGTCTGCGAATGATACCTGCCGGTGTAAGATCGATGTTCTTTCTGATTATATTTGCGAGTTTTTCATCTGATATTTTTCCTGTACCAAATGTATTCACGAATATAGAAACAGGCTGAGCCACTCCGATTGCGTAAGAAAGTTGAATTAGACATTCATCTGCAAGTTTAGCAGCTACGATATTTTTTGCAATATGCCTTGAAGCATAAGCAGCGCTTCTATCAACTTTTGAAGGATCTTTACCTGAGAATGCACCGCCGCCATGAGGAGCTTTACCTCCGTAGGTATCGACAATAATTTTTCTTCCTGTAAGTCCTGTATCACCGTGCGGACCACCGATTTCGAATTTACCTGTAGGGTTAACATGGATCTTTGTGCTTTTATCAAGGAGTTTTGACGGAATTACTTTTTTAATTACGTTCTTAATAACATCCTCTTTGATTCTCTTCTGGGAAACATCGCCGTCATGCTGAGTAGAAACAACAACAGCTTCAACTCGTTTCGGCTTATTATCATCTCCATATTCTATAGTAACCTGTGATTTTGAATCAGGTCTGAGATAAGGCATTAGTTTAGTCTGTTTTTTTCTGATGTCAGCAAGTTTTTTTACGAGATTATGCGAGAAGACAAGCGTCATCGGCATGTATTCTTTTGTTTCGTTAGTTGCATATCCGAACATCATTCCCTGGTCTCCTGCACCGCCGGTATTAACGCCCATGGCAATATCAGGAGATTGTGTATTAATAGCTGACATTACATTAATTGAATGATAGTCAAACCTGTATTCGCCTTTAGTATATCCTATTTCCTGAACAACTTTTCGTACGACTTTAGGCACATCAACGTAATGCTTGGTAGTTATTTCACCGCCGACGAGTACGAGACCCGTGGCACAGAAAGTTTCACATGCGACTCTTGCGGTAGGGTCATGTTTTAAAATATCATCAAGAATTGCGTCGGAGATTTGATCGCAAACTTTATCGGGATGTCCTTCACTTACAGATTCGGACGTAAAAAAGTATGACATTAGCTTTTCCTTATTATTATTTAATAAATTAACTTATTTTATATTGCTGAAAAATAATTAAAATAATATTAATTAATTAGTTAAAAGAGTTTTAAATACTAACTTTATTATACATTATTAATTGGCTTTTTGCCCTATAGGCTATCAGCTATGATTTCAGCGATGTCCTTTATCTTTACTTCTTCTGTTTTACCTTTTTCCTTGATACCATCTGTGAGCATTGTCATGCAGAAAGGACATGCGGATGCAACCGTGTCAGCACCCGTGCCGAGAGCTTCTTCAGTTCTTTCAATGTTGACACGTTTGCCTTCAGTTTCTTCCATGAACATTCTACCCCCACCCGCGCCGCAACAGAAGCCTTTATCTTTTGAGCGTTTCATTTCAACAATTTCGAGACCCGGAACCTGCATCAGTGAATTACGAGGTGCGTCATAAATATTATTGTACCTTCCCAGATAGCAGGAATCATGATAAGTGAATTTATCCTCAGTCTTTATCTTTGGGGTAATTCTGCCTTCAGAAATTAGTTTACTGATATAGTCTGTATGATGTGAAACTTCAAGTTCAACGCCGAATTGTGAATATTCATTCTTAAGAGAATGTAAGCAATGAGGACACGTAGTCACAACCTTTTTAATGTTATACCGATTAAAAGTTTCTATGTTTTGCTGCATGAACTGCTGAGCAAGAAATTCATTACCGAGTCTGCGGGCTGTATCGCCATTGCATTTTTCTTCGCTTCCGAGAACACCAAAATTAACTCCTGCATTGTTTAAAATCTTCGCGAATGATTTAGTAACATTTCTATAGCGGTTATCGAAAGCACCTGCACATCCAACCCAGAAAAGGACGTCGAGGTTTTCTGCAGAACCAATACTGCTTAATTTATTAAGCTTAAGCTCTTTACCTTCATTTACTATCTCGGCTGAAAACTCGTCAATCCAGTCATTACGCTGTTCAGGAGGGAATGCCCATGGGGATTCATTATTCTCAAGGTTTTTGAAAACCGTATTAAGTTCTTGAGGAAAAGCTGATTCCATCATAGTAAGATTACGTCTAAGGTCAACGATTGAAGTGACGTGGTCTATCATCACCGGGCATTCTTCTACGCAAGCAGCGCATGTTGTACAAGCCCAGAGTTCTTCAGGAGAAATATAGTCATGCACGAGAGTTTTATCAAGCTCAGGATTGCTTTCAACTTTATTGACAACAAGAGGACCTTTTGCCATTGTACGTTTCCGGATTTTCGTAACAATCTTTTTCGGATTAAGAAGTTTGCCGGTAGAGTATGCAGGACAGACTTCAGTACATCTACCACATTCGGTACAAGTATAACCGTCAAGAAGCTGTTTCCATGTAAGGTCTTCGATATCCTTTGCACCATACTGTTCTATAGTTTCATCCTCGAAGTTAATCGGTTTCAAAACATTTTTCTTATCTATTTTAAAATTTGATAAAAAGGTATTCGGGACAGACGACAAAACGTGAAAATGTTTTGAATACGGGAGATAGTTCAAAAATAAGAGTACAATCATATTATGTGCCCACCAATGAATCTCGTACCATGTATGACTGCCAGTGGAGAAGAATCCTGACAGAAAAGTTGAAACAGGTCTGAATCCATTCGACTGACCGAGAAGAATCCTTTCAACATTTGCACCGAACATAGTGACCATAATTAATAGAATCAAAACTAGAATAAACACGGCATCGTTACGGGAAGAAGCCTCAACCTGCAAACGTTTTGGTGTACCAATAAACCTTCGAAGCAGAGAGAATAGCACTACACAGAAAACGAGCGCACCGAAGAAATCCTGAGTAAGAGTAATAACGGAGTAAAATTTACCAAGGAAACTGAAAGAGAAATTCGGGAAAAAACCTTCAATTACAGATTCAAGAATGACAAGAGAGAGAATAAGGAATCCCCAGTATATACAAAAATGCAGAAAACCTGCGAGTCTGCTCCTGAAGAGCTTAGTTTGCAGAAAAGCAATATTGATTGTGTTTATTAGTCTTTGCTTAATATTATTAAGCCGGTTTTCACTTTTGCCGAGTTTCAGGTAAGAGATGAAATTCTTTACCGAATACAGGAAAAACATCACGGCAGAAATCAATACAACTGCAAAAAGAATACTTTTAATCATTCTTGATAAATTTTTTTGTCAAGTTAGTGAATTGCGAATAAAGATAAAAGATAAGAATTTTGAACGGAGTATGTAAGAGCATAGTGGGGAAAAATGCGGGTTCTATTTTAGACCTAAATGTAATGACATAGCGGGTAAATACCGCGACGCAAAAATACTATTTGTCACCCATGACTTGCACTGCAATTCTGCGGGTTCTGGGGCGGTTGTCGAAATCAATGAAGATGATTTGCTGCCAGGTACCGAGAGTCATTTCAGAATTGACCAAAGGGATGGTTAAGCTTGTTTTAATAAGTGCTGAGCGAAGATGTGAGTGTCCGTTGCCATCTCCCCAGGTATCATTGTGTTTGTAACTGCCGACTGATGGAATTATCTTATCCAAAAATTTTGGTATGTCTTTGAGAAGACCGGGTTCATACTCAATAGTAGTTAACCCTGCGGTTGAACCTACAGCAAATACTGTTACGATACCGTTTTTTACTGCTGATTTATTAATAATAGCCGATGTCTTATCTGTGATATTTACGATATCGCAATTTCCTTGGGTTGAGATTACTATTTCTTCGAAAAAAGTCATGGATTAGTTGATAGTTGAAAGTTAATAATTATTAGTTGATCCGCCCAATCCTCCCAGCAAGACGGCGGATCTGCGACAAGACGGTGGATGCTGGAGAACGCATAGTATATAGTTGATAGTTCATAGTTAATAGTTGATTGCTTTTTGAATTATAGTTTTAGGGCAACGATATCTTTCTTTTCGCGCAAGTAATAAACAAATTCATTTCTGCAGAAAAAATTATCGGGTACGTTATAACCAGACTGCCTGTTAAGAATATCGGAATAAACTTTCTTCCCGTTTTGGATATCGAAAATACAAAAAGTGTTTGTATAGAATTTTCTATTAATATCCTTCATATCAATGCCTGATTCTTTGTAGTAATTAAATATTAAATAATCACCTTTAATCAGGTACTCCGTTTCACCCACGGCACCGTATATTTCAGAATTAATTATGTTTGTGATATGATTTTCCGGAGTAGATTTGGTAAATGATACGGGATAATCACTGTGTTCATTATAAAGATCATCATCAGAATTCCTTTTCAATTCGAGCAGTGCAGGATATTCTGTTTCCGAAAAAACTTTAAGAATACTTCCGTTTGAAATATCAATTTCAGCAATCTCAGTTTTATCAAATTTCTGTTTCACTCCGAAAAGCTTTTCTTCGTTTGAGAAAAAATACTGATACTCTTCGATTTCCCATAGCTTATTTCCGGAAAACAGATCGAGTGCTATGATATTCTTATGGTAAGGAAGCTCGGGCTTCTCAAATCTGTTCAGGTAAAGAATCTTTGATGATGCCCCTTCGACTGAAATCCAGTAATTCCCATCTTCAAAAAGGAAATCTGACATTAATTTTTTACCGTCATTTATACTTACGGAGAAAAGATACAACAGCCTCTTTTCAAGGTCACGAGTTTCGCCTGCAATAAAGTCTTTGCCTCCAAAAATAAATTTCCACATGTTACCGCTCTGATTGAAAACCCAAGCAGGTTTTAACTTATACTTATTTCTATCAAAAATTTTCATTGAATCTTTTTATTATGCAAGGCTATGTAATTTAAACCCTCGAGAACAAGCTCAAGTTCAATTTTATTAACACCTTTTATCTTTTTGCCGATAACTTCAGCACCTCCGCCTGTCATAACTACGAATAAATTCTTAAACATATTCTTGTACAATTCTACTGCTTTTTCAAGAAACAGAACGTGCTGAAGAATCAAGCCTGAAATTATCGAACTTTTAGTAGATTTATTAACAAGACTTATTTTGCTGTTTAACACAATTTTTGGAAGAGTTGTTTTATTCAGCAGGGCTTCTGATGCAGTTTTCAATCCTGCAGAAATCATTCCGCCTTTATAAATACCATCAGAGATTACGTTAAAAGTGGTTGCAGTTCCCGAGTCTATTACGAGAATATTATTTTGTTTACCGAATTTTTTAAAAGCCCCTACAGCGGAGCATATCCTATCACTTCCGAGTGTTTTTGCGTAATCGATTTTCAGGGGTAATAATGATTGAGTTGATATAAAATTAATTTTGCATTCGAGCGAAAGAGATTCAATTACAGAATTATATTTTTTGTCAAGCGAAGAAATGTACAATTCATTAAACTTATTTTGATAATGATGTAAAACAGACTGGAAATATTTTCTGAATTTCCTTTTATCGTAAGAGACAGAGTGGAATCTGCTCATTTTCCCATTAACTGATAATGAGCATTTAATCCTTGAGTTGCCTATGTCAATAAGTAGATTATTCATTCGGAAAATAAAAAGGGGACTAACGTCCCCTATAAAAATAACAATAAATTAATTGATATTACATATCGAATTTAATACCGCCTGTAAGGAAATAGCCGCTGACATTAGGGTCGTTGATAATAATTTTATATTTGCCGTCAACATAAAGAGAGAAAGTAGGACCTATTCCGGGAAATTCTACACCGCCGCCGAGGTCAAGTCCAACTTTT
The DNA here is from genome assembly GCA_041675325.1 of Kapaibacterium sp. (SeqCode). Classification (GTDB taxonomy): domain Bacteria; phylum Bacteroidota; class Ignavibacteria; order Tepidaquicellales; family Tepidaquicellaceae; genus CAIKZJ01. Next base: position 13,445 of record JBAYUG010000073.1, read on the forward strand.
GTAAAGTTTTCAGAAACGCCGAGAATTTTCTGGGTTAAAAAGTTTACGCCAATACCTCCATCGACATACGGAATAACTGTCGGAGATTTAAACTTAAGGCGCAGAAGACCGGCGACCTCAAAATTATTCTGATCACCAGCTTTCCAGAAGTTTACCTGAGGCAGAAGAGAGAAGCTCTCTGTTTTAATTTCTGCAAAGAAATTAAAAGTTAGACCCGAACTACCCTCGACTATAAATGCAGGTCCAAGACCGCCGCCAAGAGCAATCTTTGATGATGCAGGTAATGTCCTGAATGAGTTTGGAACAAAGCCTTTCCCGTCGGATGTTTCAAGATTGTTTAAACTGTTTTGTGAATACCCGTTGTAAAATAAAACTAAGATGATGAGAGATGAGAGAATTAATTTTAGTTTCATATAATTAGTTTAAATTAGAAATTTCAATTTTCTTAATCTGGTCCCTGAGCTCTGCAGCTCTTTCATAATCTTCATCATTAACGGCGTTTTCAAGGTCATGCTGAAGTTTTTTCAATTTCTCCTCCTTTGTAGCCGTTTTGTAATCCTTATTGCCAATATCGGCAATATTTTCGTCATCATCGGATAAACCATCTGAGTCCATATCATTCAAATCGAGGTCATCATTATCGATATTTATTTTAGGAACGAATCCAATTTCATCCATAACATCTTTTGCGACGTAAATAGGTGCGTTAAATTTCAAAGCTAGTGCAATAGCGTCTGAAGGTCTCGAATCCAGAGGGTCTATTTCTTCAGAATCCAGAACAAGTTTTGCAAAGAAAGTTGAATCTCGAAGTTCGTTTATTATAACGCTTTCAATGCTGTATGAAAGGACATCCAGCAAGTTTTTAATAAGATCATGTGTAAGAGGGCGCGGAGGCTTTAGACCTTCGAGTTCGAAAGCTATTGCCTGAGCTTCAAAATGACCAATAATTATCGGGATACGTCTTTCGCCTTCAACTTCTTTAAGCAGGAGAGCATAACCTCCACCGCTTATAGCAGATGAAACCGGAATACCTGCAAGTTCTACTTTTATTAAATCATTATAATTCATTCTTTACATACTTCTTTAGTATTATTACACACAAAACGCCATTAATGTTTCATATATCTGCATTAAATTACAGCTAAATGAAATAAATTTAAAGGCACATCGGGTGTAAAGAACAAACTCAGCCTTTTAGTTTTTTAATTTCCTCTGTTAACACGGGCAGAATTTCAAAAACATCGCCTATAATACCGTAATCTGCAACTTGAAAGATTGGAGCGTCCTTATCTTTATTTATTGCGACAATAAATTTAGATGATGACATACCTGCAAGATGCTGAATTGCGCCGCTTATACCGCAAGCAATGTAAAGCCCGGGAGAGACAGTTTTACCGGTTTGTCCGACCTGATCGCCATGCGGTCTCCAGCCAGCGTCCACAACTGCGCGTGAGGCACCGGTAGCGGCTCCGAGAACTGCAGCAAGGTTTTCAACAAGATTAAAATTTTCAGGACCTCTGAGACCTCTTCCGCCTGAGACAATTATATCAGCTTCAGCAACATCAAGTTTGCCTCCAGCGACTGAGACATCGGAAACGTAGGCACCAAAATCGCCCGTAGTTATACCGAGCGAATCAGCAGTAATTTTCTCAATTGCCGAATCAGCATTATTTTCAACAGCTTTAAATACATTCGGTCGAAGAGTTACTACAATTTTTTCTATTTCAGGTTTCACGAATGTATAGCATTTACCCGCATACGCTGGTCTTTTGAATGAAACTAAACTTCCATCGAAAATAAACTCAGTGCAATCAGGAACGATAGCAGAATTTGTTTTAACTGCAACAGTAGGTGCTATTTCCTTACCGAGGGAAGTAGCAGAAAACATGATAATATCGTAACCGTTATTCTTTGCGAAACTGCTTATTGCAGCTGCAAAAGAGCCGTGCGAATACTTTATGTCAGAAATTCCGCTTTTGGAATTTAGATCATTTAAACTAAGGCTATATACTTTCGGAACACCAAATTTATTGAGTGTTTTCAGCTGATCATCGGATGCATCGTTAATCGTTATAACAGCAAATTCTTTGCCAAGCTTTTCCGAGAGCAGTTTCCCAGCCGATACTACTTCGAAGGCATTGGATTTAAAAACATTATCTTTTGTTTCTGCGAATACTAAAATTTTGCTCATGATTAAAATTTTCTTTTTAGGTTTAAATTACTTTAGCTTCTTCTCTTAAAAGTCTGACGAGTTCAGGAACGTCAGCAGCTCCATTAGTAAATATTTTCCCGCTGCCTTTTGATTCGGGAAGTTTCATATCAGTTACAGATGTTTTTGAAAGTTCATCAACCGGAGCTCTTTCTTCAATTGGCTTAGACTTTGAAGCCATAATACTTTTTAGGTTTGGATATCTCGGATTATTAATACCCTTTTGAGTCCCGATTACGACCGGCAATTTTGCTTTCAATATTTCCTTACCGCCTTCAATTTCACGTTCAATGACAGCGTCCTGATCGTTAATTTCAAGTTTGGTAACGACATTGACTGAAGGCAGATTTAAAAATTCAGCTGTCATTTTAGGGACTATTATTCCGTCAAAGTCGATTGATTGTTTTCCGAAAAGAACTACATCGGGATTTATTTCTTTAATAACTGACGCAAGATTCTTAGAGACTGTGAACGAATCGAATTCACTGCCTGCAGATTTAATCAGAATTCCTTTATCTGCGCCCATTTGAAAAGCTTTCTTTATACCTTCTTTAGCTCTATCTGTACCAAAAGAAATGCCAATAACCTCTCCGCCATTATTCTCTTTAAGCTGCACGGCTTCTTCGACTGCGAATTCATCGTAAGGATTTATTATAAAGGTAACACCCGATTCATCGATTGATTTGGCATTACCCCCGACTTTAATCTTAGTAGTACTATCAGGCACGGTAGAAACACAAACTACTATTTTCATAATTCCAAATTAAATTTATAAAATTACTATTTTAACATCAATTTATATTTTAAAATTCAATAAAAACATTGAAAAAAGAATGTTATTCATCGGAAAAGAGACACTGTATAAATAAATCGATATGCCGGCGGGAGAAAGTTACATTGAAAGTGATGTTTTTTCTGACTATATTAAAAGATATCGCGGGATGGAGCAGTTGGTAGCTCGTCGGGCTCATAACCCGAAGGTCGCAGGTTCAAGTCCTGCTCCCGCTACAAAAAGAGCAGACCGGATAAAATAATTTAATTCGGGTATTGAGGGCACATAATTCGTCGCGGCGAATCTTATGGTTCAATTTTGCTCCTGTTATTAAAATAAGTCCGAAATATGAAAGTGTTTCGGACTTTTTGATTTTAATATTGTATTTACAATACGGACATTTGTCCTATCGCTAATTTTAGTGTTTTTTAGGATTCAAATCTTTATACAATTTAATATATTCTTTTACAACTTTCAAACTTTTTCCTGTGATTCCTCTGATTGAT
>JBAYUG010000074.1:0-16405 GCA_041675325.1 Kapaibacterium sp. (SeqCode)
GACTTGATTTAATGGCATTTTCTCAACAAGATTATATTTATCTATGAATTTTTTAAAATCTTCATCCGATTCATGACTAAAAATTTCTTCAATCACAGAAAAATGATAATTGAAAAAAGCAGCTTTATCCGCTAAAAACTTTAGATTTTTACTATAATTATTTATTTCATTTATATCAAAGAAGAGAGGGAATTTGTTCATTTTTTTGCTTTTTAATAATATTATTTTTTCTCAAATTACAAGAAATAAATTTAAAATCAAACATCCATTTTAAAGACGTACGTAAATTTTCCGCTTGTGTATTAAAATTATTTTACTTGTCTTGAAATATTACCAGATGAATGCACGTAAATCATTCTGTTTTGTTTTTTGTGGTATAATATAAAAAATATAACTGTTGCAGATAGATTCTTCACCGTTATCAGGGTTTTGAATTTAGTGTATGGTGTATATATAGAATACGGTTTGGAAAAAGGTGATATTGTAAAACACGAAGAAATACCTAGGGATTTACTTATGAATGCAAAAACAAATTATAATTTACGCACGACAGCAAAGTGCATATGTCATAAGGTTTTTTAGTTAATTATAAGAAAAATAATCCACTTGTGCAATTGTGTAGGCGGGAAGTGAACCCTCCGTCACTTTGTCACTCCATAATTTCATAACTCTGTAACTCATAAACAAAGATACAATAATTTAGATAGCTTAATTTTTCAGTAATGATTATATTAACACATCTACATCAAAACAGCAAAGTTACATAAAGCTATTTTATAAGTATTCAAATACTAAATTATTTGATGATTAATAAAATTATAAAACTTTTGTGCAATGACAGCAAAACAACTGGAACAAAAAATACTTGAAAGGATTAAATTACAACGGACCTTCCCTTTTACTTTTCACGAGCTTACAGACGCTTTTGAGGACAAGTTATCAAAATTTAATCCGACAGTTAATTGCTTTGATATTGCCGACTATTTTTCTAAAGGTAGTGGACAAGTTTCTGCAAGAAAACAGCTACTTGCTGAGAACAAAATATCGGCTGACTGGTTAAGAGAATACAAAACCAAAAAAGGTAACACCAAATTTGACTTTAGTGGGTTGTATGTTTTCATTAATGACAAGACACCTTTCTATGTTGGTATTTCTAAAGGAGTAATCGGAAGAATATTTCAGCACACCAAAGGACACAATCACAATACATCAACACTTGCTTACAACATTGGGCTAATAAGGTATGAACTTCTAAAAGGCAAAAAGTATCTTGGAGAAAGAAATAAATTAAATTTTAAAGCAGAAGTTGAACCTGTAAAACGTTTTCTGTTAAAACAAAAAATTGCATTCTTACACATTGACAATTATGAAGAACTAGCTCTATTTGAAATATTTTGTTCAATGAAACTGAAAACTCTTTTGAATAAATATGAAACTCATTGACAGAAGACAACGCCAGCACCAATCAATAAGAACATAAATGTACAGAATCACGACTTCGAATTTATGGAAAATTACATTAAACCATTACCTTTTTCTAATAATCTTGAGAAATTATATAAATGGAAAATATTTTAGGAATAATTGGATTCATAGTCGGGATTGTAAGTTTATTTTTATATCTAAGGGATAAATATTTAAATAAGGTAATTCCTCTTGTTAGATATTACAATACTGTAGAAGTAAGCAAATTATCAGATTCAAATAGAAAAATATTTGTTTCTTATGATAATAAAGAAGTCCCGCAAGTTACAACTACTTCGATATGGTTTTGGAATAAAGGGAAAAAACCCTTAAAAAATGAAGATATACCTTCGAAGGAGCAATTATATTTTGAATTATTTGATATAGAAAACACAAAAAAGCAAATTGATATACTGGATTATAAAATTATAAAATTCAGTCGTAATGGTTCTAACGTTAATTTAACAAGAAAAGAAGAAAGTAACAGATTATATTTGGAATTCGAATATTTTGATTCCAAAGATGGATTTTGTTTTGATGTTCAACATTCAGGAAATGTTGATACTACTCTAAAAATTGAAGGTAAAATACTGGGATTTAATAATAAATTTAAAATATTAGCATCATCAAAAGAAATAGTATACTTGCCTGATAGTTTTAGACTCTGGTTAAAAAAATTAAAAAGAAAATTTTTTCCAGCTTTCTTCCTTATCGTATTAATAATAATATTAAATTATTTACAACTTACAGGGGCTTCATCATCTTCTTCTTATGTTTATAAAAATGATTTGAAGAAATACATAAGTGAAAATCCAAATTCTTTAAAATCTGAAAATAATAGCTATGAAGAATTCATAGCGTCTCTTGATAATTATAAGAAAAATAATATAAATAATAAACCAATTGAGTCCCTACTAATTTTGAATATTTTTATGATTTTTGCACTAATGATAATATTGGCACCAAACAAAATAAATATTATTAATAGAATACCAAGAAAAATAAAATTAAATAAAGAGTAAATAAATGGATTGATGATATACCGTCGTTAATTTAAACCCCCACCTCCATAATCTTTTCCAATACGAGCCCTCCTAAATATTATTATTTTATATTTTGTAAATAAGCTTAAGTAAAAGCACAAAAACTAAAATACTACTGCTTCACAAACTCGCTAAGTTGATTTCTTAAAAATCTCACTCGTTTCACACAGCCCCAACAATACACCACTACAATAACAAAAACAAAGATACAATAATTTAAATAGCATAATTTTTAAGTAATGATTATATTAACACATCTACATCAAAACGTCAAAGTTTTTATAATTAAAATTTTATTTAAGGAATATTGAGAAATTTGAATGGTTAAAGAATATCAAATAGAAGAAGACCTAATAGGACAACTAATTGATTTGAAGTACAACTATCGGTTTGATATTGTTGATAGAAAAACTCTTGAACAGAATTTCCGAACAAAATTTGAATCCCTGAATCGTGTTCATCTTACCGAAAGTGAATTTTTACGTTTACGCGAAGAAATCATCAAACCTGATGTATTCGCCGCGTCGAAACTTCTCCGTGAAATAAATTACTTTCAACGTGAAGATGGAACGCCTTTACATTATACATTAGTTAATATCAAAGACTGGTGCAAAAACGATTTTGAGGTTATAAATCAGTTGCGCATTAATACCGAAAACAGCAATCACCGTTACGATATTATTTTATTGATTAATGGATTGCCTGTCGTACAGATTGAACTGAAAAAGATAGACATTTCACCTCGTAAAGCTATGCAGCAAATCGTGGATTACAAAAATGATCCAGGTAACGGCTACGGCAATACATTGATGTGCTTTATGCAGTTGTTTATTGTTAGCAACAGAGCGAATACTTACTATTTTGCAAATAACAAAAATCAGCATTTCAGTTTTAATGCTGATGAACAGTTTTTACCTGTTTATCAGTTTGCTGACGAGAAAAATATAAAAATTACGCATATAGAACCATTTACCGAGAAGTTCCTTAAAAAATGTACACTTGGCGAAATGATTAGTAAGTATATGGTTCTGGTCGAGAGTGAACAGAAATTGCTCGTGATGAGGCCTTATCAGATTTACGCAGTGAGGGCTATCGTGGATTGTATTAACGATAATCGTGGCAATGGCTACATCTGGCATACTACAGGAAGCGGAAAAACTTTGACTTCGTTCAAAACTTCTACTTTGTTAAAAGATATTCCCGAAATTGAAAAGTGTTTATTTGTTGTTGACCGTAAAGACCTCGACAGACAAACCCGTGAAGAGTTTAATAAATTTCAAGAAGGCTGTGTAGAAGAAAACACTAATACCGAAACACTTGTAAGACGTTTACTATCTACAGATTATGCCGACAAAGTAATTGTTACCACAATTCAAAAATTAGGACTTGCATTAGACGGTACAAATATAAGGAATTATAAAGAACGCTTAGAACCATTGAGCAATAAACGTATGGTATTCATCTTTGACGAATGCCACCGCTCGCAATTTGGCGAGAATCACAAAGCCATTAAGGAGTTCTTTTCGAACATTCAGTTATTTGGTTTTACAGGCACACCAATTTTTGATGAAAACGCATCATACAACATCAGAGAAGGTGAGCAAGCTTCGTACAAAACTACAGTATCAATATTTCAAAAACCTTTACATACATACACGATTACTCACGCTATTGAAGATAGGAATGTACTTCGTTTTCATGTAGATTATTTCAAAGGTAAAGGCAATGTAAATCCCAAACCGGGTGAACCTTTAGCACAGCAGGCAGTTGTTGAAGCTATTTTAGATAAGCACGATGCTGCAACCAATTCAAGGCGTTTCAATGCCTTGCTTGCAACAGCTTCTATTAATAACGCTATTGAATATCATCGGTTGTTTAAAGATATTCAGAAACAATTGAAAGCAAAAAACGAGGAATATATTCCTCTTAACATTGCCTGTGTTTTTTCTCCGCCTGCTCAACTATTAGCAAAAGAGGGTGACCCGCAAAGCCAAAAGAATGCTGCCGATATAAGTCAACTACAAGAAGATTTAACTCAGGAAAGGGAAGACAACAAACAAAATCCTGAAGAAAAGAAAAAAGCATTGATTGAAATTATTGCTGATTTCAATCAGCAGTATGATACTAATCACTCTATTGGTGAATTCGATAAATACTATCAGGATATTCAATCACGTATCAAATACCAGAAATACCTCAACAAAGACTATGAACACAAACACAAGATTGATATTACTATAGTGGTTGATATGTTACTCACTGGTTTTGATTCCAAATACCTGAACACTTTGTATGTAGATAAAAATCTGAAATACCACGGATTGATACAAGCATTTTCTCGAACCAATCGAGTATTAAACGATACCAAACCCTATGGCAATATTCTCGATTTTCGTCAGCAAAAAGAAGCTGTGAATCAGTCTATAACTTTATTCTCCGGTGAGTACAGCTGTAAAGCAAAAGAAATATGGTTAGTTGACCCCGCTCCGGTAATGATTGAAAAATACCAAAAGGCTGTAGAAGCATTGGGTGTATTTATGAAGGAGCATGATTTGGTATGCGAACCGCAAGAAGTGTATAACTTAAAAGGCGATGCCGCACGCGTTGCTTTTATAAATAACTTTAAGAAAGTCCAGCGTTTAAAAACCGAGTTAGACCAGTACACCGACTTAGATGAAGAACAGAAATCTAAAATTGAAGCCATATTGTCAAAGGAAACTTTGCAAGAGTTCAGAAGCTCATACATAGAAACAGCTAAGCAGTTAAGAGAAATTCAACAAAAAGGCGACGAACAAACTTCACAGGAAATTCTGCAATTGGATTTTGAATTTGTGCTTTTTGCTTCTTCCCTAATAGACTACGACTATATAATGAACCTGGTTGCCGATAATACGCAAAAGAAACCTTCAAGGCAGCAAATGACAAAAGCACAGGTGATTAGTCTGCTCAGTTCAAATTCAAACCTGATGGAAGAGCAGGAAGATTTAACCGGATACATAAATAGTCTCGATTGGAACAAAGGACAGGATGTTGACACTTTAAGCAAAGGATACGACACCTTTAAAATTGAGAAAAATGAAAAAGAACTGGCGGATATTGCACTCACATTCGGTTTGCAAACGGCAGACTTGAAAAGTTTTGTAAGTAACATTATGAACCGTATGATATTCGATGGAGAAAAACTCACTGAACTCTTAGAGCCGCTTGAATTAAGTTGGAAAGATCGCAGAGAGAAAGAACTGGAACTGATGAAAGTATTAGTAAAGCATTTAAAGAAACTAGCTCAAGGGCGTAATATATCAGGATTAGCAGCTTATGAATAAAGAGACAAATAAATTAATACCCGATTTACGTTTCCATGAGTTTGTGAATGATGGGGAATGGGTGAATCGATCTATTGATTCAGTTGGAGATGTTGTAACTGGTAGTACACCGAGTAAGGAAGATAAAGAATATTGGGGAGGCGAATTTGTGTGGGTAACCGCTCAAGACTTTAAAGAAAAATACATCTTCAATTCAGTTTTAAAACTTACACAAAAAGGTAAAGATAAATCTAGAGTAATTCCAGTAAATTCAGTCCTTGTGACATGTATAGCTTCAATTGGTTTAAACGGTATTAATAAAGTTGAATGTGCAACCAACCAACAAATAAACTCTGTTATATGTAATTCGCAGAATCATTTTGAATTTATTTATTACGCGATATCTCACAATAATATCAGGCTAAAAAATATGGCGGGTCAAACTGCCGTCCCAATTATTAGTAAAAGCGTCTTTGAGAAATTTACAATTCAAACACCACAAACCCACAAAGAACAACTAAAAATAGCTTCTTGTCTTTCATCGTTAGATGAAGTAATAGCAAACCACAACCAAAAATTAGCAACCCTCAAGCTGCATAAAAAAGGATTGATGCAAAACCTTTTCCCACAAGAAGGCGAAACAGTTCCTAAATATCGTTTCCCAGAGTTTGTGAATGACGTGGAGTGGGAGCAAAGGTCAATAATTGATACAGCTGATAAAAAGGTTAAATGGAGTTTTACTGGTGGTCCATTTGGTTCGAACTTAAAAGCGAGTGATTATACTTCAAAAGGAATAAGAATTATTCAACTTCAGAATATAGGTGATGGTGAATTTAATGATGACTACAAAATCTATACATCAGAAGAAAAAGCCAATGAATTATTAAGTTGCAATATTTACTCTGGTGAAATAATCATATCTAAAATGGGAGATCCTGTTGGAAGAGCCTGCATTATACCGTCATTTTTAAATAGATGTGTTATGGCTTCTGATGGTATAAGATTGGTTGTTGATGAGAAAAAATACTCCAAATACTTCATTTACTCATTAATAAATTCGAAACGAATAAGAGAAGCTATCGAGAAAAAAGCTACTGGTTCAACCAGAAAAAGAATTGGATTAGATGAATTAAGAGGAATAGAGTTAATAATACCAAAAGAACTCGACGAACAACAAAAAATCGCTGAATGTCTTTCATCATTAGATGCCTTAATAAAGGAACAAGAAGAAAGAATAGAGCAATTGAAGTTGCACAAAAAGGGTTTGATGCAAGGTTTATTTCCAAAAAGTAATTAAATAAAGTATATGAATGAATTAGAATTAGCAAAGCAACTATACGAAAACAAAGAGAATATTATTCTTATTTATGCTTTTAATTCAGTTGGAAAAACACGTTTGTCAGTTGCTTATAAAGATTATACTAAATCTGAAAACGAGGATAAACATATAGGTGTTTATTACAATGCTTTCAGTGAAGATTTATTTATTTGGGAAAATGACGAAGATAATTACAATGCAAACGTTGCACTTAAAATTAATTACAGTAGTTTAAATGAGTTTCATTCATTTATCAATTCTGATGCAGTTGAAGAAAAATTGGCAGCTTATATCCCTAAATATAAATTTATTTTCAACCAAAATGATAACCCTGAAAGAGGGATTGATTCGATAACATTCTTTATTGACGAAGAAAACAAAACGCCAATTAAAATTTCAAGGGGTGAAGAAAGAATATTTGTGTGGTGTTTCTTTCTGGCATTATTTGAAGTAGATGCTTGGGCTGGTAGTCAGGATGCTCACTTTTTTATTGATGACCCTGTATCAAGCATGGATGAGCATAATATTTTCGTTACCGCTGAATCAATTTTTGAATTAATTGAAAAACATTATCTAAAGAAACGAATAATAATCACAACGCACCATATAGGTTTATTTTCTATACTTCATGACAAATTGAAAAGAGGTGAGAAAAGTGGAAGTTATCGTGAGTTAACCAAATTGTTTATGCTAAAGAATCAAGATGATAAGTTAACTCTTATCAAGTTTGACAAAGATGTATTTTTGTTTCACCTTCACTTAATGCAAACTTTAGATGCAGCAATAAAAACAGAGTTGTTTACATATCATTTTGTGTTATTAAGACAATTGCTTGAAAATATTTCTTCTTTTCTTGGTGTGGGTCGATTGAATTATTTGCTTGAGCAAATTGGAATAGAGGATGTTAGAAAAACAGGAGAAATCATTAATTCTTTATCACACAAAAATATTTACAATTTGCAATTTAATAAAATGCCTGAGACTGACGAAGCTGTTTTTAAAGAAATATTTCAAAAACTTCAAGAGAAGTTCCGTTTTATTTATTAATTGAAATTATGACACAAAAAGAACAACAACAACTAGGTAAGACGCTTTGGGATATCGCAGACCAATTGCGAGGTGCAATGAATGCAGATGATTTCCGTGATTATATGCTTTCTTTTCTCTTCCTTCGATATTTATCATTCAACTACGAAGAATCTGCTAAAAAGGAATTAGGAAAAGATTATACTGATATAGCACAAAAAGCACTTATGACCAACCTAAAGGTTAAAACTCCTTTAGAGATTTGGTATAAAGAAAACCCTAGTGAAGTAGAAGATTTTGAAAAGCAGATGAGGCGAAAAATTCATTATGTTATAAAGCCGCAACATCTTTGGAATAACATTACTGAACAAGCGCGCACACAAAATGATGAGTTACTTATAACCTTAGAAGATGGTTTTCGGTACATCGAAAATGAATCTTTTGAAAGTACATTTCAGGGTTTGTTTTCAGAAATCAATCTGAATTCTGAAAAGCTCGGAAAAACATCTACTGAGAGAAATAAAAAGCTTTGTACCATCATACAAAAAATTTCAGATGGTATTGCTGATTTTTCTACTGATTCAGATACACTCGGAGATGCTTACGAGTACTTGATTGGTCAATTTGCGGCTGGTTCAGGGAAAAAAGCAGGTGAGTTTTATACGCCGCAGCAAATTTCTACTATTCTTTCTGAAATAGTAACATTAGATAGTCAAGACCCGACTATGGGAAAGAAAAACAAATTTGACAAGGTACTTGATTTTGCTTGCGGTTCGGGTTCTTTATTGCTTAACGTAAGAAAACAAATAAAAGATAATGGAGGCAGTGTCGGTAAAATATACGGACAGGAAAAGAACATAACCACCTACAACCTTGCAAGAATGAATATGCTTTTACACGGTATGAAAGATTCCGAGTTTGAGATATTTCACGGTGATACATTGCTCAATCAATGGGATATGCTCAACGAAATGAATCCTGCTAAAAAAATGGAATTTGATGCTGTTGTTGCCAATCCACCATTTAGTTTACGCTGGGAACCGAACGATACTATGGCGGAAGATTTTCGTTTTAAGAGTTATGGTTTAGCACCAAAATCAGCGGCTGACTTTGCCTTTTTATTACACGGTTTTCACTTCTTGGGTAAAGAGGGTGTTATGGCTATTATATTACCTCACGGTGTATTATTCCGCGGCGGTGCAGAAGAAAGAATCAGAACCAAACTTTTAATAGACAATAATATTGATACAGTAATTGGCTTGCCCTCTAATTTGTTTTATTCAACTGGCATTCCGGTTTGTATTTTGGTATTGAAAAAATGTAAAAAGGAAGATGATGTTCTGTTCATTAATGCAAGTTCTGATGAAAATTATGATAAAGGGAAAAGGCAAAACAGTCTAAGTGAAAGCCACATAGGTCGAATTGTTGATACATATAAAAGCAGAGCTGAACACGAGCGTTATTCTCGTAGAGTCTCAATGGACGAAATTGAAAAAAACGGTTTCAACCTGAATATCTCAAGATATGTAAGTACATCTTTGGATGAAGTTCAGATTGATCTATTTGAAGTAAACGAAAAATTGATAGCAATAAATGAAAGTATCAAAACGAACACAGATAAACACAATGAATTTTTAAAAGAGTTGGATTTACCGCCAATATAATAATGTATGATTTTCAACGCTTATTTCAATTAACACTTTACAGTATATCAAAATACTTATTCTCAAGATTGCTTGTAGAAAGTGAATTTTAAATATAAATAATATGAAAATACTATTTGGTCATATAGAAAAATATTCCGATATGTTAATAAGAATTGAATTTTATACATTTGTTTCAAATGTAATAATTATTTACTTTTTAACGGATTATTCTGTGATCTTTTTAAGCTCTATTAATACGATCTTTAAGAATTTTCCTTCTTTTAATACAATTAACACGAATTTTTATGGGGTACAATTGGTAGTTAGTTATCTCTTGGTAGCTGTAATTATCGCTTATATTTTTCGAATAGTAAAAATGCATGATAAAATATCTGATATATTTAATATTAGAAAATATTTTGATGTTTATCATATTTTATTACCATTGTCAATAGCGACCGAAATATCAATTAATAATGAATATATAGGTAAATTATTTAGTAGTAGAAAAAAATTAATGAGAAGTGTTTTTTATTATTATACAAGCTCTACAGATCCTAAAATTGATAAGCATTCAATATGGACGGCATTAGATCAATGGTCTATATATTGGATTATTATTGAATTAATGGCGTCAATATTCTTTTGGGCATTAGTTATATTATTATTAAAAGATTACGCCCTATTTTACAAAATGTTTTCATTATTATTCATTCTCACTTTGATGTGTTTGTTTTGGATAAGAATATTTCCAAAATATGCGCAAGATCAAATTGACATTATATGTTCCAATAAGGATAATTTAAAAAAGATAAGGAGTGATTTTAATGCATTATAAAATTAAATCTACGATAGTAAAAAGTGAGAAAGCTGCTAGATCTACTAGTCAACAGGGTAAATTTGTTTTGGATTGGATATCTAAATTGAATAAAGAATTATGTGTATTAGATTATGGATGTGGTTTATTTCGTTATACTGCTCCATTATCTGAAATAGTTGGTAAAGTTATTGCTATTGATTCAAAAGAACAATTAGAAAAGGTACATAAATTTAGAAATGACAAATTATTATTAAAAGAATACAATAAAAAATATCTTCATAATGTTGATTTATTTTCACTGGAAGATTTAAAATGGAAAAAAATAAAATATGATGTTGTATTTTGTTCAAATGTATTATCTGCTATTCCCAATTTTAAATCAAGGTCAACAATTTTAGAGAATTCGTTTGAGGTATTAAAAAGGAATGGGAAATTATTTATATTTAATCAATTTAAAAATTCATATTTCAACTCTTTTAAAGATAACCCTAAAGCAGAGAAATATTTAGACGGTTGGCTAATAAAAGGAGAAAAAACATCAACATTTTACGGGCTGATAGATAAATCATCATTAGAAAATATTTGTGTAAATGCTGGATTCAATATTGAAGAAAGTTATGTTAAAGGTGAAAGTGCATATGTATTGGCAAATAAGAGTCTAGCAGCGAGATAAATAAGAAAAAAAGAAATTTGTTGTTCAACCCCTTTCAGGGTTGATTTTATTTGGTTCGGGTCCCCCGGCTTCGCAGGGGGTTATTCATCTTTAACCCCTTCGGGGTTCTATTTATTGTGTGCTTTTTATCGTAATTTTGTGAATGCAATAATTATCATTTGATGATAATTTTTTAGTTTAAAAATGTTGTATATTTGTAGTATAAGTGAAGGATAAAATGGGAAAAGAAATTGAAAGAAAGTTTTTAGTGAATCCAAAGTTATGGGAAAGTGCAGAGAAGCCTGCGGGTGTTTTTTACAGGCAGGGTTATATTCTTGCAGAGCCCGGAAAAACAGTGAGGGTAAGAATTGCCGGCAATGCGGGTTTCCTGACGATAAAGGGCGCTGCTGAGGGGATTTCAAGAGATGAGTTTGAATATGAGATTCCTTTGAAGGATGCGGAGGAGATGCTTGATAAGCTTTGTGGTTCGGAGGTGGTAAAGAAGAGGTATAAGGTTTTTTACGGGGGGAAGCTTTGGGAGGTGGATGTTTTTGAGGGGGGTAATCAAGGGCTTATTCTTGCTGAGATTGAATTGAAAAGTGAGGATGAGTTGTTTGATGTTCCTGAGTGGATTGATAAAGAGGTTACAGGGGATTTGAGGTATTATAATTCGTACCTGTCTATGTATCCTTTTAAGGGATGGGGGTAGATGATCCGCCCAACAAGACGGCGGACGCAAAGAGCGCGTAGTTGATGGTTGTTGGTTGATAGTTGTTCAACCCGTTTCAGGGTTGGTTTTATTAGGTTCGGGTCCCCCGACATCGTCGGGGGTTATTCATGTTGAACCCGCTTTGCGGGTTCTTTTTGTTGTGTGCTTGATAAAGAAAATCGGGATAAACTTCTCTTCGACAAAGAAAGCATATGAGGGGATAAGAAAATAAAAAGACATTAGGGGATGTTTGTTTTATTAAAATGCTTTCAATTCAAAACCATACTCTTTGTAACTTATCAGTCCTTTTGTCTTAATATTCTTTTTCCAGCCCTCTTCTTCGTGACTTAAATTAATTATATTTGACGTCTTCTCGAATTTAAAATTTCTTAAAACTCTTTTAAATATTTCTATTTCTTCGCTTTCAAAAATTTCTTTATCGAATTTCTTTAATGGTTCATACTTGGAAAATTCATAATCCTTCATTACCACATTATCACAGTTTACCGCTCCTTCTTTTTCCAAAATACTGTATAATAAATTATAATTATTTGGGACTGGTCCGTTGTCTATTGCGGCATAACGTAATCCTGTTATGGAGTATCCTGTTTCACTAAAACTCAAGAAATCACTGTAGAATAATAATTTATTTAATCTCGTTATGTACGTATATGGATTTTGCAGAAAATAGATTACTGCATTTTCTATCTTTTCAAAGTTTGGCATTTTATATCCGGTAAACTCCGTCGGCTTTGTGTTGTCCGAAAACAAATAATCTCTTAAACAGAAACTTTTTCGTTGAATAATTATTTCTTCAATTCTATTGCATAATGTTTGAATCTGTTTTTCGGAGAATAAATCCTCCTTTTCTTTAATGATTGATAAAAACCCCTTTGGCTTATATGCCTGATTCAATAATGTTGAATTTGAATCATTTGGTATTTCTCCTTTTTCATAGTTACTGTATGTGTTTGCCCCAAAACCAAGAACCACCGACATCTTTGCCGCTGAAAGTCCATACCGCTCACGCATTTCTATTATCTGCTCCGGAAATAAAATTTTCTTTCTTTCCCTGTACATATTAAATATCTGAATGATATTTAAATCACCCGCCTCGCTCGTAGTAAATTCTTTTCCTGTCTTTTTGCATTTGTAAAAATACTTACGGACTTTGAAAACTTCCTTTCTGAATGTCTCATTTGAAGTTTCATGCATTAATTCCGCTTTTCCATTTGCGTATGGTGAATCTATTATTTTCTTCATTAAAATTTATTTATTAATTAACGGGAAAGTCATTTTAAAATTTGCTTTATGGAATGATATACATATTGCCGATTTCCTTGCTTTGCCTTTGTTTATTTTAATGTAAACATCCGCACTTTTTATCTTTTTTCCAAATTCCCAATACTCTCCTTTGTTAATCGTATCCATCGTCGGTCCTTTTAAGTAATCTTTATATGTTAGGGCTCTTATGTATTTCTTGCATTCACTTTGTGTCAACTCTAGTTCTTTTTGAAGTTCATGAAATTCATTTCGCCCCTCAATAACAATATCAAATATATCTATTTTTGCAAATAGGTCATTTAAATAATATTCAACTGTTTCTTTTGGTTTCATGAGATTTAACGTAAAAATATAGATTATAGTTTCAAATGTCAACTATATAATGGGGTATTTATCCTTAAAATACAAAATAGTCAACTATATAGTTGATCCGCCCAATCCGCCCAACGAGACGGCGGATCTTCGACAAGATGGCGGACGTCCTCCCAATAAGATGGCGGATCTTCGACAAAGAGCGCGTAGTTAACAGCTCTTTAATTACCCCCTCTTTTATTATATATGCAATTCTTTTTGGAAATTGTGCCGTCATTTCTTATGCAAAAATTTTTACCCCTTTGATTTTAAAGTGTTTTCGCGTATAAAGTGGTCATGCAAAATATTTTCTCAATTATTTCATGGCAAAATTTTGGTTTTTGTTTGCATATAATAGTAGAATGATGCATAAAAAGAATTATACTGGACTTGTTCTTAAGATTTTCTTACTGCTCTTGCCGTTCTTACTGCTCTGCCTGCTCTGCCTGCTCTTACTGCTCTTACTGCTCTACATGCCCTCCTACTATTAATCACAACATTTTTGGAAATTTCTGGTTAGGGTTCAGATGGGCTTACCTTGCGCTCACCTTGCGCTCTAAATAGGGTTAAGAGCTTGCACACTGATAAGTGCTGAAAGAGGATGATTTGCACAGATGAGAGCTAAGAGACAAAAAGAGAAAGAGATTGGCACAACATAAGAGCAGATTGAGTATGATAATTAGTTGATAGTTGTTAGTTGATGGTTGATAGTTGATGGTTGTTCAACCCGCTTCGGGGTTGTGGTTTTAGTCGTAAGCGCCCCCGGCTTCGCCGGGGGTTATTCATGTTAAACCCCTTCGGGGTTTCTATCCTCAAGCTGGAAGCTTGAGTTACACTAACAGAATTGTTTAATTGCCGTCACCTTCAGGTGACGGATAGGAAAAAGTAATAGATATAAAAAGGGCTTTAGCCCAATAAAATATTGTAATTTGGCTAAAGCCGATATTTATGTTTTATTCTTCATCCGTTGACTAAAGTCAACGGCAATTAAATTTTCACCTCAAGCTGGAAGTACGACAAGTCGCATCTCCGACTTAAGTTACACTTAGTGATGAGATCCCCTGCCTGCAGCAGGCAGGCCGCCTAAAACACGCGGGGATGACAAGAAAAAAGAAAGAACTATAAACTATAAACTACGCGCTCTTTGTCGAAGATTCGCCGTGGAGAACGTTCGCCGTCTTGTCGAAGATCCGCCGTCTCATTGGGCGGATTGGGCGGATCAACTATAAACTATAAACTACGCGCTCTTTGTCGAAGATCCGCCATCTTATTGGGAGGACGTCCGCCGTCTTGTCGAAGATCCGCCGTCTCATTGGGCGGATTGGGCGGATCAACTATCTTAATCGTCGTCTTTTGGTTCGGGTAATATATTAGAGGTATCATTTTGACTTAAGGATTCAACGTCGTTGAGCTTGCGCTGAATTGCTTTCGTGCGTTTACCCACTACTTCGTCAAGCTGATTGAGTCCTGTTACAAAATTTCTTTGTGCTTTTTCGAGCATTCCTCCGAATGTTTCAAACTCTTTCTTAACGGAGCCGAGTACTTTCCAGACTTCACTGCTGCGTTTTTGTATGGCGAGAGTTTTGAATCCCATCTGAAGACTGTTGAGTATTGCCGCCAGTGTTGTTGGTCCTGTTACTATTATTTTATGCTTGCGCTGAAGCTCTTCAAGCAGTACCGACTTGCGAACTACCTCCGCATATATGCTTTCAAAGGGAAGGAACATTATTCCGAAATCAGTTGTGTTCGGAGGGTCGATATATTTTTCGCTTATATCTTTAGCCATCGACTTTATCGCATTATCAAAATTCTTTGAAGCTGTTTCAATCTGTTTTGCGTCCGCTGTTTCGAAAGCTTCGAGAAGATGTTCATAGGAATCTTTCGGAAACTTTGCATCAATCGGCAGATAAACAGAACCTTCAAGCTCATCGCGTCCGGGAAGCTTTATGGCAAATTCAACTGAATCGCTGCTCCCCTGCTTTGTCTTCACGTTTTTCTCAAACTGATCGGGAGCGAGTATTTGCTCGAGAAGCATTTCAAGCTGAACCTCGCCGAGATTGCCGCGTGTTTTCACGTTGCTTAAAACTTTTTTGAGTCCGCCGACATCCTGTGCAAGGTTCTTCATTTCGCCGAGTCCTTCCTGTACTGCTTTCAGCTGGCTGCCGACTGTTTCAAATGAAAGGTTAAGTCTTTCGTTAAGTGTCTTCTGAAGCTTTTCATCAACGGTTTCACGCATTTGCTCGAGCTTCTTTTCGGTGCTTTCGATGAGTTTTGTCTGATTAATTTCAATCTGTGAAAACTTTTCTTTCTGAAGACTATTGAACGATTCAACATTCTTTTCAAAAGTGAGCTGAAAATCTTTTAAAGACGCAGTAATAGATTCACGGTTGTATTTATTGTTGTCGTCAATCTTTGTTATGAGTGCGTCGATTTTTGTTTCGAGCGTCTGATTGATTTCTTTTAGTGCCGTGCTGAGCTCAGCCCTGTTCTCTTTGGTTGCATTCAGGAGCTCTTCTCTGTTTGCGCGGAGTTCCTTGCTTTGGTTCATCTGAAAGACAAGGTATAAGACTATTAGTAAAACGAGCAGTGCAATGATGATTATAGTTTCCATAATATAAATATAGGATTTTGATTTTATTATTTTAAGAGAAAAAACTTTACCTTAGATTTTCACCACTAAGATACTGTGTTAAAAGTCAACTCAAAACATACCGTATGTTTTGCAATATATTATTTTACTTCTATGCCATTTTATAATTTGGATCATAAGCAGTTCCATTTTTCCATAGA
>JBAYUG010000075.1:0-16235 GCA_041675325.1 Kapaibacterium sp. (SeqCode)
CACCGCACAGAAACCCCTGCAGATACGTCATTGAGCCGCCGTAATATTTCTTTCTTTTATCAAGGAAAGCAAACACATACACTGTTATTGCCGGTATTGCAATAAAGTTTGTGACTATGTGATGTTTGTCAATGTTGGCAGAATGGAACCCTGCGAGCTTTTCCAGAACCAGCCAGACGAGCGTCATTGCTGCAAAGATGAGAGCCCATTTTATTTCTATAGAGATTTTTTTCATGGCCTTGAAATTAATTTAATTATGATTAAGATAATACCTTTGTTAATTTAATTCAAGAAACTTATTAAGATTAAGCCTGCTGACAGGGAAACTGAATTTTAAATCTTTGCAATACGTTTTAATAGCATACAATATGGATTACGTTACAGGTTTTTCATGTTGACGGCGGAATTTCATCACTCAGATAAACCATGAAAATATTACTTACAGGTGCAACGGGATACATAGGGCAAAGGCTTCTGCCCATGCTGCTAAACGAAGGACACGAGGTTTACTGCTGTGTCAGGGATAAACTTAGGTTTAACGCAGATAAGTATGCAAACGATTCCGGCAATTTAAAAGTTATAGAGGCGAACTTTCTTAAACCGGAAACGCTTGAGGCAATTCCTTCGGATATAGATGCTGCTTATTATCTTATACATTCTATGTCCGTATCACAGGGTGATTTCGAAACGCTTGAGGCAGAATCTGCGGAAAACTTCAAAACGGCAATAAGCAGTACGAGTGCAAAGCAGGTTATTTATTTGAGCGGGATTGTAAACGACGAAAAACTTTCAAAGCATCTCAGCTCAAGAATGAACGTTGAAAGAATTCTTTCTTCGAGGTCTTATGCACTAACAACTCTACGCGCAGGAATTATAGTCGGTTCGGGCAGTGCTTCGTTTGAGATTATACGCGACCTTGTGGAAAAGCTTCCTGTTATGATAACTCCGAGATGGCTTAATACACGCACGCAACCGATTGCCATTCGCAATGTTGTAGAATACCTTTGCGGGGTTTTTGGAAACGAGCAAACCTATAATCATAGTTATGATATAGGTGGAAAGGATATTTTAACTTACAAGGAGATGCTTTTGATATTTGCAAAGGTAAGAAATCTGAAGCGTAAGATTTTTGTGGTGCCTGTGATGACTCCGCGTCTTTCTTCATACTGGCTTTACTTTGTAACCTCTGTCACTTATTCGCTTGCCGTAAACCTTGTCAAAAGCATGAAGGTCGAAGTAATATGCAAGGAAAACAATCTTCAACAGCTTCTTGGCATAAACCTTATTGATTACGAAACCGCAATCCGTATGGCATTTGACAGGATAGAGCATCACGAAGTTGCATCGAGCTGGACAGACTCTCTTTCGACCAATTCTCTCGACAAGGGTGTATCACATTATATAAATGTTCCGACTAACGGATGTTTTACAGACATTACAAAGCTTAAGTACAATAATCTTGACCGGTCTGTTCAGAAAATATTCTGTATCGGCGGTGAGAACGGCTGGTACACGGGTGACTGGCTTTGGGAAATAAGAGGATTTCTTGATAAGCTCGCAGGAGGTCCCGGACTTCGCAGAGGAAGAAAAGATTCTGAAAATATTTACACAGGAGAGACTCTCGACTTCTGGAAGGTGCTTCTTGCAAGCCGCGAAGATAAACGATTACTGCTTTATGCAGAAATGAAGCTTCCCGGGGAAGCGTGGCTTGAGTTCAAAATTGAGGGGGATTATGTTGTGCAGACTGCAACATTCCGACCGCTCGGACTTCTTGGCAGGGCCTACTGGTACAGTGTTTTTCTGTTTCACGGATTTATATTCAACGGTATGCTAAAGAAAATAGCTGAATGATACCGGACTCTACAGCTTCCACCTTTTCATTTTCTCGTGAAAGAGATAATCGGTTAAATCGTAATGTATGGGTGTAACCGATATGTAACCGTCGTCAACTGCTTTTACGTCATATTCACGGGAATTATCTGTTTTATGCATGCTGCCCGTAAGCCAGTAATACTGCCTTTTAGCGGGGTCTTGCCGTATTTCATACGTATCGTTC
Source organism: Kapaibacterium sp. (SeqCode) (assembly GCA_041675325.1). Classification (GTDB taxonomy): domain Bacteria; phylum Bacteroidota; class Ignavibacteria; order Tepidaquicellales; family Tepidaquicellaceae; genus CAIKZJ01. The sequence goes on from JBAYUG010000075.1 coordinate 2,057, forward strand.
CATGATGATTTGCCCTGTTTGGTCAGCAATGCGCCTTTAACTTTCTTTATAGCGGGTACATTTACATTAAGAAGCGTGCCTTTCGGCAAACCGTTTTTTATTACAATCTTTGCAAGTTTGGCGGCGTACTTTACGGCAACAGAAAAATCGGGATAGGTGTAACTTGTAAGAGACATAGCAATTGAAGGTATTCCTAGTATTGTTCCTTCGGTTGCTGCCGAGACAGTTCCCGAATAAATAATATTAATAGCAGTGTTTGCTCCCTGGTTTATTCCGGATATAAGCAAATCAATCTTGCGATTCTTTAAAAGTGTGTGAACACCTATCTTTACTGAATCAGCGGGGGTGCCCGTAACCGCATATCCGTAAAAATCTCTGAACATAAGTGTCTTCTTCACTCTAATCGGGTCTGCCATTGTAATTGAATGCCCGACTGCGCTCTGCTGTGTATGCGGCGCTACGACAAACACCTCTGCAAACTTTCTAATTTCTTTCGTAAGAGCTTTTATTCCGTCGGCATCTATACCATCATCGTTTGATATTAATATTAACGGCTTCTTCTTCATTTGTCCAGTGTTTTAAGTTTCTTCCAGAGTAAGTCTTTTAGCTCCTGTAGGTTCTCGCCTGTTACCGATGATATTTGTATCTTGTCAATACCCGCAGTCCTTGCACTCTTTAGCTTTTTCTTAAGCTCATCGCTGATAGCGTCAATTTTTGTAAAGCATACTATCCTCGGTTTGTCAAGAAGGTTGGCTTCGTATTTTTCAAGTTCTTTAAGAAGTATCTTATATTCTTTAAGTAAATTTTTTCCGTCGGGTGAAAGGTTTGTTGTATCTATCATGAATAACAAAACTCTTGTTCTTTCAATGTGTTTCAGAAACTGGATTCCAAGCCCTTTTCCGGATGATGCTCCTTCTATTATTCCGGGAATATCCGCAACAACAAAAGAGTCGTACTCATGCATCTTTACAATTCCAAGATTTGGTTTTAGTGTCGTAAACGGATAGTCGGCAATCTTTGGTTTTGCAGATGATATTTTTGATATGAGTGTTGACTTACCCGCATTCGGAAATCCCACAAGACCTATATCGGCAATAAGCTTTAGCTCAATTATTATCATCATCTCTTCGCCGGGCTTTCCTCTTTCAGCATAGCGCGGGGTACGATTTGTCGAAGTTTTAAAGTGTGTATTTCCTTTTCCACCTCTTCCGCCTTTTAATAATACTTTCTCTTCTCCGTCGTATAGCATCTCTTCAACTATCTCGCCGGTCTCAAAGTTTTTAATCACGCTGCCGCAGGGCACGAGTATTAACTCATCTTTACCGTTCCTGCCGTTCTTGTCACCGCCGAGTCCGTGGACGCCTCTTCCCGCCTTGTGGTGTCTTTTATAAGTAAAATCAACAAGGGTATTAAGCTGTGCCGATGCCCGGAACACTATGTGTCCGCCGTTTCCGCCGTCACCGCCGTTGGGTCCGCCTTTAGGAACGTACTTTTCTCTCCTAAAACTTATGCACCCGTTTCCGCCGTCCCCCGATTTTATAAAGATCTTTGTATAATCTATGAACATGTTTTATCTCTTTTCAAAGTAATCGTTTAATACATCCACAAAAAGTATTACTGTTTTGTCGCCTATATTAACTTTGTTTGTAATAAAAATTCCTTTCAGGTATTCTGTTGCATCACGCCAGTTCCGCAGCTTTTCAATTTCAAGAAGTGCGTCCTGCATTGTATATCTGCTTCCTTTGAACACTTTCTTTGCAATGCTCTTTAATTCATCTTCCTTGAAACGGAATTTTATGTGGTCTTCATTATCTTTTTCTTTCTCTTCGAATTCGTCTGCAATGCCGTGCTCTTCTATTACCCCGGTAGTTGCCGCTTCCTCAAAATTATTTTTCTTGGTATGATTTGATTCTGCCTTCTCTTCTGTTATGGCTTCGTTGTTTTCTTTGTATATAATTGTATCGTCTGTTTTAATTTCGTTATGAATGTTTTTTGGCGGAGAGTTTTTTCCCTCCGGGCTGAGTCTGGTTTCTCTTACCTTGCCCGTTATAATTTTAATTACTGTTTTAAGTTCAAGTTCGTCATTATCGTCCGTAATTCCTGCATCTTTAAACATCTTAACAATGTCTGTGAAACCTTTGTCTTCAAGGAACAGCCTGATGAACGAAAAGGGGACGGACATGTCAAGACTTATTTCCGTATTGTCTCCGTACTTAAACTTGTACAACTGCAGAAAAAAGTTCTTTATCTTAAGTCCGGTTGTTTCTGTTGTAAGCTTTTCGTGAATGCTCGTATTAATTTCGTCAATAAGGTCTTCAACAATAGCGCGGGGAATGGATACATACGAATCGTCATTGCACAGGTCTTTTACGGGCTCCGTATAAAAACTATAAAAGGTGAAGATCTCAGCTTTCGTGAGTATTTCCTGTCTGCTTTTTGAATCCTGGTTTACGTATATGTAGCTGAGCATGGTCCATTTGGGCCTGATGCAGTAATTCAGGTTTAACTTTACGGATTTATCTATGATTTTAAGCAGTTCGTTTTTAGATTTTGGAATACTGCTGTCATTTATAATAAACGACTTTGTAAAATCCGGCAGTCTGCTTGTGATGATTGTCTCCGCTGAATAATCGCTTAAATCTTCGGCAATGGATGCTGCCTCTTTATATCTTTTATCTGTTATTTGTTCGAGCATTGTATGTTTAATAAATAAAGATAATTCTAAATGTAGTCAGAAAAAATCTAATTAGTTCTTAATATTTAACTTTGTAAACATACCAGGTATAGCCCCATGTCTTTAAGCCGTCAGCAGATTCTATAATCTGCATGTCTGTTTCACGAAATCCATTTGAATTTCTCATAACAAACTCGTAGTTAATATCCCAGTCTATAAAATATTCTATCTTCTTGCTTCTTATGTAATTCATCAACTCTTCCTTTTGTATTGCGTCGTATGCCTCTTTGTTAACGACACCGTCCAGATTAATGACGGTCTTATCGTCAGAAAAATATCCAATAGCCCCCGTCTGAACACATCCTATTACGGTACCAGAAGGAAATTTGTGGTTAACCCATTCACCGATTTTTTCATAGCCCTGCTTTTTATATTCCGCAAGAAAGAAATCTTTGAACCCTGACCTGGTTAGGTTAGGCGCTATAAATAAAACCGCAAGAACTATTGCAACACTTCTCTTTCCGCCCTGTGTTGAAAAACTGTGTATAAGCAGATTTATAATAAACGCTGTAATTACTGCGAAGAACAAGCTTAAAGGAAAGAAGTATCTTGAATAAAACCAGTATGCATTTAAATAAAATGTATAGGCAAAGAACAAGAGAAGGGATGTAAAGACCAGCGGTGCGTGCTGTTTTAAGCTTTGGCTGAACCACGGACAGGCAAACGATTTGATGCGGTAAACAAGTGTACCCACAAGTACAAATATTATCACAACTGAATAGTTCATGTAAATATTCTGGAGTGAAAGCCTTATCAGTTCAAACAGGTTTGAATTTCCGACAGCATAATTTTCAACCATATCCTGTCCGATATGATGTACTGCCTTTCCGCTCACGGGAAAGAAATCGCCCGTGAAAGAATATAGAAGTATCATGTACGGCAGATACATTACAGCCGAACCCGCGAGAAAATACAACACCTGTTTTATAAACTTAGTCCGCTTGCCTCTCATTATAAGCCATAGAATTACTCCGGATATTATCATGATATTGTCTATCCTTGCGAGCATAGCTATTCCGACCAGCACACCAAGAATAAATAACTGCCTGAACGTGATTTTATCAAACTCCTCTTTCTGAAATTTGTAAAGATAATAAAAGATCAGCACGAAGAAGAAGAAGGAAATAGATGTTTCAAGTCCGTTGCCGATGTTAATGATAGAGACAGGCAGAAGAATAAAAAGTAGAACAGAAAGGAAGGAAGAGTAATCGTCCTCAAAAACATTCCGCATTAACTTGTACATAAAATATATGATGCCGTAACCGAATATGTTCTGAATAATTATCGATACATAAACAGGCGTGTTAAGGTCGTTCTTAAATATCAGAAAGACGGGGGCCATCAGAAACACATACAGCGGCTGAAACCCGCTTGTTGTTCCGTCTCCGTAGAAGAACCACTTACCGTTAGCAAAGTTGCGTGCTATATCGAGCGAAAGATATGCGTCATCGGGAATAGCATACCCATTAATTTCCGGGAAGGGTTTAAGCAGAACTGCTATGCGATAAAGTGTGTAGATTAATAATAAAGCTGCAAGAAAGTATTTATCTTTTCTTGTCATGTTTTGATAAGAATGTTTCGTATTCTGCCAGCAGTCTTTCTTTCAGTGCATAAGGGTCTGTGTTTTCGACAGTTGCACCTGATGCATTCGTGTGACCTCCGCCGTTAAACTTCTTTGCAAACTCATTAATTTTGATGTTTCCTTTTGAACGGAATGATATTTTGCAGCTATCGGGAAGTTCGACTATAAGGAATCCTGCCTTTATGTTTTTCATCGTCATAAGGAATCCCGAAAATCCTTCAACATCCTTTACGGTAGAATGATACTCTTCAAAGTCTTTCTGTGTAATCATACCGATACAAAGCGTTCCGTGGTGGTGGAATGTGAGACTGTCTATAAATCTTGAAAGGAGCTTGACCTTGTCAGATGGGATATTGTTGTATATGTGGTCGTACATCATAACGGGGTCAGTGCCTTTTCTTATAAGGTCGGCACATATCAAAAATGTTTTTTCCGTTGTTCTGGGATACCTGAAAGAGCCTGTATCTGTCATTATTCCCGCATAAAGGTTGTCTGCAATTTTCTTGTCAATGTAATCATTGTTATCGTCGCTGATAAAATCATAAAGTATCTGTGATGTCGCGGGAGAATCCGTATCTGAAATATATGCATAATAATCTTCAGGGATAATTCCCTGATGATGGTCTATGCATATTTTCTTAGCGGGTGAGTTCTTCACAGCATCTGACATACTCTTAATTCTCGAGTATTCATTCGTATCAACCACAAAAATTATATCTGCTTCATTTATAATTTTCGTGTTTGTCTCCGCGTTATCCCTGAATCTTTTGATAATCTTTTGTTCATCAAGAAATTCAAGATGGTCAGGGGTTTCATTGTGGTTAATAATTTCCGCCTTCTTTCCTTTTTGGGCAAGGTAATAGTAAAGTGCAAACTCGCTCCCTATTGCATCGCCGTCGGGAAGAAGATGAGTTGTAATAACAATTTTATCCGCGGAAGCTATTGCTTTCCGTACTCTCTCGAAATTTTTATTCATTTGTAAAATATTGAGAAATTCGTATTTTATCACAACAAAATAAAGATTAAAAGAATTATCTTTCTTGACAGAATTATTTGAACAAACGGGTTCGGATGGAATAAAAGAAGAAAGGGCAAAGCCTAAGTTTCGCATAAGTCTTTTCATTACACTTTCTTTTATTTCGCTGCTTTGGATTATTAAGCTGTTTGAGACGTTTACAAAAACAGACCTTAGCTTTCTTGGCGTGCTGCCGCGTGAGGTAAAGGGATTAATCGGTATTATTACAGCACCGCTAATACATTCGGATTTCTCGCATCTTGCTTCTAACACGTTTACGCTGATTGTTCTGATGATGTTTCTGTTCTATGCATACACAAATTCTTCGTTCAGGGTTTTCTTTACTGTTTATATTTTCTCAAACGTTCTCGTCTGGATATTCGGCAGGGAGGCGTACCATATAGGTGCAAGCGGTATTGTTTACGGACTTGTTACTTTCTTATTCTTTGTCGGACTATTCCGTCATGACAGCAAGTCTATCGGCCTATCGTTAGTAGTAACGTTTATGTACGGGGGGCTAGTGTGGGGAATACTTCCGACCGACCCGAAGATTTCATTTGAGGCGCATCTTTCAGGTGCGGTCGTGGGGCTGCTTGCAGCGCTTATATTCCGGAACAGCGACCCTCTGCCCGAAAAGTATAACTGGGAGGAAGAAGAAACGGATGAAGATGATATAGACCTTGAAGAATTCGAGAAGGCAGAAAAGCGGTTGAAGAGCGAGGAGGGGTAAGAGTATTTTTCTATTGAGCACATGACGCAACAAGATCAACAAACAAAGAAAAACTTTACCACAGAGGCGCACAGAGATGGGCACAGAGCACACAAAGAAGAACGTTTAATTATTTCAAAGAGCGCACACAGAAAGAACAGATTGGTTATGATTCTCACTGATGAAAACAGATGATAATTATTGCAAAAAACTTTAACCGTCCGCCGCGGCGGATCTTCGACACGCAGAGAAGAACGTTTGCAGCTCTTGTTCTTCTTAGTGCTACTATCCGTAAAAATGTTGTAATAAAAACAAACTTTTTGCAAAATAAAAACACTCTATATTTTACTACTTTAACAAATAAAATAATTCTTTTGTTTTCTTTGCGACCTTTGCCTTCGAGTCGCAGATCCGCCATTTCGTTGGGCGGACGAACTCTGCGTTTAAATCTTTTGCTTTTAACATTAAATTAGTCTTTTCTCTGTGCCCTCCGTGATTTTCTCGGTGTTCTCAGTGTTAAAATCTTTTCTTTTGTTTATAGCTTTTGCTACGCCGTGAACTCGGTGTTCTCAGTGGTGAAATTTCTAAATCGTTTTATTGATTAGAAATAAAGAGGAATTTTCTATATTTTAGAAACTAAATTAAGGAGTAATTATGCATCACAAAATTTTATTTCAGCCATCGGAAGCGCTGGTACACATAAACCTCGCGGAAAACGAAGAGGTACAGGCAGAAGCAGGCGCAATGGTTTTCAAAAGCTGGAACGTGGATATAGAAACAACAGCCAAAGGCGGATTATTCGGAGCGCTGAAAAAATCTGTTCTTGGAGGTGAGTCATTTTTCACAAACAGGTTTATTGCAAAGCAGGGTGCGGGAGAAATCGGATTTACAGCTCCATTCCCGGGCGATATAAAACACTTTAACCTTACCGGACAAAACATGTATATACAATCTGGATGCTTTGTCTGCTCTGCGGCAACGGTAAACCTCGATACAAGCTGGGCGGGCGCAAAAGGATTTTTCGGCGGACCCGGGCTTATAATGCTTAAGGCAAACGGAACGGGAGATTTATTCGTTAATTCATTCGGCGCTATCTTTGAAAAGCAGATGGTGAACGACAGGTTCATAGTTGATACGGGACACATCGTTGCTTTCACAGACGGACTAACTTTCAACATAAAGAAAGTCGGCGGACTGAAATCAACGCTCTTCAGCGGTGAGGGACTTGTTGCTGAGTTTAACGGAACAGGGACGCTCTGGATACAGACACGTAATCAAAGCTCTTTCCTTGAATGGATAATTTCGAGGATTCCGTCAAAGGGCGGTTAAGCTATTTAAACAAATTTACAAAAGCCTCTTTCAAAAATTTGAAAGAGGCTTGTTTTATTGTTGTCACTTGAGAAGAACCATCTTCTTAACTGCCATAAAGTCTTTACCTTCGTTTGCAAGTATTCTTGCAAAGTATATTCCGCTTGCCATGTTTGAACCGTTAAACTCGGTAATGTATTTTCCTGCTGAACGGAATTCGTTGTTAACGAGAGTCTTCATTTCTCTTCCGAGTATGTCGTAGATAACAAGTTTAACCTTTGCATCTTTCGGAAGGTCGAAGGCTATCTTCGTCATTGGGTTAAACGGGTTTGGGTAGTTCTGATACAACTGATACGTCTGGGGTATAAGACTTACTGATTCAGTCGGATTATTATCCGCTCTGCTGAATACTTTCTTAATGTCTGATTGTATTATGCCCTGCAGTTCTGAGTTATTTCCGGGTTTCTTGGTTTTCACTGTCTCGCTCAATCGTTTTATTGTATGAAGTTCTTTTGCCGCCTCCCTGTTACCTTCGTTTGATTTCTTTTGAAGTGTTTCTATTTTTTCTGTTTGGGTTATTCTCTTGCTTTCGAGGATATCATTAACGGATTTTGATATTTCGATTCTTTGCTTTTTAGTGAATTTTGTTGAATCGTATCTGTCTGTGATATCGAATGCAGTTAACTGCTTTTCATCTATTTTGCCGGTTAAACCTCCGCTGCTCCCTCCTATACTATCCAGAATATGAGTGGCTGCAAAGTCCCAGGAGGCAACAAGACCCTCATATGTATAGGGGTTTTGTTGTATGATAAGGCTAAACCCTTCAAGTGCAGATGTGTATTGCTTTAATGACACCTTGCATTTTTGAATAAGGTAGAAACATCTGTTAATGAGTTTTTCTTTCCCCTGATTGTTAAGAATTATTGTCTCATAAAATGTTTTCAATAAAGTCATTTTACTTCCGGCGCTGTCCTGCAGCAATGAAGAGAGGTAGAGTTTATTCAATGCATCAATGCTTGCGGTGCTATCGGGAAACAAATTTAATAGTTCTATGCATTTTTGCTCTGTTACGGTGTATTGCCTCTTTCTTATGCTTATATTGATTGAATCCGAGAGCGTTTTACAGCGAGAAACCTGCAATTCATTCCCATTTCCGCCATTACCTTTTTCGCTTCCTCCCTGGCCGGTGTTTTTTACGGCTATTGTGTCATTTACAATTCCTTCTATGGAGACTACATCATAATCTTCCGAAAGCATGGCATTGCAGCTATAGGGGTAAAAATTAAATTCTATTGGTGTTCCGTTTACATTTACATCAACGAATGCCTCTGCATCTACGTTATCAATTCTAAAACAATTGTAAGCTGCCGGATATTGCTGTTCGTTTATAGAAGGGAAGGTACCGAATACGTGGTATGTCTTTTCACCGTTGCCGCTGTATTCGGATATATCAAATGTATTCTCGCCGTTTTCAAGAAATACATACGAATTATCAACATATATGTTTATGCTTTCGTCGTTCATGGTATTGATTCTGTTGTATCCTCCTAAGTAATATTCATCGTTTGGACTCATATTTAAATTGCTTTCTGAAAATCCTTGAATTGATTTTGCACCGGCTATGTCCGAGTAAAACCGGTTATAATACAAATCGATACTTGAGTTTGTTGCTATAACGCCGTCCGAGAAGTTATTGAAATTATTATTTTTAATAGTTCCTCCGCAGACTCCGTTAACTGCCGTTGCAATTGCTGAGGTTCCCGAGGTGTTGTTAAAATAGTTATCCTCAAGTCTTATTGGAGTTTCAATTGCAGAAAGAGAGCTGAATGAAGTTACAAGCGGGCTGTTAATGTTAGATTGACTTATTGTAAAAGTATTCCCGCCTATATAAGCATTTTCCCACCATGGGTTTTCGCAACTGCTGTACTGATAATAGATTGAGCCTGCCTTGTTATCCATATAAAACTGACTGCTGTTTATTGTAATATCATTGCAGTTTATTATACTGAGTGCGCAGTTTTGAGATGGTAATAATGAGTCGCCTGAAGATTTATAATCTATATTCTTGAATACGGAATTTGAAATATGTATATCCGTTCCACCGGTAAATGATATACCTTCCCAGTAACAGTTGTTACCGATAAATTCTGTCGGTTGCGGAGATGAATTTTGAGGTAAGATACCTGAATAAAAGCTTCCTCCTGAAAATACTATTTTACCTTTCGGATTAAACTTAATTGTGGTTCCCTGATAAAGCCTTAAGTCATAGCCGTTATTGAAAACAGTGCTGTCGCACACACATGTTGAAGAAATTACTTCCTCGTCGCATACGAACGTTCCCCCTTCCTGCATGACTGGAGCTATTTTTAGAAGTTTTCCTTCACCTGGTTGGAATTCTCCGGCGCTTACAATTTCCGACGATGATTTGTTGAAGTATGTTATAACTGAATTTGTAGCCGCGTCTTTAATAACCCAATTATTGAAATCTGTAAGGCTTGCCGGCTTAAACATTATTTTTAATACTCTTATGTCTCCATAATCATTGGTATCATTAACCGGATATGTTCTTTTGTTTACGGCATAAAGATATTTGCTCTTATCGAAAGGTTTTGATGATCTTGGATTAGGACTAAAAAACCCAAGTTCCCAATATCTTTGTTCACTACAGTCGTTATGCCCGACTTGCATATTTGAACCTGTACACATTTCTGATATGTCGTTGTATGGAGCATAACTTATTATATCTTGTATGTAATCATGATTTGCTGAGCCGCAGTCATCACAAGGATATGTTACATCATTAACAGTATAAGTATAATCATGCACCAAATGCTCGCTTGTGTTCCCCATCGGATACATAAAGTTACCGATTTGCTTTAACTTTCTGTTTAAGTTTGCAACAAAATCCCATTTCCGCTGACCGTAGTAATTGAAATCTCTTTTATGCGTAAAACTGTCCCTGTCAGTAGATGTTAGTCCCCAGTTATAAGCGTTTTTAAAAGTGTCGGTTTGCTGTGCGCTCGTGTATGAGAATTCAAGCATGATTTTTGCCCCGTATGCCATGGATGTATGCATTAGCATGGAAATTTCTTCGTTAGTCGGCTCTCTTATTCCCCATTCATCAGAGCCTGTTCCTTTAATGTTTTTCTCGTCGCTATTAATCTGATTTATCACTCCGTATATCAATCCTTTTTCTCTGGCTTTCTTATAAAAATATTTTTGCTGCCGAATAAACCATGATATTGAAGGCTGTATTCCTTCGTCGGGTATATGTGTATATTGATGGTAATTATCTGCTTTCATTACTTTGCCATAAATATGTAATGTATCACTAATATCCGACAATACATTCGGATATCTTAAAGTATAATAAAATGGAAACCACTGTGTTATCATTATATCGCTAAGAGCGCCGCAATCTATAGCTTTATTAATACAGATATCCCAATTCGCCTCATCAACTATGGTTGAGGAATTAACCGCTCTAAACTCAGGCCATCCCATAAATGCTTTTGGATCTGTAATAAATATCAATGACATCTTATTATTTGAATATTGCTTTACAAACTTATTTACTTCACCTATGCATTCCAGATTTGGATATTGCACTTCGTCAACCCAGAAGTATCCGAGTCCGGGTTTGTTTGCAAATGCATCTACTTCTTCTTTGATTCGTAAATGAAATTTCCAGGGATTTTGATTCCCAGGTAATATTTCATTTTCATAAGTATCCGTAAAAAGATAATGCGCCCAGGAGTCGTCAACTCTAACATGGTCAAGCCATACATCAACCTTGCCAAGCCATTTTACCTGATAGTCAACTTTACTGAGTGAGTCGGGATTTCCGCCTTTGCCTGCAGCGAGTAAATCAGCACGGACGGAAAGGAAATTAGCAGTATCATTTGTTTGAATTTCTGTATTTAGAAATCTTTCCATATAAAAGCCACTGTAAAAGGCATTACCTTGACCATCTAGTGTCAAAAAATTATTACATATTATTGAAGTTGAATCTATAATATTACCTTTAAAGTTTTTTACATAAACTGTGACGACGGTATCAGTTCTATGTGTTTTTGCATAAACAGAATCAATTCGCATTCTTGGCTTTATAAACCACCTCATATTATATTCCGGTTGTTTTATGTCTGAATACAAACGATCGTGTCCGCTGCTATTTGTTCCGTCTGGTACTATTGTGGTGTCGTTTGTCTGGCTGCAGTTTTCATACAGTCCCTTCACTATAAATCCGGCTGTATCTCTGCCGACGACACATCTGCGGCAAGATACTGTTTCACCCATCCATGATTCAGTAGTGTCGTGACCTGTTTCAGATGTGTCATATCCAAAGGCGGGGAATAATTTATTATGCCAGCCTCCAATTCCATCTGTCTGATAAGTAAATCTCTGGCCAAATGCCGGGCGAAGTATTTTTTCTCTTTCAAATATCAACGAATTGTCATTTGCTATATCATGCCAATTTTCTATCACCTGCCTCATTTTCGGCACGTAATTGCTTGTATTCTCAAAGAAACCACCGTCTCTCTGTCCATTGCTTTGATAATTAGAGTCTATTGTATCAAGATGAGCACAATAGCTTTGCATCATGTTGTATGATAAATCCTGATACCATTGATGGTGGGAACCTGTTTCAAGAACATTTAAAAAGTAGTGGCTCATTGGTCCCAGATAAAACCCTTTTTTCATATTAGGGTTGTTCTGAGAATTTAACTGTGATAAACTCGTGAATGCTATAATTACTACCGTAATTAATGACAGTATAAATTTTAATTTTCTCATTATAAAATTTATTTAAGTTTTAAAAAATGTTTGGTTTAAAAACATCTGATAATAATAAATTTTTAATCACTTTATATAAACAAGTTTTCTTGACTGCTCAAAAACATTATTGCTTTTTATGTCCGAAACACTCATTTTATATATATACATACCTGAAGGTAAACCCATTTTCCCTATATCAATTCCCGCATAATAATTGCCCGCCGTGAAAAACTCGTTGTTATATACCTTTAGTACCTCCTTTCCTGTTATATCATAAATGGTCAAAGAAACATATGATGGCATTGATATAGAGAAGTTTATACGTGTTGAGGAATTAAACGGATTTGGATAGTTCTGTTCAAGAATGAATAGTTCGGGTTTGGTTGTTATGTGATTGTTTATTCCTGTTATGATAATTGGTCCTCCTCCATCATTTGTACGAATGTCCATTAAATAACCTGTACTCCATCCTGTTTCCTTATTTACGAAATCTAAACCATGATATTGCCCATTGTGCATATTTGTATCCGGCTGCTGAAATCCCCAGTTAACACCTCCATTAGTGGATACCCATATTATACCTCTCTGAGTATTATTTGGAAAAAGTCTATAACCATTATCACCATAAATAGTGTCTTTATTAACGACTACTAAGCGCGCAATACTTCTACCAAATAAATAATTACCTGTTGGTAAGCTATAAGATAACCAATTCAATCCACCATTAGTAGTTTTCTTCACAATATTGACAGATGTAACATAACCTGTAAACTCATCCTGAAAATACATTTCCGATATCCCAAATGACTGTTGAATTTTCGTCCAATTTACGCCTGAATTTGTAGTTTTCCATAGATCAGAATAATTCATAGACCATCCAACATACTCCCCGTTTACTTTTTGTTTCAGGAAGAAGACTTTTCCAAATCCTGTGTCGTCTGATTGAACTGTCCATGTTATTCCAGCATTTGTTGTCCGCCAAAGAAAAGGCAATCCGCCCGCTGTGCCTCCTACCCAGCCGGTGTCTTTATTTACGAATGACATACCGTTTACAGTCCATGAACCTGCTAATGGCAGACTATCCCACGAAATACCAAGATCGTACGTTCTTAATAGCATACCATATCCACTTGCACTCATCCCATTTGCATAAACTATACTTGTATCAATAATTTCAAAATTACCTACATATTGACCTGGTAAAATAATTGTCCAGTTATACCCTCCATTTGTTGTTCTTAGTGTTATTGCCGGATTCATAGAAATCAATCCAGTGTTAGCATTAAAAAATTTAAGGTCATTAACCTGTCCGTTCACAGGCAGAGGCTGTGAAAACCAACCCGTCTGAGAATAAGAAGAGATAGCAAACATCAGCAAAATTATCACTGATATTATTATTGCTTTTATGCTTTTAAGGAAAAATAAAACTTTCATAATATTATATATTTATTTTGAAGTTAAATAAAATATACTTTTATTGGTATATTAAAACTGTATTCATCTGGTGACATTTGGCACTATTTCACATACAGCATTTTCCTCGACTGTACAAAGTTTGTTTTGCCCGTATTCTTATCCCGTGCCTCCATGTTGTAAAAATATACTCCGCTTGCAAGGTTCAGACGTCCAAAGTCTGTTATCTTGTATTTGTGAAGTCCCGAATAAAGGAGCATGTCGTAAACAACCCAGAAGACATTCCTGCCCGAAATATCCGTAATTTTTATCTTAACGTATGAATCCTTCGGCAGAGAGAACTCTATCGTTGTAGAAGGATTGAAAGGATTCGGGTAATTCTGTTTCATCACATATTCTGACGGAATTATTGCTGAATTGCTGTCAATATACGTGGGATATATGACAGGACCCCCTCCGTCGTTTGTGCGGATTCCACTGCTCCAGCCCGTGTCTTTATTCACAAAGTCTATTCCGATAAAAAATTTCGCAATACTTGTATCGGGTTGTTGAAAGCCCCAATTGACACCTCCATTTGTTGATATCCAGATAATACGTCTGACTTTTCCTCCGCCAAAATATCTATCTCCACCCTCACCA
>JBAYUG010000076.1:0-15586 GCA_041675325.1 Kapaibacterium sp. (SeqCode)
AGTTTTTGTTAATTTCGTATTATTAGATATATAACCTGTAAATTGATCTGAGAAAAACATAGCTATTGCATCTGGTAATTCTCCAACGGATGTATTTTGTATCCAGTTAATGCCGCTATTTGTCGTTTTCCAAAGTGTACCATAATTTTGCGACCACCCAACATACTCACCATTCACTTTATTCTTAAGGAAAAACACTTTTCCAAATCCAGTATTATTTGATTGCACCGTCCATGTGACTCCTGCATTTGTAGTCTGCCAAAGAAATGGCAATCCGCCCGCTGTGCCGCCTACCCAACCTGTATCACGGTTTACAAATGAGAGACCGTTAATTGTCTCCAAAACAGTAACAGCCATACTATCCCAGGTTAATCCCCTATCATAAGATCGAATTATTTGCTTACTCCCATTTGCAAATGCACCAACACCATATACCGATGTTGAATCAATAACATCTATTAATGTTATATATTGATTCTGTATCGTTGAATCCCAATGGTAACCACCATTTGTTGTTCGATAAATTCTAAAAGGTTCGTTCATTAATATCAACCCCGTATTCGCATCAAAGAATTTCAGGTCCTGCACCTGGCCATTCACGGGCAAAGGCTGTGAAAACCACCCGGGCTGGGAATAAGAAGAGACGGTAAACAGGAGTAAAAATATAATTGCGATTATTGTTACTCTACGATTTTTTAAGTTTAAAGAATTATTCATGATTTTGTATTTTTATGATATTTTTACGTATCAATTTTTTTAAAATATAATTTATCCATTTCACTTCATCATTATCATTTTTTTAACTGCATCGTAAACAACACCGCCGCCGTTTGGGTTCGTAACAAGGAATCTGTAAAAATATACGCCTGAGGAATAATTGCTGCCATTCCAGTTTGCCTCGTAAACAGCGGGCTGAAGGACTTTATCGATGAGCGTTTCAACTTCCTGTCCGAGTGCGTTGTAAATCGTAAGTTTAATTTTCCCGCCTCTTACTTCTCCGTAATATGTATTCGGAAGGAGCCGTGTATCAAATTTGAAATGAGTTGTTGAGTTAAACGGGTTCGGATAGTTTTGATGGAGTTTGTAATCATCGGGAATCCTGTCTGAGATTAGCTTTACTCCTTCGACAAATGCATTCGCGCGTGAAATACCGCCGTTGTTTCTTACAGCGAAAAGCAAACCGGGACCATACCACTGCGGTGATTTTGAAAGCCCAACATGATTGTAAATTCCTGCTGGTGCTGTGTACTGAATTGTCCATCCCTGGAAACCATTTTTAAAGTATATATTTCCGCTGTTTCTTATGTACCACGGATTAGAATAAATAGAGGGCATTGATATAACTCCGTTAATGTTACCGCTGCCCATTATTAGAGTGTCTGCTACCCAGTTAATTCCGCCGTTCGTTGTTTTTAAGAATGATGAGCCCGTTGCATAGCCATATGTTAACTGCTCGTTTAACCAGCATAAAGAAATTGAGTTCAGCATCGGCTCTGTTGAGATAACAGACCAGGCTGTACCGTTATTCGATGAATAATAAATTCTTGAATTGTTAGTACCGAACCAGAGCTTTCCCGACGAATAGTAGAATGAATTTTTAAAACCTGTTTCATTATTATTCTGCATTAGGTAACATCCCGTTGAATCCCAGTTGTAACCTCCATTTGTTGTTTTCCATACTGACCATCTGCCCCCAACAGGATTGCCGACCATGATTCCTTCGGAAGTATTATAAAGCCAGATACCATTGATGACAGTGCCTGCCTGTGTAAAGACCCTTGTCCAGTTGGTTCCGGAGGTTGTTGTCATGTACACAACTGCGCCGCTGTCATTAGTGCCCGCCGTTAATACTGCTGTCGTCGTAAAGGCAAAGATAGTTCCAAGCGAAACATTGGACGGTATATCGTTTGAGCTTACTTTCGACCAGTTATACCCATAATAATTTGTCAGCAGTACCGTACCGCTATCGCCGCATACATACGCATACTGCCCGTTCAGGTTGGAAACGGCATTCAGAGAAACCGTTACACCTGAATTATTTTCTTCCCAGAAAACCCATTGCGGATAAACATAATATGAAAGGAGCAATTGCAGCAATAAGGAAAAGAGTAGTGTTTTTGTTTTCATAAGCGTGTTTTTAATTATTTCAAAAACAGAGATAGTTCTTAAGAGTAAATTTATGAAATTGTTTCAATAAAGCAAATATATTTTTGAGTGCACCTTAACACATATTACGATATTGGAAAACCATAGAACGCCTGCCTGCAGCAGGCAGGCAGATTTCCGCCGATAAAACGGATTATCGCTGATTTTAAAGGTATGTACTACTTCTTCGGGGGATTTTAAGTGAATCTTAAATTGCAGGAATGCATTTAAGAATATGTTTATTTTTATAATATTTAATGGAGGAGGATATGGCACATCGATTTGGACGGCTGGGGGTTTGTGTCAAATTTGACAGTAAAAATACGGGGGTAATTTTAAGACTAATTAGAGTGCAAGGCGGGACTAATTAGGAGCTAATCTTGTTTAGACTGAAAACAGCATAGATTTTTTTATTGTTGACCCGCCGCGGCGGGACAATCGTTTTTTGGGGGAAGAAAATGACTATTAATACATTTAAATATTTTTTCGTTTCATTTAATGGTATAACGTATTATTGAAGTGTCAAATAATGACACCTTAATAATACGTTATATGAAATTGTTTTATAGAATTTTGCCTTCAAATTATTTAAGTAAAATCATTTTCTTTGTCTCCGTGTAACTTCCGGTTGTCATCTTGTAAAAGTACACGCCGCTGTTGAGACCGGAGCCGTCGAACGTTACTTCATACGTGCCGGGTTGTAATCTTTCATTTATAAGTGTCTGCACTTCGCGGCTCATTACATCGTAAACTTTCAACACCACCCGCCGCGGCGGGTCATTCCCTGAAGTTCTTACAGGGAATCCACTTGGAACATCAAACCGAATCTTTGTTGTTGGGTTAAAAGGGTTCGGATAGTTTTGCCTTAGGGAAAACGAAGAGGGTATTTCTGTGCTTATGTTTTGGATGCTGACGATTTCAGATAAGGGTCTTTTTAAAACCCCGTTGCTTTCGGTACCGGCAAATATTGTGTTTCCTGATATGGCAAGCGAAATGATATTTTGTCCGCTGAGTCCCTCATTTTTCTGTATCCATGATGCACCCTCATCGGAAGAGACATAAATGCCATTATTCCATGTACCTGCAATAATGTAATTTCCGTAAGTCTGCATTGCCATGACGCTGCCGCTACTCAAAGCAGTTTGGGTCCAGTTAACACCGTAATTCGTAGAATACCAAACGCCAAAAATTGTGCCCGCAAATATTTTTGAAGGGTTACCGCAAAATGCATCTGTGGCTAAATAGTAAGGTTGCACAAGATTCCAGTTTGTTCCGCTATTAGTTGAATAGTACAAACTCTGAGAAGTTCCTGCAAGAAAATTTGCACCCGCATTATAAAAGCACTTTACATCTTCAGAAATATCATCGCAAACAGTCCAGTTTAATCCCATGTTTGTTGTATAAAAACATCTATAGCTTTCAGTACCTGCAAAAATTCTTCCGTTATATGAAGCGAAGTCATAAACATATTTATTAAGGTTCACTGTAACCCAGTTGAGACCGTCATTTGTTGTGTAAGCGTTAGTGTAATCGCTGCTCAACCAAACGTTACCATCAACATTGTTTAAAGCGCTTATGTCATTTGGAAAAGGCTGCTGATAGTAAACCGTCCATGTCAGACCTTCGTCAGTTGACTTAAAGACATCGTGACCACCGGCAAGAATGGAACCGTTATAATGCAATAGCTTGCTAAACCTACCCGATGCAAAAGCAGGCACCTGCACCCATTGTGAATAAGTATTAACGGCAATAGAAAGAAGTATTATAACAATTAATTTTTTCATGATAACATGTTTAGTTTTATAAACCAAAAAGGTAATAAACAAAATTGTTATTGGGAATAATTTAACCTGCAGTAATTTAGTTATAACAAACTTTAAAAACAAAACTTAATTTTATTCCTTTCAATAATAAATGAACTGTTAAAATAATTATGACAATTAAAGAAAATAGAACACAGATTTTCACAGATTGGACGGATTAACGCGGATAGAAAAGAGAGCTGGATTTATTTCCCGCGAGAAAGAGACGGAAAAATAAAAGATAAAAGAACGTACACGGAAAGAACAGATGAGTTATGGTTTTCACTGATAGAGAATCAAGACATATTGATAAAGAATTTTTATTTATGTTTAATATTTATTTTCGACAAATGTGAACACGGTTCAGTATTGTTTTATATTTTGGACTGTCTATAATCTTCAAAAGAGTTATTTTAAATAATGGAAAAAGTTGTTGCAATAGTGGGGCGCCCGAACGTCGGCAAATCTACACTCTTTAATCGTATCATTGGCAAGCGTATCGCAATCGTTCACCCTGAAAGCGGTGTTACGCGCGACAGGAATTACGGCGAGGCTGAGTGGACGGGGAAGAAGTTCTTCCTTATAGATACGGGCGGGTTCGTGCCGGATTCGGACGAGTTCGCCACAGCGAATCTTCGACAGTTCAATAAGCATATACGCGAGCAGGTGCGAATAGCAATAGAAGAAGCCGATAAGGTTATATTCGTTGTTGACGGCGAGAAAGGTCCGCACCCCGTTGACGTGGAGATTGGAAATAATTTAAGAAAGCATTCCAGCGGCAAGGAAATATTTCTTGTGGTCAACAAAATCGACAACAATAAACACGAAATTAACAAGAATGAGTTCTTTTCTCTCGGACTCGGTGAGCCCTATCCTGTTTCGGCTCTTTCGGGAAAGTTGGTTGCCGAGCTTCTTGACGACCTTACCAAAGATTTCACGGAAGGGGATGAAACTCAGGACGATAAGATTAAGTTTGCAATAATCGGCAGACCGAATGCGGGAAAGTCTTCAATCGTGAACGCAATACTTAAAGAAAACAGAAATATTGTTACTGATATTCCGGGAACGACGCGGGATTCAATAGACTCAGAAATTAAGTACCACGGCGAAACCATTGTGCTTATTGACACGGCAGGGCTTCGCAAAAAAAGCAAGACGAAGCGCGATGAATCGCTCGAGTTCTTTTCAACAGTAAGAACTTACAAAGCGATGGAGCGCTGCAACGTTGCGATTCTTGTTATTGACTCTACAGTTATAATGGAAGGCATGGGAGACGTATCCGACCTGAAGCATTCGTCATTCAAACTCGACAAACAGGATATAAGAATAAT
Source organism: Kapaibacterium sp. (SeqCode) (assembly GCA_041675325.1). Taxonomy (GTDB): domain Bacteria; phylum Bacteroidota; class Ignavibacteria; order Tepidaquicellales; family Tepidaquicellaceae; genus CAIKZJ01. The sequence continues at coordinate 5,279 of JBAYUG010000076.1, forward strand.
AGAAGACGTGCTGAATTACAAGAAGGGTCTGCTGATTGTCATCAACAAATGGGACCTGATAGAGAAGGATTCAAAAACGTCGGTGCTTTTCGAGACAAAAATTACTGAGCACCTTAAAAGTTACAGATTCCTTAGATTCGTTTTTATATCGGCGCTAACCAAGCAAAGAATTCACAAAGTTATCGAAGAAGCAAAAGCGGTTTATGATGAAAGAAACAAGAAGGTAAAGACATCCGAGCTGAACGAGAAAATGCTCGACGAAATAAGAAGAATGCCCCCACAGGCTGCAAGAGGGAAAGAAATAAAGATAAACTATATAACTCAGATGAAATCAGCGCCCCCGATTTTTGCTTTTTTCTCAAATGAACCGGATCTGATAACGGAAAATTACAAACGTTACCTCGAGAAAAAACTTCGCGAGCATTTTGGGTTTTCAGGGGTTCCGTTAACCCTTGTATTTAAGAAAAAGAACTAACATTTGACGATATAATTAACTGTTAAAACAGTATGATAGCCGAAATATTCACATCAGCAACCGTGGGCGTTGATGCCTATACTATCCGCGTGGAAACCCATATTGAGAACATGAACAAGGGCACTTTTACGGTCGTAGGTCTGCCCGATAACACGGTAAAAGAATCGCGGGATAGAGTGTCGGCGGCAATTAAGAATTCAGGTTTTGTTTTTCCGCCTGCAAAGAAAATCACAATCAATCTATCACCTGCCGATATCAAAAAGGAGGGCTCAGGGCTTGACCTTCCGATTGCAGTTGCTTTGCTGACGGAAACAGGGCAGATAGAGCCGGATAAAATTAAAAATTATATTATACTTGGCGAGCTTTCTCTGGATGGTAAGCTCAGGAGTGTGTCGGGGGTGCTGCCAATTGCAATCGAGGCGGGAAAGCATAACTTTGACGGAATTATACTTCCAAAAGTAAACGGCGATGAAGCTGCAATTGTAGGAGGCGTGAACGTATATCCGTTTGAAACACTGGAAGAAGTGGCTAACTTTCTGAACGGGGACCTTGCTGTAATGCCGCATACTGTTGATGAGGAGAAAATATTCAACGAATCACAGGATTACCTGATAGACTTTTCCGACGTTAAGGGGCAGGAAGAAGTAAAGAGGGCGATGGAGGTTTCGTCGGCAGGAGGACACAATATTATCATGATAGGTTTGCCTGGTTCGGGAAAAACAATGCTTGCAAAACGTCTGCCGACAATTTTACCTCCTTTAACACGCGAGGAATCTCTTGAAACAACGAAGATTCATTCGATAGCAGGAATACTTCCGACAGGGAAGTCGGTAATAACAACAAGACCTTTCCGCTCGCCGCATCACACAGCTTCGGACGTGAGCATCGTAGGCGGGGGAGCTGATGCAAAGCCGGGGGAAATTTCTTTCGCACACAATGGAGTACTTTTTCTTGATGAGCTGACTGAGTTTAAAAAGAATGTTCTGGAAGTTTTAAGACAGCCCCTGGAAGATAAGGTTGTTACCATATCCAGGGCGAAAATTTCTGTGCAGTATCCGACTAATTTCATGTTCGTTGCCGCGATGAATCCGACTCCTGCAGGCTCTCAAAAAGAAATGAGAATGTATTCGGGATATGACATACAAAGATTTCTTTCTAAAATCTCGGGTCCAATTCTCGACAGGATAGATATACACATTAACGTAAATCCGGTTAACATAAACGAGCTTTCGGGAAGGAAAGAATCCGAAAAATCCTCCGTTATCAGGGAGCGTGTCATAAAAGCCAGAGAGGTGCAGACAAACAGATTCAAAAAACATAAGGGATTATACTCGAATGCGGGAATGAACTCAAAGGAGATAAAAGAGTACTGCCAACTGAACAAAGCATCAGAAGATATTCTAAAAATGGCAACTACAAAGCTTGGACTTTCTGCCCGAGCGTACGACAAAATCCTTAAGGTTGCACGAACGATAGCAGATATGGCAGGGGAGTCGGATATTCAGGCGGCACATATAAGCGAAGCCGTACAATACAGGAGTCTCGATAGAACCCAATGGATTTACTGATGGATTGTTTCACGTGAAACATTAGAGAATAGAACGCAGATTTTCACAGATTAGGCGGATAGACACGGATAGAGAAATAAGAAAGATTTTTTACCCGCGAGAAAGACCCGGAAAGCGAAGGGCGGAAAAAACACAACTATAAATTCTTTCTTGTTTGCAACCCTTGATATTTTGTATTCGATAAAAAAATTTGAACAGATGGATTATGATTTTCTCTTTCTCTGTGGATTCTGTTAATTTCTCTGTGAAATATTTTTTGTAACACTGTGTGCTCTGTGATTCTCGGTGTACTCTGTGGTGAAAGTTTTTCATTGTTTGTTTCTCTATAAGGTGAAAATTTTTCTGTATTAACTCGTTTGTTAATAATTAAATTCTTTATCCGCGTTAATCTGTTTAATCCGCGGAAATCCGCGTTCCATTTTGACATACTGTTTCACGTGAAACATTATATAAAAATAATTGGTTATACAAGCATAATAAGCGTTTTTGACAAGTAAAATACTCAAATATTACGATATTATCGTCGTCGGTGCCGGACATGCCGGAATCGAAGCCGCCTCCGCATCTGCAAAGATGGGTTTATCTGTGGGTCTAATTACTATGGATATAAATGCTATAGGCAGAATGAGCTGCAATCCTGCTATAGGGGGAACGGCTAAAGGGCATCTTGTAAAAGAAGTTGATGCACTCGGCGGGGCAATGGGTATTCTGGCAGACGAAACCGGAATACAGTTCAAAATGCTGAACAAGTCAAAGGGACCCGCAGTATGGTCGCCAAGGTGTCAGTCTGATAAGAATCTCTATTCGCAGGCAGCTGCTAAATACGTTTCATCCATTTCAAATATTTCCATTATCCAGGATATGGTTAAGGAAATTACCGTTGATGAAATTAACAGTTCGGAGGGGTTTAAGTACAAAGTCAAAGGTATTAAAACCGAGCTGGGATATGATATTGAATGCAAGTCTGTAATCATAACATCAGGCACTTTTCTTAATGCTGTTATGCATACCGGGAATACTCAAACACACGGGGGAAGAATCGACGAAAAACACGCAACAGGGCTTTCAGAATGTCTGCATACCCTTGGTTTTGAAACCGGAAGGTTGAAGACAGGAACACCTCCAAGACTGGATATAGATACGATAGATTTTTCGAAAACTGAGACACAGCCGGGAGATATAAATCCCGTGCCGTTTTCTTTCAGGACAAAATGGGATAATCATAAATTCCCAAACCAAAAACAGATAGATTGTCACCTGACACACACAAACGAAAGGACACACGAGGAGCTGCGAAAAGGTTTTGAAGACTCGCCGATGTTCTCCGGCAGAATAAAGGGCGTAGGACCGAGATATTGTCCGTCTATCGAAGATAAAATTTCGCGTTTCTCAGACAAACCGCGCCATCAGATATTCCTTGAACCTGAAACACTCGATGGCAAGACAATTTATATGAACGGCTTTTCGACAAGCCTGCCCTACGATGTTCAGCAAAAAGCAGCACGCACTGTGCCCGGACTGGAGAATGTGGTTCTTGTTAAGCAGGGTTATGCGGTTGAATATGATTTCTTTCCTACATATCAGATATATCTTACGCTTGAGACAAAACTGGTATCGGGTCTTTACAATGCGGGACAGGTAAACGGCACATCGGGATACGAAGAAGCGGCTGCTCAGGGGCTTGTTGCAGGCATCAATTCAGCAAATAAGATACTGAAAAAAGAGCCATTTATATTAAAAAGGAGCGAGGCGTACATTGGTGTGCTCATTGATGACCTTATCAATAAAGTACCTGAAGAGCCGTACAGGATGTTTACATCATCTGCTGAGTACAGGCTTACGCTCAGACAGGATAATGCAGAAATCAGGCTGATTGAAAAAGGGCACGAACTCGGACTTGTGGACCAGAAATATCTTGATATAGTAAACCGGAACAAAGCTCTCATTAGCGAAGGAATAAAATATCTTTATTCTAACACCATCAAGCCGAAAGATATAAATCAGTTGCTAATAGCAAACAATTCAAGCCCTATAGACCAGAATGAGTTTCTTGCAAATCTCCTCAGAAGAAATGAAGTAAACATTAAAGAATTATTTTCTCTCGATGCTTTTAATGGAATCGAACTGATAGACCAAATCAGGAATAGTGACGAGGTGTTGAATCAGGTAGAGATTGACATCAAATACGAAGGATACATCAGGCGTCAGGCAGAGCAGGTCGAGCAGTTTAACAGAATGGAAGACCTCAGAATACCCGCAGGCTTTAACTACGATAGGATTAAATCAATTTCTGCCGAGGCAATGGATAAACTTAAAAGTATAAAACCTGTATCAATCGGGCAGGCTGGCAGAATAGCAGGTGTTCGCCCGTCGGACATTTCCGCAATATTGATTTATATGCGGGGATAATTCATTATTCTGTAAACCCTTTCTCCGTCTCCTGATAAACATTGTAAGCATTCATGTCAAAACACACAAATTTTACTTCCTGAAATGATTTATTGTTCTTAAGAAAATTTATAGTTTCTGAAACGGCGATTTCCGCTGCGGGTTTTAACGGGTATCCGTAAACACCCGTGCTTATTGCAGGAAAGGCTATGGTTGTTATATTATGCTGTCCGGCAAGTTCAAAACATTTTCTGTAACAGCTTCTTAACAGATTTTCCTCGTTGTTATTTCCGCCTCGCCAGACGGGACCGACCGTATGAATTACATACTTCGCTTTTAAATTATATCCTTTGGTTATTTTTGCGTCACCCGTATCACAGCCGTTAAGCAATCTGCATTCTTCAAGAAGCTCTCTGCCTGCGGCTCTGTGAATCGCGCCGTCAACACCGCCTCCGCCCAGCAGTGAGCTGTTTGCAGCGTTTACTATTGCGTCTGTGCTCTGATGTGTAATATCGCCGAGTACAAGTTTAATCCTGTCTGATATTGTGTCAGCCATTATGTACTTCGCGTTTAGGAACAGGGAATTTTATGCCTTCTTTCTTAAACTCCTGAAGTATTCTGTAGTTTATCTGAGAACGAATCGCGGCATACATCTCCTGATCTTTAATCCATACCCATAATTTAGTAAGAATGCCAAGCTCGTTTATTTCAGAGAAGGAAACGCTTGGCGGAAATTCTTTAATAGAATAATTGCTTTCGTTACCAAGCTTCAGCAGTATTTCTTTTACCTTTTCAAAATCTTCGTCGTGTGAAATGGTTATTGGAATCTCTATCTGTGTTTTTTCAACATAGCTTCTGTTAATCACCTCTTTTTCAATAAAGAAAGAATTCGGTACAATAATCATAACACCTGAGTTGGTTATTACCTTTGTGCTTCTTGCAGCGATTGAAACGACCGTCCCCATCTTTCCTGAAATTTCAATAAAGTCACCCTCTTTAATCGGGCGTTCAAACAAGATTATCAGCCCGCTTATAAAATTGTTTGCAATATTTTGCAGTCCGAAGCCTATGCCGACCATAATCGCCGCGCCGCCTGCGAACAAAAGCGATACGTTAATTCCCGCGGAGCTTAATGCAATTAAAAAACCTATAACCAGTATGAAATAATTTATTATTCTGGCAATAGAGCTCGCAACACCCTCGTTGATTTCTTTTCTTGGAAAGACCCGCTTTAGAAGAAAACGTCTGAGCAATTTGGAAACTATAGCAATAAAAATAAAAACGGAAGTAAAAACTATAATAGAAATTGGTGTGATTGTCTGGTCGCCTAATTTAAACAACTCGTAATGAAAGAAGTCCATCGTTTAAGTCTTTATGTGTTACTATGTTTTAAAATTGCGTGTTCAAAAACTTTTAAAAAGAAACAAGGTTTATAATTTTCTGAGCACTCTTTGTCGAAGATTCGCCGTGGAGAACGACCTTTGCCTTCTTTGCGTCCCTTAAGGTAAAATTCTTATCCCTTTCGTGTTTTGGAATTTTTTCTCTGCGCTCTCTGCGACCTCTGCGGTAAAATCTATTTCAATGTTCTTATTTGTTTGTCGAAGATTCGCCGCGGAGAATAGCTCTTGCTACGCCGTAAATATCTCTGTGTGCCTCTGTGGTAAAAATTGTTTCTTTGGTTATAGCAATTGCTGCATAGCGTTAATAGCTTTCGTCATCCGTTGGAAACTTGTTTTCTTTAACGTCGCTTATGTATCTTCTGAAAGCCTCTTTCATATCCTGTGCAAGGTTCATATATTTTCTTACAAATCTTGGCTTAAACTCCTCTATCATGCCAAGCATATCCTGCGTGACGAGCACCTGCCCGTCGCAGTAAGGACCCGCCCCTATGCCGATTGTCGGAATTGTAAGCGCTTCAGAAATTTTCTTCCCGAGCTTTGCAGGAATCTTTTCGAGCACTATCGCAAAGCATCCGGCTTTCTGTAATATTAATGCATCCTTATAAATCTGATCTGCTTCTGATTTTTCTATTCCGCGTGTCTTATAGCTTCCGAATTTATTAATTGACTGCGGCGTTAGTCCAAGGTGTCCCATTACGGGTATCCCAATCTCAACAAGCCTTCTGACTGTGCCGGCTATGTAATTTCCGCCTTCCATCTTTATTGCGTCGCATCCCGTCAGCTTCATCACCTTTCCGCAGTTTCGGATTGCATCGTCTTCTCCGACCTGATAGCTCATGAACGTCATGTCGGCAACTACCATCGCTCTTTCAACGCCTTTGCGCACAATTGAGGTGTGGTATATCATTTCTTCAAGCGTAACAGGAAGAGTTGTTTCGTTGCCCTGAATAACGTTGCTGAGTGAGTCCCCGACGAGCACCAGCTCTATTTTTGCAGCGTCAAGAAACTTTGCTGTCAGAAAGTCATAACCGGTAAGCATGGTAATCTTTTCGTTGTGGTCTTTCATTAGCTGAAGCACCTTTGTCGTAATGTGAAGCGCTTCTTTCGAGATTAGTTTTTTAACCGGCATTTTCTCCCCCTTTTCTTAATAATAAATCTGAATAAGATACTTTTATAAATTGTTTTTCATCGAGTAAGAAATATTCAATAAGTTTCTTCATTTCTTTCTTTGCTTTTGCAAGCGAGCTGAAGATTACTTCAAACTCCAGAAATTTTCCGAGTCCTTTTACAGAGTCAATGTGTATTCTTACATTATCCGTGATAAAGATTTCTCTGGATTTCTTAACCGTAATAAGCTTGCCGTACAGCGAACTTAAAATGCTGTCCATTGCTGCAGGCGTGTCTGTTTCGGCAATCGTGTATTCCGAAACCCTTTTCAAATCTTTGTTTCCCCTGTAATAATGTATAAGGTTTCCCTTTTTACCGTCTATTATTCTGAGCTTAAGCCGTCCCTTATTAACCTTGTAATAAATGTCTTCTTGTTTTTGTATAAAGGTTTCAGGTTTCTTCCCTTTGCAGAATTCCTTTGCGAGCTTTCTTGCTGTAACGGAATTCTTTATCCTGACTTTTATTTCAAGGTTTTTACTCACTTTCCTGGCTCACTTTTCTTTGTCTGTAAGTATCCCGCGTGTGCTTCTTGAAATAAAATCCAGTATTATAACTGTTTCGTTTGTCCCGGCAATGCTTGCTGTTATTTGTTTAACCGCATCGGAAATATTTAGTCCTGATTTATAAAGCAGTTTATAAAACTCTTTTATGGAATCAATTTGCTCCTGTGTAAATCCCCTTCTCTTTAAGCCTATGATATTCACCCCTTCATATTTCATGGGATTGCTGCCCGCTATGATGTAAGGCGGTATATCCTTTACTGCTTTCGTAAATCCCGCCAGCAATGTATGCGCCCCTATTTTAACAAACTGATGCACAGCAACGAGTCCGCCTACGATTGCCCAGTCTCCGATTTCTACGTGCCCGCCAAGGTTTCCGCTGTTTGCTATAATAACATTATCACCGATGGTGCAGTCATGCGCTACGTGTGAGTAAGCCATAAGCAGACAGTTTTTTCCGACTATTGTCTTGCCGTATGCTTCCGTCCCCCTGTTCAAAGTTGCATATTCCCTGACGACTGTGCTTTCTCCTATCTCAAGCGTTGTTACCTCTCCTTTGAACTTTAAATCCTGCGGGATGGAAGAAACAACTGCCCCGTGATGCAGAGTAACGTTGTCAGAAATTCTTGCGCCGTCGTCTATTAATACATTAGAACCTATCTTAACGTTATTCCCGATTACAACGTCATCCTTTATAACGGTGAAGTCGCCGATAGTAACGTTAGTGCCGATTTTTGCTTTATTGCTTACTGAGTTCAGCGCCATAGCCTATAAAATTTTTTCTATTAAGAAGTCTTCCTGGCTCGCATTTGATTTTGTTATCATCTCTGCTATTAAACCAAGCGAAAAGAACTGCACGCCGACTATCGCCAGCAGCACGCCCGCAATGAAGAGTGGTCTGTTGCTGATATATGCCCCTTCCAGAAATTTCATAAGAGTAAGGTATGCAATTATAACAAAACCCGCTGAGCCCGAAAGCATTCCAAGCATTCCAAAAAGGTGAAGAGGTTTCTTTATGTATTTATTCGTGAACATAACTGTCAGCACGTCAAGGAACCCGTTTATAAACCTGCTCGCACCAAACTTTGTCTTTCCGAATTTTCTCGGATGATGCTTTACAATCTTTTCCGTTACCTTAAACCCCGATAAATGCGCCAGTGCAGGAAGGTATCTGTGCATTTCCCCGTAAACCTTCAGCGATTTAACTACATCTTTTCTGTATGCTTTCAAGCCGCAGTTGAAATCGTGAAGCCTTACTCCGGAAACTTTTGACGTTACAAAGTTGAAAATCTTTGATGTGTTGCGCTTTATGAAGGGATCGTATCTTACTTTCTTCCATCCCGAAACAAGGTCATAACCGGACAGCAATACTTTTATCAGGTCGGGTATTTCTCTGGGGTCGTCCTGCAAATCAGCATCCATGGTAATAACAAAGCTGCCTTTTGCTGCTTTAAAACCTGCCGAAAGCGCTGCAGACTTCCCGTAATTCTTTCTGAACTTGATGCATTTAAACCTTTTGTTTGCAGCGTTAAGCTCGCGTATTTTCTCAAATGATTTGTCCGTACTTCCATCGTCAACAAATATTACCTCGTAGTTGCAGTTCATTGAGCCAAGCACGTTTTCAAGCAAACCTGCAAGCTCTTTAAGTGATTCTTCTTCGTTTAATAACGGAACGACAATTGAAACAGATTGATTGTTAAGATTTAATATCCTGCTGTCTTCAATCGTGCTGTTTTGTGTTGGAACACTATCTTTTTTATAGCTTTTCTGCCTGTTGTGGTATCTTTTCCTGTAAGGTTTTTGTCTATCCCGGTTAAAACCCGGCTTGCTGCTCTGTCCGCCTTTGTCGTTTTTATCTTTTCCGCTGCTATCCTGCATAAGTTTATGTTTTACTTTAACCTTAAATATACAGAATTAAAAAAATGTTTGATATTCAAAAAGTTCTTCCGTTTTCTGCCCCCTTTTTTGTGAGCATTATCGTTTGTCTTAGTTCCGTAATAAATATTTGGATTTTAATAATCGTAAAATATAAGTAAATAATCATACCAAACAGTAAAAGTATATTTTATTTAACTTCAAAATATATATATAATCTTATGATAGTTTTGTTTTACCTTAAAAGTTTAAAAGTAATTATAATATCAGCGATTATTTTCTTGCTGTTTCCTGCAAGTTCATATTCCCAGTGGTTTTCACAGCCATTACCGGTGAACGGGCAGGTTAATGATCTGAAGTTTTTTGATGGTAATACGGGATTGATAGCAATGTGGCAGCCAAATATAATATTACGAACAACAAATGGTGGTTATAACTGGAATACTGTTTATTCGACAGGAAGACCTGCATTTGAATTATGTATGATTGATAGCTTGGCTGTTTATGTTAATTCATCAACTACAAGCGAATACGGAATGCTTCTACGTTCTTACAATCGTGGTGCAACCTGGGACAGTCTTCCTATAGCTAATTCCTGGACTGTAAATGGTATCTCATTTGTAAATAAAGACACCGGCTGGGTAGGCGGCACAGCGGGCGGATTACCTTTTCTATGGCGCACAACAAATGCAGGAGTAACATGGACAGTTCAGTCAGACGATACAGGATTCGGAAAAGTGTTCTTCCTGAAGCAAAAAGTATATGGCGAGTATGTGGGGTGGTCGCAAAATTATGGTACACTTTGGAAAACAACAAATAGCGGCATTAACTGGATACAAAATACATCCGTTGGAGAATTACCAGATGCAATAGCTATGTTTTTCTCAGATCAATTTACAGGTTATATATCTAATAATACGAAATTAACAAAAACT
>JBAYUG010000077.1:0-15546 GCA_041675325.1 Kapaibacterium sp. (SeqCode)
AAATATTTCATAGTCTATTTTAATTCTTACGGTCGGCATTTCCTTCAGGGATGCAACGATGCGAATTAGGTCATCATACTTTGCGGGGGTTTTATAATTCACATGAGCTTCAATTAACGGAAGACCTATATTCTTTGCTTCAAGTTTCGGGTAAGGATAACCCATCGAACGCATAAGCTCGTTTCTGCCTGCTTCAAAGAACTCGAGGTAATGTACATTATTAACCACACCCATAATATCGGTGTGAGTATAAAGCATTCTCAAGTGTGTTTCGTTTGATATCATATTAATCGCTAAATATTTTGCCCGGATTCAGTATGTTGTTCGGATCAAAAGTTTTCTTAATATTTTTTGACAATTCAATTTCTTCCTTTGACAATGCAATAGGGAGAAACTCTTTCTGTGTGTATCCTATACCATGTTCACCCGAAATTGTTCCTCCGAGTGAGACAGTATGTTCAAATATCTCTTTTATTGCTGATTTGACATTTGTGTTCCAGTATTCATCCGTAAGATTTTCCTTAAGGATGTTTACGTGGAGATTGCCGTCTCCCGCATGTCCATACGAAATAATCTTTATATTATACTTCGCAGAAACTTTCATAATTCCGTCGAGCAATTCAGGTAGTTTTGCCCTTGGAACAACAGTATCTTCTTCTTTATAAGTAGAAATGGATTTTACCGCTTCTCCAACAGAACGCCGCAACGCCCATAATTCCTCCATCTTAGCCCTTTCCTCTGCCAGAATAATATCGACGGCATTATATTTTTCTACAGTATCGGAAATAGTTTGTATATCACAATCGATAACATTTTCGTTATTTCCGTCGAGTTCGATGAGAAGCTGTGCTTCGGAATCACTGTTCGGGAAACTTTTGCCAAGTTGATTTTCGGCAGCTTTGATTGCGTCTTTTGTAAGGAATTCGAGAGCTGAAGGATTAACTCCGCTGTGGTATATTTCGGAAACGGAAGAGATGCATTCGCGGACGCTTTTATAAGCAATTAGTAAAATCTTTTTGTATTTTGGAAGAGCAAGAACCCTGAACACAATCTTTGTAACAATACCGAGTGTACCCTCGCTTCCGCATAAAAGCTGAGCAAGGCTGTAACCTGTGACATTCTTTAATGTTCTTGAGCCGGTGAAGATAATTTCACCTTTTGGAGTAACGAATTCAAGTCCAAGAATATAGTTTCTTGTAACGCCGTATTTTGCTGCACGTGGACCACCTGAACATTCAGCAACATTTCCTCCGATGAAGCAGCTTCCGCGTGAAGCAGGGTCAACAGGATAGAAAAGTCCAATTTTCTCAAGTTCCTCCTGAAAAACCTGAGTTATAACTCCCGCTTCAACTACTGCCTGAAAATTATACTCGTCAATCTCAAGGATTTTATTGAATCTTTCCATTGAAAGAACTATTCCGCCATGAACGGGTAATGCACCTCCCGACAATCCGGTACCTCCGCCTCTTGTATAAACAGGGATTAAGTTATGATTTGCAAGTTTGAGTATTTCAGAAATTTCATTAGCAGATGCAGGTTTTACAACAACTTCAGGCAAGAATGATAAATCCTCGGTCTCATCCTGCGAATATTTATCGATATTTTCAGAATCGGTAAAGACATGGTCTTTTCCTGAAATATTGATTAAATAGCTAATTATCTGAGGAGTTATTTTGCCGTACATAGATAAATATAAGAATATTTCAAACAAATAGAAAGTAGTTGTTAGCACAAATCCCAAAAATGGAATTAAGGAAGGAATAAACTTGGAATTGTTGATCGCGATGTGAAATAGAACACAGATATACGCGGATGAAGCAGATTTACGCGGATTAGTGCCGTTAATGACATTAAAACACGAAAAGGGAAAGAGATTAGCACACTGATTAAAAATGAAGGAATATGATTTACACTGATAAGAAAAGAAATTAATACTGCAAGGAACGCAAAGGAAAAAAGAGATTTTAACCGCTGAGAACGCAGAGAAGAGATTTGTTTTATTGCTACGAGCATTACCACCAAAACACGAAAGCACGAAAAGGGATTTTATATATACCTAAGAGCTTTTTACCACCAAAACACGAAAGCACGAAAAGGGATTTTATTTATAACAAAGAGTTTTTACCACCAAAACAAGAAACAGTTGTTAGTTCATAGTTGATGGTTCATAGTTGTTTTGTTTTTTACCATTAGCATATAGCAGTTGATAACAAAAAAGAGATTACATTTTGTCTTGTAGATTTAATTTAAAATTCGTATTCATAGGGTTATATTTATGCTAATTTAGCATTAATGTTATATATTATCAGGGAATTGAACTTTGATATTTTGTTTTAAATAACCAATTAATAATATATTATGGAAAAACTGATTTATAAAGAGGTAAGAAATTATATAGGTGGGAAGTTTATATCAGGAAAAGGAAGTATGCTTGATGTAATCTGTCCGCTTGACGGGAAAGTTATATCAAAAGTCCCATTATCAGGAAAAGTGGAACTCGATGCGGCGGTGGAATCTGCAAAGAATGCATTCGCTGCCTGGTCTACAATTCCTATAAAAGAAAGAGTTCAGATTTTCTACAGGTATAAGACAATCCTTGAGAAGAATATAGAAGAATTATCTTATATAACTCATATTGAGAATGGAAAAACTCTTGGAGAAGCAAGAGCTGAAGTGGAAAAAAGTATTGAACTTACTGAATTTGCATGTTCACTCCCGCAGATTATATCAGGTGAAATATTGGAAGTAAGCAACGGAGTGGAGTGCAGGATAGATTACCATCCAATAGGAGTTGTTGCGTCGATAGCACCATTTAATTTTCCACACATGGTACCGCACTGGACGATACCGAATGCTATTGCAGCGGGTAACACGATGGTATTTAAACCTTCGGAGCAGGTACCAATAACATCAAATCACATCGCTGAAATGCTGAAAGAAGCAGGACTGCCAGACGGAGTGTTTAACATAGTAAACGGCGGCAAAGAAATAACTGAGGCAATATGCGACCATCCTGATATTAAGGCTGTTTCCTTTGTGGGTTCAACAAAAGTTGCAAAGATTGTTTATGCAAGAGCAACTTCAAGTTTTAAGAAATGTGCTGCACTCGGAGGAGCAAAGAATCATTTAATAGTCTTACCTGACGCAAACGTTTCCATGACAGCTTCGAATGTTGCAGCATCAATGACAGGATGCGCAGGACAGAGATGTATGGCTGCTTCTGCAATGGTTGGAGTAGGCCCTGTTGACCAAATAGTCGAGAAGATTTGCGACGAAGCAAGAAAAATAATACCCGGGAAAAATCTCGGTTCTGTTATTTCTAAAGAAGCAAAAGAGAGAATTGAAAGATATATTACTGAGGCTGAGAAGCAAGGTGCAATAATACTTGTTGACGGAAGGAACGCAATTGTCGATGGCAAAGAAGGCGGATATTATGTAGGTCCTACGGTAATAGATAATGTAAAACCTGATATGGCTGTTGCAAAGGAAGAAGTTTTCGGACCAGTGCTTGCAATATTGAGAGTACAGTCGATAGACGAAGCTTTAGACATTGAAAACAGCTCAGAATACGGAAACGCGGCTGCTGTGTTTACTCAAAACGGAAGTTATGCAAGAACTGTTATAGAAAAATCATCCGCAGGAATGATAGGTGTTAACATAGGAGTACCAGTACCAAGAGAACCTTTTTCATTCGGAGGCTGGAATGAATCAAAATTCGGAACTAATGATATAACAGGGATGAGTTCGCTGGGATTATGGATGCAGCCGAAGAAGACAAGCATTAAATGGAATGCTGAAGCTAAAACAAACTGGATGAGCTAATTTTAAATAAGGGTAAAAAATCATGTATAAAACTACAGCAGATAAGAATGAAATACTGAACAATAATCTGAATTACACGCTTACTTCATGGTCGAAGCAAAAAGGATTAAAACCGCTAAACATTAAAAATGCAAAAGGAATATTTCTTTATGATTACGACGGTAAAAGAATATTTGATTTTGCATCTCAGCTAATATGTGTTAACATAGGGCACGGACATCCGAAAGTTGCTGAAGCAGTCGCAAGACAGATGAGCGAAGTAAGCTATGTATATCCGGGAATGATAACGGCAGCAAGAGGAGACCTTGGAAAGAAGCTTACAGAGATTTCACCGAAAAACATGAATAAAACATTTTTCACGCTAGGAGGGGCAGAAGCTGTAGAAAATGCGATTAAGCTTGCGAGGGTTTATACAGGCAGACATAAAATAATTACATTTTATCAGTCTTATCACGGAGCGACGTATGCGAGTGCAGCTGCGGGCGGAGACCCGAGAAGACATACAATAGATTCACAGCAGCCGCCAAATTTTATTCATGTAGAGAATCCTTATTTTTACAGATGTCCGTGGAACAGCAAGACACCGGAAGAATGCAGAGATAATGCAATAGCGCACATGGAAAGAGTAATTCAGTATGAAGGTCCTCAAAACATAGCAGCAATAATGCTTGAGGGGGAATCGGGTTCTTCGGGATGCGTAAAATATCCTGCAGGTTACTGGAAAAAAGTAAAAGAGATTGCGGATAAATATGGGATACTCACGATTGCCGATGAAGTAATGAGCGGATTTGGAAGAACGGGAAAGTGGTTCGGTATAAATCACCATGATGTTGTTCCGGACATTATGCCGATTGCGAAGGGACTGACATCTGCATATATACCATTAGGCGGAATTATTGTGAAGGATGAAATCTCAAAAGCGTTTGAAGATAAACCGCTTCCATTAGGACTGACATATTCTGCTCACGCAGTTGCATGTGCGGCTGCGAATGCAGTACTTGATATATATGAAGAAGAAAATCTTATAGAGAATGCCGCAACGATGGGTAAATATATTGAGGATAAAGTTGAAGAATTGAAGAAAATGCATCCGTGTATCGGTGATTTCAGAAACACGGGGCTGCTTGGATGTCTTGAGCTTGTGAAGAACAGAGAGACAAAAGAGCCTATGGCAAGATGGAATGCCCCGGCATCGGAAATGGACATAATGAATAAAGTTATGGGGAAGATTGCTGAACAGGGAATGTACACGCTGGGAAGATGGAACTTAGTATTTATTGCTCCGCCGCTTTGCATAACGAAGGAAGAAGCGGATGAAGGAATTGAGATTATATCAAGAGCGCTGAAAGTGGCGGATGAATATTGTGTTTAGTTGATAGCACAAAACCCGTAAAATAGAACACGGATTTACGCGGATTAAGCAGATATACGCTGATTAGAACCATAAGAAAATATAACCGTCCGCCGCGGCGAATCTTCGACACGCAGAGAACGCAGAGGATGAGATTTTATTTATTGCTAAGAGCAAGAGATTATTTTTCACCACTAAGGCACTAAGACCACTAAGAAGAAAAGAAGGTTTCAGAGCACTTAGAAAACTAAAAACATGAGAATATTATCAGGAGCAAAAGGAAAACTAATTTTTGTTAATGAAGGCTGAGAAAAACAATATAAATGAAGCAGAGTTAAATTCTTCGCTTTACAGCGAGGATTTAGCGGCTATACCTGAATCGAAAAGGACCTGGAATACATGGAATTACACTGCTCTGTGGATTAGCATGAGTCTTTGCATTCCGACGTATATGCTCGCAAGTTCTCTGATAGAAGGAGGCATGAATTGGTGGCAGGCGATACTTACTATCTTTGCGGGGAACACGATTGTACTATTACCAATGATACTAAACGGACATGCGGGTGCTAAGTACGGGATACCTTTTCCTGTTCTTGCTAGGGCAAGTTTCGGAGTGAAGGGTGCTAACATTCCTGCTTTATTAAGAGCTATTGTTGCTTGCGGATGGTTTGGGATACAAACGTGGATAGGCGGGTTTTCTATATATCAGGTAATAAGAGTCTGGATACCATCATTTGAAAATCTTCCGCAAATACTTCCTGAATTTCTTGGTTTGCAAACAGGACAAGCTATTTCCTTTTTTATCTTTTGGCTGCTAAACATGTATGTAGTTTATTTAGGCGTTGACAGTATTAAGAAACTGCTTGTGTTCAAAGCTTTCTTTTTACCTGCTGCTGCTGTAGCCTTACTATTTTGGGCGATATCTGCGGGAAACGGTTTAGGACCGATATTAGATCAGCCGTCTAAGTTCGTGACGACGGGTGAATTTTTTAGGTTCTTCTTCCCTGCCCTGACAGGCATGGTCGGATTCTGGGCAACACTTTCATTAAACATACCTGATTTTACGAGATATGCAAAAAGCCAGAAAGCACAGATTACAGGACAATTGCTTGGTTTGCCTCCTTCAATGACATTATTTTCATTTATCGGAGTAGTTGTTACTTCAGCAACATTTATTATATATGGAGAAACGATATGGGATCCGGTTGTACTCGCAGCAAAATTTGACAGTAAAATATTAGTAAGTATAGCTATGGTATGCATTGCAGTATCAACTTTAGCAACAAATATTGCCGCAAACATAGTAAGTCCTGCGAATGACTTTGCAAATTTAGCTCCGTCGAAAATAAACTTCAGGATAGGAGGATACATTACCGGAATAATCGGAATACTAATAATGCCCTGGAAACTAATAGAAGACCCGAGCGGATATATTTTTAAATGGTTGATTGCTTATTCGAGTTTGCTTGGACCGATTGGAGGTATAATGATATCAGATTATTTTCTTGTAAAGAGAAAGGAACTTGTTGTAGAAGATTTGTATAAAGTGAACGGTATATACAGCTTTCAGAATGGGTTTAATAGAAATGCGATGATTGCGATGATTGCTGGAATTTTACCTAACGTACCGGGATTTTTTACAACGATTGATGTTATAAATATTAATAGTTTTCCATTGTGGATTTCTGATATTTATCACTACGCATGGTTTGTCGGGTTTTTTGTATCATTTGTAGTTTACTATTTACTGGAAAGAAAACAAATAAATTAAATTAAATATAAAATGTCAATTTTAATTAAAAATGGAAGAATAATTACAGCATCAGCGGATTACACAGCGGATGTATTTATTGAAGGAGAGAGGATTTCTCATATCGGAGAGAATCTAAATATTAAGGCTGATGAAGTTATAGATGCAGCAGGTAAGCTTGTAATGCCCGGCGGTATTGACCCTCACGTTCATCTTGATATGCCTTTCATGGGGACATTTTCATCTGATAATTACGAGACCGGAACACTTGCCGCACTTCACGGAGGAACGACTACCGTTATTGATTTCATACTTCAGAAGCAAGGAAAATCGCTGAAAGCAGCTTATGATGAATGGACCGGAAGAGCAAACGGGAACGCATACGGAGATTATTCATTTCATATTGCCGTAACAGATTTTAATAATGAAACGCAGAAAGAAATTTCTTATTTCATTAATGAACTCGGTATTACATCATTCAAAACATTCATGGCTTACAAAGGTGCTTTGATGATTGATGACAGACAGATGGTAGGTCTGATGAACGAAGTCAAGAAACACGGAGGAATGGTAACTGTGCATGCAACAAACGGAGATATGATTGACTATCTTGTTGCAAAACATAAATCAGAAGGAAAGCTATCCCCTCTTTATCATTATCTCTCTCAGCCTGAAATTACAGAGTCTGAAGCAACAAGCAGGTTTGCGGATATGGCTTTTAACACAGGTGTTCCCGCTTATATTGTACACATGACTTGCGAAGGTTCGCTGAATGCAGTGAGACGCGCACAGCTACGGAACCAGAAGGTATATGCTGAGACATGCATACAGTACCTTTTGCTCGATGCTTCATTATACGAAAAAGATTTTGAAGGAGCGAAGTGGGTAATGAGTCCGCCTTTACGGGAGAAAAAAGATCAGACATCATTATGGGGCGGAATAAATCAGGGAATAGTACAGATTGTTGCGACAGATCACTGTCCGTTTAACTGGGAACAGAAATTAATGGGAAAGGATGATTTTTCAAAAATTCCAAACGGACATCCTGCGATAGAAAACAGAATGGAATTGTTATTTAGTGAAGGAGTAAATAAAGGAAAGATATCACTTAATAAATATGTAGAGGTTACATCGACAAACTCGGCAAAGATATTCGGGATGTTTCCACGCAAGGGTACGATTGGAATTGGAGCGGATGCGGATATAATAATCTTTAACCCAAATGAAGAGCATGCTTTATCAGCAAAAAGTCATCACATGAACGTTGACTATTCAGGATATGAAGGCTGGAAATTAAAAGGTAAATGTAAACAGACAATACTCAGAGGAAAACTTGCTGTTGATAATGGGAAGGTGAGAATAGATAAGGGATATGGGAAGTTTATAAAGAGGGAGAAGCACAAAGAGGTGGTATGATTATTTACCACCAAAACACAAAAACACGAAAAGAAAATATTTAAAGTGAGATTATATACCACCAAAGCACTAAAACACGAAAAGAAAACATTGAAAACGAGAATATATACCACCAAAACACAAAAACACAAAAAGAACTATTATATTGTTTATTTTTAGATATATAAAACATTAAAGAAATGACTTTTGAGCCGATACCGACTGAAATTGATTTATTAGGGAAAAATATAGTTAATTGCTGTTATCAGGTTCATAAGAATCTTGGACCTGGATTATTAGAGAAAATTTACGAAGCTTGTTTTTGTTATGAACTTGATAAATTGAATATTCCTTATCAAAGACAAGTAATTATTCCTGTAATATACGATGGTAAATTATTGGATGAAGGATTGAGGGTAGATGTTCTTGTAAATAACGAGGTTATTTGTGAGTTTAAAGCAGTAGATTCATTATTACCTATATTTGAAGCTCAATTACTAACTTATCTGAAATTAAGTAAAAAACGATTGGGTTATTTAGTTAATTTTAATGTTAAGAATATTGGTGATGGTATTAAAAGATTCGTATTATAAATTATAATCTTTAAGTTGGTTTGGTGTTTTGGTGTTTTAGTGGTAATGTTTTTTGAATATTGAAAATATAAATAATTAAAAGGGTGTTAAATTTTAAATATTAATTATAAAATTATGGCGAGAAAAATAAAATCAGGGTTAATACAGATGTCGCTTCCGATGACGGAAGGCGAAGGAACGATAGAACAGATTAAAGAAGCAATGCTTCAAAAACACATACCGCTTATAGAAGAGGCCGGCAAAAAGGGCGTTCAGGTTTTATGTCTGCAAGAGATTTTTAACACACCTTATTTTTGTCCAGGACAGGATAAAGCATGGTACGAATCAGCAGAACCTATGCCGGGTCCAACGGTTGTTAGAATGCAGGAGTACGCAAAGAAATACGATATGGTAATAATTGTACCTGTTTATGAAAAAGAACAACCCGGAGTATTATATAACACAGCAGCGGTGATTGATGCTGACGGAACAATTCTTGGGAAATACAGAAAGAATCACATTCCTCATACATCGGGATTCTGGGAAAAATTCTTTTTCCGTCCGGGTAACCTCGGGTACCCCGTATTTCAGACAAAGTTCTGCAAAATAGGTGTTTATATTTGCTACGACAGACATTTCCCGGAAGGAGCAAGAATTCTGGGATTGAACGGAGCTGAAGTAGTTTACAACCCCTCAGCAACTGTAACAGGATTATCACAATATTTATGGAAACTTGAGCAGCCTGCACATGCAGCAGCTAACGGATATTTTATGGGATGCATTAACAGAGTCGGAACAGAGAAACCCTGGAATATAGGAAAGTTTTATGGCTCATCATACTTCGTCGATCCAAGAGGGCAGATATTTGCAGAAGCTTCGGAAGATAAAGACGAACTTCTTGTCGCTGAATTTGATCTAGACATGATTGAAGAAGTAAGGGCAACATGGCAGTTTTACAGAGACAGAAGACCTGAATCATACAATAAAATCACGGAGTTATAATGGCAGAATTCAAACGTCCTAAAAACGACAGGGAATTTGAAGTAAATTTTTCTCCTATAAACAAATTAATGAACAAAACGGAAGCCCTTCTTGAGAGTTCAAGATGTTTGTTTTGTTATGATGCTCCTTGCACAATAGCATGTCCGACGCACATAGACATTCCTCTTTTCATAAGACAGATAGACAGCGGCAATGTAACCGGAGCGGCAAAAACCATATATGCCTCGAATTACATGGGAAACCTTTGCGGTAAAGTTTGTCCCGTTGAAGTATTATGCGAAGGATCATGTGTTTATGTAAACCAAGGTGTGAAAGCGATTGAGATTGGACGTCTTCAGAATTACGCGACTAACAAAGTTATTTCGGAAAATATTAAAATATTTTCTGAAGGAGAGAAGGTAAACGGGAAAGTTGCCATAATCGGCGGTGGACCTGCAGGGATATCATGCGCGAGTGAGCTGCGTTCTGCAGGGATAGAAGTCGATATTTATGAAGGAAGGAAATTTGCTACTGGGCTTGCGATTCACGGTATTGCACCATACAAAATTGCAAATGAAGATGTTCTTGAAGAACTAAATTATATACAGAAACAATTTAACTTTGATATAATTTATAACAGATTTATAAAAAGTAAAGATGAAATAGCAAAACTTGAGAAAGAATACGATTTCATATTTCTGGGAATAGGTAATTCAAATACATCTGCTTTAAACATATCCGGTGAAGATAAGAAGAATGTTTTTGGTGCTGTAGAGATTATTGAAGAATTAAGAATGAAAAAAAGTAATGCAGTTTATGGTAACAAGGTTATAGTATTTGGAGGTGGTAACACCGCAATGGATGCCGCGTCAGAATCTGCACGAATGGGAGCCGAAAAAGTAACGCTTGCATATAGAAGGTCGAAAGAAGATATGGGTGCGTACGAATTTGAATATGACCTTGCAAAAAGTGTAGGAGTGAAGGCATACTTTAATTCAGCTCCTATTGAGATTCTGGGTGATGATAAAGTAACAGGAGTAAAATTCATAAAGACAGAGACAAAAGACGGGAAGCTGAAAACAATTAAAGGAAGCGAATTCACTGAAGAATGCGACATGGTAATTAAAGCTACAGGTCAATCGAGACATTTTGAACTATACGAGAATATAAATAATCTTGAGGTTGATGATTTTGGAAGGATTGTAGTTGATGATAATTTCCGCACAACTAATAAAAGATACTATGCAGCAGGAGACGCAGTCAATGGAGGGAAAGAAGTTGTGAATTCTATAGCTGAAGGAAAGGCGGCGGCACAAAGTATTATTAAGTTATTAAATATCAAATAAGAGTAAATAAACATGAATAAGAAATCATCAATAAATAAATTAGAAAGTACTTTAGCGGGGATTAAATCACCTAATCCGTTCTGGCTGGCATCAGCTCCACCGACAAATTCAGGATACCAGATAATGAAAGCCTTTGATGCAGGATGGGGAGGTGCTGTCTGGAAGACAATGGGAGTGCCAGTTGTTAATACATCTAGCAGATACGGGGCTGTTGCATATAAAGGGAACAGGATGTCGGGTTTCAACAACATCGAATTAATTTCTGACAGAAAGCTTTCCGATAACTTAAGGGAAATAGAAGAAGTGAAAAAGTATTTTCCTGACAATGCAGTGATAGGTTCATTGATGGTTCAGTCAAAAGAGGAATGGCATCAGATTGTACAAGATGTTGAGAATGCAGGAGTTGACGGGATTGAGCTGAATTTCGGCTGTCCGCATGGGATGTGCGAAAGAGGTATGGGCTCGGCAGTCGGACAAGATCCTAAAGTGCTTGAACTAATTACTTCATGGGTTATGGAAGTAGCAAAGGTACCTGTGATAGTGAAACTATCGCCTAATGTTTCGCATATTGAAGTCCCTGCAATTGCAGCAAAACTTGGAGGAGCAAACGCAGTTTCACTAATAAATACAATTCAAAGCATAATAGGAGTTGATATTGACAACTTTGTTCCATATCCCACTGTTGACGGGAAGAGTACTAACGGGGGTTACTGCGGACCTGCTGTAAAACCAATAGCATTAAATATGGTGAAGAATGTTGCTATGATACCTGATTATAAGCTACCGATTTCGGGAATTGGGGGAATCGAAAACTGGAGAGATGCGGTTGAATTTATTTTAATGGGAGCAACAAACGTACAAGTGTGTACAGCTGTGATGCATTACGGATTTGGAATAATAAGAGAGATGGTTTCAGGGCTTGAACAATATATGTCGGACAAAGGATTTAATTCTATAGATGAGATGATAGGAAAGGCGCTGACTAATGTAAGGAAATGGGAAAACCTGAATCTTAATTATAAAATAATTGCAGAGATTGATGAGAAAAAATGTATTGGATGTCAATTGTGTTACATAGCGTGTGAAGACGGTGCACATCAGGCGATAAGACTTGATGAAAATGGCGAAAGCCGAATCCCTCAGATAATTGAAGACAACTGTGTAGGCTGTAATTTATGTTCGCTTTTATGTCCTGTAGAAAGCTGTATCACAATGGTTCGCAGAGATAAGGGGGATGAAGAATTAACGTGGCAGGAACGAACAGATATGGGTGATATTCCGACAACGTTTAATGATGAAAAAGCAGGCGGTCATGGACATTTTGTACCTGAACCGAAAAAAGCTATTGAATATAGATTATAAAATTATTTTGCCCTCAGATATTGCAACGGATATTTTATTTCTGCATTAAGTTCTTTTGCTGCATTCAAGGACCAGTAAGGGTTTCTGAGCATTTCCCTGCCGAGCAAAACAATATCTGCTTTGTCTTCCGAAATAATTTCTTCTGCCTGAGCAGCCTTTGTTATTAGTCCAACTGCACCTGTAAGTATCTCCGCTTCCTTTTTGATTTGCGAAGCAAAGGTAACCTGATAACCGGGGGCAAGTGGAATTTTAGCACTGCTAATATTTCCGCCGCTTGAACAGTCGATTAAATCAACGCCTTCTTCCTTTAGTAGTTTTGAAAGTCTGACTGAGTCGCTATTACTCCAACCTCCATCCACCCAATCGGTGCAAGACAATCTAACGAATAACGGTACTAAGTTTGTGATAACTGACCGGACAGCACGAGTTATTTCCAGAGCAAACCTGCATCTGTTTTCAAAATTGCCACCGTATTTATCTTTTCTGAAATTTGAGAGCGGTGAAAGAAATTCGTTGACCAGATAACCATGAGCAAAATGGAGTTCAATAATTTTATAACCTGCAAGAACTGCACTCAGCGATGCCTGTTTAAAATCAGCTATAGCTTTCTTAATATCATCTTCTAACATTTCTACAGGTACAGCATATTTTTCTGAAAATGCAAGCGGTGAAGGTGCGAAAGCTTTCCATCCTCCCTCCTCCATACTCAGAGAGCGGGCTTCTTCCCAGCCTTTTGTTGCGGAAGCTTTTCTTCCTGCGTGAGCAAGCTGAATACCTGGGATGCTATTTTGAGAAGATATAAAATTTGTTATTTTCTTATAATAAACGGTATGGTCATCATTCCAAATGCCAAGGTCGCCGACTGAAATTCTTCCTTCAGGAGAAATTGCGGTAGCTTCCTGCATTACCAGACTTGCACCGCCGACAGCTCTTGAGCCAAGATGCACAAGATGCCATTCAGAGGGGAATCCGTTATTATCAGCTGAATACTGACACATAGGCGAAACTGCAATCCTGTTTTTGAAAACAACGTCACGAATTTTTAAGGGTGAAAAAAGTTTGCTCATAATAAAATTAAGTTATTTCAAAAATCAGAAATAAATGAATAAGATTAAAGTTATTACTGCAGGGGATTAAAAATTAATTTTGGGAATATGTTTGCAATCAGGGGATATCCCTGATTGCAAACATGAAATATTAATTTTTATGTTCGAATTTTGTAACTTTATTTGGAATAGGCACTATAGTTCTTAGATAATCATAAATTGCACTTAAATCTTCATCATTCATATTTGCGAAGAAAGTCCAAGGCATTATAGTATTGAACTCTCCCTGTTTAACTTCGGTCGGAATATAATTTGATTTGCTATATGTACGAAATTTCTGGATAAACATTTCTTTTGTCCAACTTCCGATACCTGTCTGCATATCGGGAGTAATATTAGCTGCCCTTAAAGTAACACCTCCCGGCATATTATATTCTTGTCCGCCTGCAAGGTATTTGTTCATTTGGAACTCACCGTCCACCTGTTGAGTGTGGCAATCATTGCATCCTGCAATATCGGTTAAGTATTTTCCGTATTCCTTTGTGTTCGATTTATCGGGGATACTTTTGAATTCACTCTTTTGAGGTATTGACCTCATGATTAGATTAACAGGAAAATTTGCCTTGCTGACAGGCACGTTATTTTCAATCGGCTGCAGAGTTTTCATGTATGCTATAATAGCATACACATCATTCTTATCCATTTTACCAAAGGTCAGGTACGGCATTAGCGGGAATAATGGTTCATCGTCTTTATTCACACCTTCAGTAATAGCCCTGAATATTTCGCCGTCAGTCCATCCCTTCAAACCTGCCGGAGTAATATTCTTAGCGTAAAATTTCCCGGGAAGTCCGAGCTCTTCGTTAAACTCGAATCCACCTTTCCCAACCGTTCCCTCAACTAACGGTCCTGAAAACTTAGAGTAATCGCGTGTAGAGTGGCAATCAGCACAAGCAGCCACAGTATGAAACAGATACTCACCTCGTTTTAAAAGTTCGGGAGTGGATTCAATCTTGATGTCGGGTGCAGCCGCAATCTTCGGAAGTGCACTCATAATGTAAAAATATCCTGCTATTGCTCCCACAATAAGAAACAGGAATACAAATAAAAGAATTTTGAAAAGTTTTTTCATTTTGTTCTCCTTTCCGATTTTAAGTCGGTTGTTGTTTTTCAGTTATAATTTAATAATTATAACGGAAATATTCAATAATTGTTTCACTTTGAAAACGGAAATGGGTAAATTTTTTGAATAGAATGCTTGATTTATTAAAAAATATTAAAATTTTTAATTCACTGATGGGAAAGACAGATAAAATTTCGAGAAGAAGTCATCTGAATAAAGGTCAGAGAAAAACAAGAACGCACACTGATTTACCTGATTAGTTTAAGATTTCCACTGATAAAAGAGATTAGTTAAAGGAAAAAATAGTAAAAATTATGCGCACTTTATGCGCACTTTATGCGTACTTTATGCGCACTTACATATTATTTTTCACAATATGCACAATAAAAGATACCGGGAATTGATTTTATGTGCATAAGTTTACTATAAATTAAATAAATTTACGTGTAAAGTGAAAAAATTGTGCATTTGATTTAAGATGCATAACGATTATTTTTGAAAGTAATTATGATATTCCACACCTGTTCAAGGCAACATATTGACAATAAATTTTACAATTCAATTTCGTTATCCGGGGTGGGCAGACCGAGCATCGAAGGCAGGGACTATTCACTCTGCAAAGCACAAATAAAATAAAACTATGAAGAAGAAATTATTAATAAGAGATCTTACACTCCGCGACGGACAGCAATCATCGTTTGCAACACGAATGACACAGAAACAAATTGATCTGGTACTTCCACTTTATAAAGATGCGGATTTTTATGCAGCAGAAGTATGGGGCGGGGCGGTTCCAGA
>JBAYUG010000078.1:0-15455 GCA_041675325.1 Kapaibacterium sp. (SeqCode)
ATGCCTGTATCTGATACTTCGAGAATAACATGTTTTTCATCCTCCAGCAGACTTATTGTTACCTTTCCGTCTTTAGTGTATTTTATTGCATTATCAACAATATTGTTAAGAGCATTAAGGATTATTTCTTTATCAGAATAAAGCATGATTGTTTTTTCGGCATTTTTCAATTTGAATTCAAGGTTTTTCTTCCTAGCTTCAGCCATATAAAGTGTGAAAGAATCTTTGACAATATCATTTAAAACTACGTTTTCCTTTTTTAATTTCACTACTTCCGCCTGAAGCGTTGATAAATTTAATATCTGATTAAGAGTGTTATGCAATCTTTTTCCGCTATCAAATATTATTTTTGACATCTTGCCCGTTTCTTTATCCTTAAGTTCTTCATTTAAAATTTCAGCAAATCCAAGTATTCCGTTTAATGGTGTTCTCAATTCGTGACTCATGTTAGCGAGAAAGCTTGATTTCAGACGATTCATTTCTTCAGCGTTTTCCTTAGCTTTTATTAAATCGCCAATCAAGTTCTTTTTATCTGTTATATCTTCTTTTATGCCTATAAAATGTGTGATTTTTCCTTCATCATTATGAATAGGTGATATTATTGCAGATTCCCAATAAATTTCACCGTTTTTCTTCTTATTATGAAGTTCACCATGCCAGTCCTTCCCAGATTTGATTGTTTCCCACATCTCTTTGTAAAACTCAGATGATTGCTCACCTGATTTTAATATTTTAGGATTTTTTCCCTGAACTTCCTTAAATGTATATCCTGTAATCTCGCTGAATTTTGGATTTACATAATCAATGTTTCCTTCAAAATCAGTAATTACTATGCAAACAGGGCTTTGTTCAATTCCGATAGATAAACGATGAACAAGTTCCTCAGATTTTTTATGGTCAATATAATTACTCAGTTCACGTGCAATCAACTCCATTAATACCTGACTTTTTGCATCATAAGCGTTTTTCTTATCAAAATTCTGAACTACGATCGCCCCAATAATATTTTGACCACTTTTTAAGGGAACTCCAAGCCATGATTCTGCTCTACTGCCAATTAGCTTTATTTTCTTCTCGTCAGCAAATCTTTTTATACTTTCTTTGCTTAGCAGTAAAGATTTCTTTTCTTTAACAACAATACCTGTCAGAGATTCTTCAGCGGACCATTTTTCAATTTTTTCATCATTGCCTTCTTCAAATGGCGAGTAAAGCATTTTTGATTCTGAATCGTATAATGCCACAAAAAAGTTAGATGCATCAATCACCTTGTTCAGTTCATTCCTAGTGTTCTCAAAAAGTTCGTAAAGATTCTTTGAGTTTACCACTGCATTTGCAAGATTATACTGTATCTCTTTAATTCTTTCGACTTGTTTTCTTTCGGTAATATCGCTGAAAGTTGAAAGAATGCATTCTTCTTCTCCAAGCTCAAGAATTTCCATGGAAAGATATGCAGTAATCAAATCACCCGATTTTGTTCTGAAATTGATTTCTTTGTCTTTTATCGAACCTTTTTCTTTTAATTCGGTTATAACAGCTTGCCTTGTAATACCGTCTTCATAAAGATTAATTTCATTTACATTTTTTCCGATAATTTCATCATAAGTATATCCTATTAATTTTGTAAAACTGTTATTTATATTCATCATTACACCATTTTCTAATCCAGTGATTGACATTGCTGACGGATTAGAGCTAAAAGCAATAGCAAATCTTTTTTCATATTTTATTCTTTCCTCTTCTGCTTTCTTTC
Organism: Kapaibacterium sp. (SeqCode); assembly: GCA_041675325.1. Lineage (GTDB taxonomy): Bacteria > Bacteroidota > Ignavibacteria > Tepidaquicellales > Tepidaquicellaceae > CAIKZJ01. Next base: position 1,751 of record JBAYUG010000078.1, read on the forward strand.
TTTCAGTAATATCATAAACTATTACAATTCTTGCGTATTTGCCGTCAAATTCAATTTTGTGAGAATTTATTTCTACGTTCAATATCTCACCGTTCTTCTTTGTGTGGCGCCATTCTCCAGCATTGTTAAATTCATTTGAAGTTAACTCAACATCGTCAAGTAATAACTTAATATCCTCCTTGGGGCGGATATCTCTTAGAGTCATGCTCAAGAACTCGTTTCTAGTGAAACCGTATTTTAAAATGGCTGAATTGTTAACTTCTAAAAATTTTAGTGTATCAAGTTCATAGACCCACATCGGCTGCGGATTATTCTTGAATAAATATCTGTATTTTGCCTCACTATCTTCAATAGCTTTAAGTTTTATACGTTCTTCTGATTGGTTTCTGAAGACGAGTACAATTCCTGTTATTTCGTTCTTTTCATTCTTTATTGGTGCTCCGCTGTTAGCTATCGGAATTCTATCACCCTTTTTCGAAATCAGCAATGTATTGTTTTGAAGATTTACAATTAATCCTTCCTTTAATACAACATCAAATGGATTCTTAATTTCCTCACTTGTAATCTCGTTGACAATATTAAAGACTTCCTTCAAAGGTTTTCCAAAAGCATCTTCTTCTTTCCAGCCTGTTAACTTTTCTGCAACAAGGTTTATACTTCCGACATTACCGTTTAGGTCTGTAGTAATAACTGCATCACCAATACTGTAAAGAGTAGTCCTGAACTCGTCCAGAGTATTAGATAATGATTTTTCAGTATTGTACAATTCCTTAAAAATATTCTTTTGTCTGATATTATAAAGCACTGTAAATCCTGTAATTACAAACATTATAAAAGCAAAAGTGAAAATATACGTGGAAAGAGAAAGAAGTTTTAATTCTTTAAACATTTCTTCTTTGTCAACTTTTGTTACCATAATCCAATTTGTATATGGTATTTTTCTGATAAAGGAAAATACTTCTACGCCTCTGTAATCATTTCCTTCAAAAATTCCCTCAAATCCAAGTGCACCCTGTACAGACGATAACTGACTTTCAGAAAGGTGATGCTTTAATTTCATAGCAGTACCGTCTTTATGTCTAAGATTATTAAGATATAATACGGAATCACCATCTTTTCGCAATATCATCGTTTCTGCGGTATTACTCGATGTTGGCCATTTTTGAACTAATGGATAAAGGTATTCGTGCGGATTAATTCGAATCAAAATAACTCCGAATACTTCTGCTTTATCATTTATTAATGGGGAAAATATATCATAATGAATTGCGTTGTGCTCTTTGCATGCGTTTAAGTCGGAAAATACAATTTTCCTTTCATTAACGCACTGCCTGTGAAATGGAATCATAAAATCATCAAGTTTTTTCTCGTCAATAAAAGTAAAAAGTATTTCACCTTCGACGGAAAGTAACTGAACATCTAAATATGAGTGACCGTCTCTCGTCAATCGTAATCTTTCTTCTATTGCTTTATTTAGTTTGGAGTCCGATTTATTATTAAACCACTTTTCAAATTCTGTCCATACAATTCTTGATTGTGAAAAGTATTTAATATCGTGTCCTCTTTCACGTATCCACTCAGAAATCTGTTCGGATTTAAGATTACTTATAGCACGAAGTTCTTTTTCCTTTTCAGTCTTAATAATCCTTTCATAATTTCTGTAGAAAGCTAAACCTCCCCATACAACGAGTGAAGCTACAATAACCGCAAACAAGATAAAATAGCGTTTCTTAATTAACTTTGGTCTTTTTTTAATCTGCATTTAATAACTCCAATAAGTTTGAATAAATATTTCTTTTATTCTATACGATAGACCCTGAAAATATGATATTACACTCAAAATTGTATTCAATATATAATTCTTAGTATTGTTAAACCATGTAATTAAGAACGGATACTTACTTCTGAAAAATGAATTTAAAAGAAATCAATATATTTTGAAAAGGTATTTCATATGTCATCTTTATTTTAAAAATTCAATCATAAATGCGGTGATGTTTATTTTTCAAGTTTATTTATAATTTTCGAAAACCAAACTTTCATTACTTTTCCACTTTAAAAACCCCTTTAATTTTGGTATTTTCTATGTTAAAATTGAAATTACAATTAATTAATTATATATGGCAAAATTAGGAAAATCATTAAGCAAAGCTCAAAAGCACAGCACTGAAGATAAAATGCTGGAATATTATTACAAAGGAACGCAGTACTTTCAGAATAATAAGAACCGTGTATATACGATTCTGACGATTCTGGTAGTTATTATAGCCGTAATATTTATATATTTTAGAAATCAAAGTCAGAAGGGTGAAACTGCTGCGCTTGAACTTTCCAAAGTAAAACAGTTTTATGCAATGGATATGTTTCCTGCGGCAATTAACGGTGATTCACTCGGCATATCAAAAGGACTGCTTTATATTGTCGATAATTATGGTTCAACTGAAAGCGGAGAGACAGCGAAAATAATGCTTGCGAACAGCTATTACAATTTAAGGGAATTTGATAAAGCTGATGTATATTTCAGAGATTACTCAGGTAATAATGATTTATTCAAAGCAGCCTCTCTAGTCGGCATTGCTTCTGTTTACGAAACAAAAGGCGACTGGAACAATGCAGCAAAGTATTATGAAAATGCTTCCAAGGTCTCGAAATCTGTACCAACTAACGATGAATATATGTACTATGCTATCAGAAGCTATTTTAATGCAAAAGATGCAGATAATTTAAATAAGTCAATAAAATCTTTTAAGACCGAATATCCAAAATCAAAATATCTTGGTATGCTTGCAAGGTATGAATCCGGTGAACAATCTTAATATAGAAAGATGAGTCTGAAAGAAATAATTAACGAAGACCTGAAGAATGCTATGAAAGCTAAAGATGCATTCCGGACTGAAACTATAAGAAGTATTAGAGCTGAAATCCTGAGGATGGATAAATCAGGTTTAGGCAGGGAAATGAATGAAGAGGAAGAATTGCAACTTCTGAATAAACAAGCCAAGATGCGCAAAGAATCTATTGATATGTTTAAGAGTGCAGGAAGAGAAGACCTCGTTGAAAAAGAATCAAAGCAGCTTCAAATAATCAATGAATATCTTCCGAAACAGCTTACAAGAGAAGAAGCAGAAGCCATTATTGAAATGATTATAAAGGAAGCAAGTCCTGTTTCTTCAAAAGATATTGGAAAAATTATGGGTCCTGTTATGAAGGAACTGAAAGGTAAGTTTGATGGAAAAATTATTCAGGAGATTGTAAAAAGCCGTCTTGGCTGAATGATTGAATGCGCTTGATATCATAATATTAATTCTTGTTCTACTTCCTGCAATATTCGGTCTGAAAAAAGGATTAATAAAAAGTATATTATCGTATGTAAGTATTATAGCCGGAATTATTCTTGCAGTTAAGTTTAATTCCGGCTTTGTTTTGGTGTTGAAACCTGTCATTAAAGACCCGAAGCTTGTTCAGGTTGTTATTTTCGTCGGTATTATTCTCACAATTTACCTTCTTGCAATTTTCATTGGAAGTAAAATATCAAAGATGAATGTAGTATCCGAAACCTTTGATAGAGCCGGTGGTTTTATTTTTGGCGGATTGAAAGGACTTCTCTTTGCAAGCATACTACTTATAATTTTTGACAGTTTCTCTTTTATATCACAGAATCAAAAGAGCGCTTCATTTACATTTCCTTTTACTATACAGGCAGCACCCGCAACATATAATTTAATAAAGAATATACTGCCATTTAATAAAAAAGATTTCGACGATATAATAAAATACGGTGAAAGTGATTCCGTGAAAGTCAAAACAAAATAGATGAATATAATAGAAGTTCAAAGAAAACTTGAATTCGATAAGGTATGTGATAAACTGAAAATGTACTGTATATCGCAGTATGGTAAGGAAAAGATTGACCGGATTGAATTATACACTTCAGCTGTTCTGCTAAAAATTGAGTTTACTAAGCTCACATCATTAAAGAAGTATATAGAAGCAGGCAACGATCTTGATTTAGAGGGTCTCAGAGACGTTAGAGAAGATGTAGAACGATTAAGAATACCGGGTAATTTTATTCAGACAGAAAAGTATAACTGGATAAAATCTTTTCTGAGAATAAGTCGTATAGTTAAATCTCAGGTCAAGTATTTTCCTGATGAAGAAGAAAATGATAATATAAAGAAGCTTGCCGATGGTCTTTATGCGGATAAAGTCCTTGAACATTCAATTGAATCTACGGTTGATAATAATGGAGAAGTCCGTGATTCAGCATCAAGAAATTTGAAACGTATCAGGGAAGAACTTATTGAGAAAAGAGAAAATCTGAGAAAACTCCTCAGTAAACTGCTTAAAAGAGTATCCGAAGAAGAATACACACAGGATGATTTGATTACACTTCGTGACGGTCGTTCTGTAATTCCTGTTAAAGTCGAAAATAAGCGCAAGGTACCGGGAATTATACATAGTTCATCCGCTACTGGTTACACTGTATTTATTGAACCCGCTGAAACAATAGATCTGAATAATGAAATTACAGAATTAACATTTGAAGAGAAACGTGAAGTAGAAAGAATCCTGCGTAATTTATCTGAATCAATCGCAAGATATTACAATGAACTTAAAGTTAATTCTGAAATTCTAGGAGAACTTGATTTTATTAGGGCTAAAGCACTTTATGCGATTGAATTCAATTGTGTAGAACCGGGATTTAAGAAGGATAAATATTTACTAAAAAACTGTTACCACCCGATTTTAATTCAAAAGCTTGGAAAGAATAACGTAACTCCCCTAAATCTGGAGCTAATTGATGAAACAAATACAATTGTAATAACCGGTCCTAATGCAGGCGGGAAAACTGTTGCCCTTAAGACTGTAGGACTGCTTCAAATGATGTATCAGGCGGGTTTAATGGTTACTGTTGAAGAAGGGTCGTGTTTTAGAATATTTTCAAGGTATTTTGTAGTAATTGGTGATGAGCAATCTATAGAAAACAGTCTTAGTTCTTTCAGTTCACATCTGAAAGAACTGAAAGACGTAATAGAGAATTCTGATTTTAATTCACTCGTACTTATTGATGAAATATGCAGCGGTACAGACCCTAAGTTTGGCAGTGCGCTATCCGCCTCAATCCTTAATTATTTATCTGATAAAAACTGTTTTACTATAGTAACAACACATATCGGAGATCTTAAAATATTCGCTCATAATACTGATAAGTTTATAAACGCATCACTGGAATTTAGTTTTGAAAAATTATCTCCCTCATTTAATTTTAAGATTGGTATTCCGGGTCAAAGTTATACTTTTGAGCTTGCGGAGAAATTTAAAATACCTGCTGAAATCATTGAATTCGCGTCGTCGATGGTTGTTGATGATCAGTACAAGATTGAAGATATGCTGAGCGAACTCAATAACTCGAGGATTGAATATGAAGGACTGCTCAAAGAGAATCAAATTAAGAAAAAGGATATTGATGAAATGGCAAATGAGTACAACTCAAAATTATCCCGCATTAAACTGAAGGAAAAAGAGATTATAAATAATGCACGGGAGGAAGCAGCAAATATCCTTGAAGATGGAAGAGGTATAATAGAAAAAGCAGTTAAAGAAATTAAGGAAAAGGAAAAGACTGTATCCGAGATTAAGAAAGAATACACGGAAAAATCTAAGAAACTTCTTCCTGGAAAAGGTGTACAGGAGACTGTTTCGGTGCAATTGAGAGTAGGAGATGTAGTTAAAATTAAAAACACTTCTACTAAAGGTGAAATTACTGAAATTTTAAAAGAGTTGGCAGTAATCAACACAAATGGTTTAACCCTGAAATCACCTTTAAACAAACTCGAGTTAATAAGCATTGGAGATTTAAACAGGCAAAGTGATTACAAAATCATACTTCACGAGGCATTTGAAACAAATCTCGATATACGGGGAAAATACGTTAATGAGATTGCGGATTTACTTGAAAAATTCATTTACGAAGGGCATATTAACTCAGTTGAGGAACTTTCAATAGTGCATGGTAAAGGAACAGGAAGTCTCAGAAAAGCTGTGCATGAGATACTCAAATCAAATAAATTTGTTAGCAGTTTCAGGCTTGGTCATTGGAATGAGGGTGATTCAGGAGTAACAATAGTCGAAATTAAAAAATAGATATGCATAAAAGAATTCTAATAGTTGATGATGAAGCTTCTATTGTTGAAAGCTTATCGCTGATACTGCGTCATGCAGATTATTCTGTAGATTACTGTTACGATGGTGTTTCTGCATTAAAGATGTTTACTGAAGGAAACTATGACCTTATTCTACTCGATATCAAGATGCCGAAAATGGACGGAATAGAAGTTCTCGATAACATTATGAGATTGAATCGTGAACAGCTTGTAATAATGATATCGGGTCATGGAAATATAGAAACAGCCGTTGAAGCAACTAAAAAAGGCGCATATTATTTTCTGGAAAAGCCCCTCCCTGATATATCAGAACTCCTGATAATAATTAAAAATGCTCTTGAACTGAAGCAGAGCAAAGATGAACTTTCAAAATACAGGAACGAACTCCTAAGTGCAAATAAATTAATTGGAAAAAGTAAAGATGTACAATCCGTAAGAGAGCTTATAGAAAAATACAAAGACCTTGACCTTAATATACTGATAACCGGTGAAAGCGGAACTGGCAAGCTCCTTGTTGCAAACATGCTGCATCTTGACTCTAAACGTGCGGATAAGCCATTTGTTATAATTAATTGCGCATCACTCAAGGGTGAAAATGTTGACGAGGAATTATTCGGTTTAACAAAGGACGGAGATCCAAAAATAAAAGGCAAACTTGAAGAAGCCGAAGGAGGATCAATTTTGTTTGATGAAATATCAAACATTAACACTGAAATTCAATCAAAACTATTAAAAGTTATTGACGAATCCAAATACACAAGAGTAGGGGATTCGAAGGTACGGAAAACAAATGTAAGATTTTTATTCACTACAAACAAAGATTTACCTTTTGAGATATCCGAAGGCAGATTCAGAGACGATTTCTATCACAGGATTAACGTGATGAACATTAACATTACTCCATTAAGAGAACGTACCGATGATATTAGGGTTCTTACAGATTTCTTTATCAATCAAGTATGTAAGGCATACAATATTAATCTTAGAAAATTCTCGAATGAAGCTTTGAATAAACTTAAGTCATTTAGATGGACCGGTAATGTGCGTGAACTTAAAAACTTTATTGAAAGAATAATATTCACTGTAGATAATACAATTATTGAAGAAGAAGATATTGAAGTTCCAGAAACGAAACACACTAAGGAATTAAACGACTTGTTAAACAGAAATCTTTCTTTGAATGATTTTCAGAATGAATCTGAGAGAATATTCCTATTGAAGGTGTTAAAAGACTATAAGTACAACATCAGTCAGACTGCAGAGGGGTTGAAGATTCAAAGGAGCCATATGTACAAGCTGATGACTAAGTACAATATACCGACTCCGACAAAAACTAAGTGAAGAGTTTCAGGTCTAAAAGGAGTTCTTTTTCTATCCTGTCAATGATGTAATGGAAATCGTTGTGTGAGTGCACAAAATCAAGATTGTCTTTATTCACAATAATTACTTTTCCAAATTTATAATTCTTAATCCAATCTTCATAACTTTCATTCAATTCTTCAAGATATTTTATGTCAATGGATTTTTCGAATTCGCGTCCTCTTATTTTTATCTGGTTTATTAACGTCGGGATGCCAGCCTGAAGATAGACTAATACATCAGGAGGTTTTAAGAAAGATGTCATATCGAAGAATAAGTTTGAATAAGTTTCATAATCTCTGTCCGACATCTTACCGAGTTTGTGCAGATTTTTAGCGAATATTTCAACATCTTCATATATACTTCTGTCCTGTATAACTGAACCGGGCTTTTCAGTCAGTTCTTTGTGAGTATTAAATCGATGTGCAAGAAAATATATTTGCAGGTTAAAAGACCATCTCGACATGTCTGCGTAAAAATCGCTGAGATAAGGATTGTCAGCAACTGACTCGTAATAAGGCAGCCATTTAAATTTATCTGCAAGTAATGCTGTTAATGAAGATTTCCCGGAACCGATATTACCTGCAATCGATATAAATATTTTGTTATTGGACACGTTATACAAAAAAGGTCAGTTTGATAATAACTGACCTGTTTATGAAAGATTAGTCTTTTGTTTCTGCTGCGGGTGTTTCTTCTGCTTTCATTTCCGGAGCAGAAGCAGGTGATTCTTCTATTACAGAATCAAGTATGTTTCTTTTCTTTTCCTTGATCTTTGTAGCAGCTTTACCAGTTAAACCCCTAAGGTAATAAAGTTTTGCTCTGCGGATTCCTCCGTGCTTTTCGATTACTACTTTTAAAATCTTAGGTGAATTGATAGGGAAGAACCTTTCAACGCCGACTCCATTGGAGATCTTTCTTACCCTGAAAGTCTTGCTTAAACCGCTTCCTTTGATTCCCATCACTATACCCTTATACTGCTGTACTCTTTCCTTGTCGCCCTCAATAACCTTAACGAAAACTGTTATTGTATCGCCAACGCGAAAGTCGGGTAAATCATTTCTTAACTGTGCTGCTTCGACTAATTTGAGTTTGTTCATTTAGTTAATTGCTCCTGTAATTATTGTTTATTTGATTTTTTAATTCTTCTGTATTTTGATAAAGCTTTTTTATTCCGCCATTCATTTATCTTACTGTGATTTCCCGATAATAAAACCTCAGGGACTTTTAATCCGTCATATTTCTCCGGTCTGGTGTATTGCGGACAGTCAAATCCTGATTCCGTCTGAAAAGTGTCAGTTAACGCCGATTCTCCGTCTCCAAGTGCACCCGGCAATAATCTCGCGACTGAATCTATGAACACAAGTGCTGCCACATCTCCGCATGAAAGGACATAATCGCCGATTGATATCTCTGCCGTTACAAACCTTTTAATTACACGCTCATCTATTCCTTTGTAATGTCCGCAAATAAGCAAAACGTTATTCTTAAGTGAATAATCATTTATTGATTTCTGGTTCATCCTTTTTCCCTGCGGTGAAAAATATATTATTTCGTCATAATCATATTTTTCTAAAAGTATGTTCACACACTTAAAGATTGGCTCGGGTTTTAGTATCATGCCTGCTCCACCGCCGTAGGGTAAATCATCTATCTGTTTGTACTTTCCTTCGGCATAATCTCTTAAATTATGAACATGAACTGATATGAGTCCTTTTTTTCTAACCCTCGATATCAAACCATTTGTTAAAGAACTTTCAAGTATCTTTGGATTGGCTGATACTATGTCAAACCGCATCATAATCAATCAATCCTTCGATAAGTGCTACATCAATCTTCTTATTTACTACATCAATCTTGGTGACGAACTCTTTGAGCAAGGGTATCATCACTTCATTTCCCTTAGCTGTTTTTACGAATAAGATGTCAGAACTACCAAAATTATCTATCCGTATTACTTCTCCGATTATACTTTCTCCTTCATAAACTATACATCCTAACATGTCATAATAATAGTAAAGCCCTTTCGGCAGCTTTACTTTCTTCTTCTCATCGATGCAAATCAGCATATTAATGTAACTGCTGATTTCATTTATATCGTCGTACCCGTCAAGTTTCAGCTTTATAAAATTACTGAAAAGCGAAACATCCTTAATTCTAAATAAATCTTTTTCCGTTTTGGGGTTAATAATCAATTTATTCAGACTTTCATTAAAAATATAAACTTCCCTTAGTTTCAAAAACCTTTCGGGAAAGTCGGTCAAAGGTATTACCTTTAACAAACCTTTAACGCCTACAGGCTTAGTTATTTTGCCTATGAAAATAAGTTGATTTAAATCGTCCACTGTGTTTTAAATTAAGACATGAAATCATCAAATCCCGGCATAATCATTCCTTCGAAATCCTTGCAGTCAAATCTACATAACCATAGAAACGGTTATTAACTATTAAGCTTTTGCTTCTTCTGTTTTTGTTTCGGCTTTTTTAGCTTTTGTTTCTTTATATCTTAATTTTCTTGCTTTAGCCCTCTGCTGTTTTGCAGGTTTATCTTCAAAGAACAGATTCATCTTTTCTTCCATCTTTTCCGGACTGATCTTTGATTTCATAAGGCGGAATTTCATCATTACACCTTCTTTTTTCAGCAAACTTCTGACTGTATCCGTAGGTTTTGCACCGTTCTTTAACCAGTAAATTACCCTGTCTTCTTTCAGCGTAATCTGCATAGGTTCAAGATGCGGATTGTAATGTCCTACTGATTCAATAAATTTGCCGTCGCGCGGTGAACGTGAATCTGCAGCTACGATTTTGTAAAGCGGGATGTTTTTCTTTCCCATTCTTTTAAGTCTTAACTTGACCAATTAAAAATGTCTCCTTTCGAGTACGTTTATGTATTAATTATTCTTAAAATTTAATTTACGTTGAGTTTGTTCATCACATCTGGTGGTAGTTTCATACCTTTCAGCAAGTTCTTCATCTTGCCGCCTGAAAAATTCTTCATCATTTTCTTCATGTCCTCAAACTGCTTAATCAGTCTGTTGACTTCCTGTATAGTTGAACCGCTTCCGTTTGCGATTCTTCTTCGTCTCATTCCGTTTAGTATTTGAGGATTCTCTCTTTCTTTGAATGTCATTGAAAGAATTATCGCCTCAATTCTGTGAAAAACCTTTTCGTCTATTTCTTTATCTTTTAACGCTTTGCTTGCACCGGGTATCATTGAAATCAATCCTCCTATTGAACCCATCTTCTTCACCTGTTTTATTTGAGATAAGAAGTCATTAAAATCGAACTTGTTTCTTCTGAGTTTTTCCTCAAGCTTAACCGATTCCGAGATATCGATTTCCTGATGTGCTTTTTCAACAAAAGATATTATATCGCCCATTCCGAGAATGCGTGATGCCATTCTATCCGGATGAAACTGCTCGAGTGCTTCGAGTTTCTCTCCGACGCTGACAAATTTTATGGGTTTTGTAACTACTGCTCTTATAGAAAGTGCCGCACCGCCTTTAGTATCACCGTCGAGCTTAGTAAGAACTATACCCGTATAATCGAGCTTATCATGGAAAGCTTTTGCTGTATTAACTGCATCCTGTCCTGTCATCGAGTCAACCACAAAAAGTATTTCATCGGGTACCATTGCCTTTTTGATATTGGCAACTTCATTCATCATTTGTTCGTCAATAGCAAGTCTTCCTGCTGTGTCGATAATCATCGTATCTCTTGCATTCTTGCGTGCGAAATCTTCTGCCAGTTTTGTTATCTTTACGACGTCTTTTTCATTGTCAACTGAAAAGACAGGTACATCAATCTCTCTACCCAGAACTTTAAGCTGTTCAACAGCAGCAGGTCTGTATATATCACACGCTGCAAGCAGGGGATTACGTCCTTTTGATTTTAAATACTTTGCGAGCTTTGCTGCAAAGGTTGTTTTTCCAGAACCCTGAAGTCCTGCAAGCATAATGATTGAGGGTATTCTATTCGAATGTACGATATCGCTTTTGCCGCTGCCCATGAGTTCAATTAATTCATCGTTAATAATCTTGACGATTAATTGTCCGGGAGTTATGCTATTTATTACATTCTGTCCTAAAGATTTTTCCTTTACGTTTTTTATAAAGTTTGTCACAACTTTATAGTTCACGTCGGCATCAAAAAGTACACGGCGAACTTCACGTAAAGATTCATCTACGTTTTTTTCCGTAATCTTTCCCTGACCGCGAATTTTCTTAAGAACCGAATCGAACTTATTTGTTAAATCCTCAAACATTAAGTATTTTTATAACAAACCTCAAATTTAACGAAATTATAATCATTTTTCAATGAAAATATGCTTCTAAGTCTGCTGAAAATCAAGTATCCTGGTTTTAAAACCGTCTCCCATAACATCGTGTACGTCAACGAGAACCATAAAAGCCCTCGGGTCTTCTTCTTTAACTAATCTCCTTAAACTGCTGATTTGTCTTCTGTTTACTACTACAAACAAAACGTTTTGCTTTTCCCCGCTGTATCCGCCTTCACTCAGGAATATTGTGATTCCTCTGTCAAGCTCAGTTATTATTCTGTCTTTAATTTCTGATTCATGTTTAGTAATTATGTATGCGCCCTTTGTATATGGTAATCCTTCAGCTGTTAAATTGACAATTTGAGTAGTTATGTATAGATTCAGATAACCCCAGATTATCAGATTAAGGTCAGTAAAAATAATACCTATTGAGAATATTATTAACGTTTCAATTATCCAGTAACCCGTACCGATTGAAATCCCGAAATATTTCTTTAATATCGCTACAGGAATATCTGTTCCTCCTGTTGAACCTCTGAACTTAAATATTATCCCAAGACTAAAGCCGAGCAAAACCGACCCCGCCAGTGATGCAAGCAGTATGCTGTCAGTAAATGCCCAGTACTGAGTATTTATATAGTCCCTCATTAAAGGAAAATTCTTGTAAAGCATTTCAGGATTTAACAGATCGGTAAAAACAGCCCCCAAAAGCATACCCAAAAAGGACTTTAATCCAAATTGTTTACCGAGAAAAAACCATGCTAATACGAACATTGGAATGTTCAGAATAAGCATTGATGTACCCGCGGGAATACCGATAAAATGGTATATTACCTGTGCAATACCTCCAACGCCTCCCGGTGATACTTTGAATGGTATCAAGAACCAGGCGTAAGCCATACCAAAAATAACTGCACCAAAGATAATACCAATATAGTCTCTGGTATTTTCTATTAATTTTCGTTTAGGACTTTTCATAAAATATTATTAAAATTATTCGTCTGTTAAATTGGATGTCTGAAGATATGCAATTTACGAAATCTAAATATCTCATTAAAGGTAAATTAAAAAAGGCAGATATTTTAGTATCTGCCTTTAAAAGTAATTTATATTAAACGGCTATTGAATCAATGAACCGACTCTGCTCCATCTAATCGAACCGATTAAATCAAAGAAATTGGCAAAAGAAATATTTGCATCCCAGGACCAGTAAATAATAAATGCTTCTCCTACAACATTTTCCATCGGCATAAATCCCCAGAATCTGCTGTCAAGTGAGTTGTTTCTATTGTCGCCCATCATCCATAAATAATCTCGCTTCACTTCATACATACCTTCGTTCATCCTTATATCATCAACCGTGAGCGAACCATCCTTATTAAGGATTACATTACTGTACCCTTCTCTTATAATAAACATTTTGTACCATTCAAAATTAGTACTGTCAATCTTTATCTTATCCCCGGCTTTCGGAACACGAATTGGACCGTAGTTATCTTCATTCCATCCCGAATTTTTAGGAAATATCCTATTATTAGCAAGATTTGGAGGCTGTAAAGGAGCAATAAATTTCGATTGCGGTGGATTAGGAAATATTTGTCCATTCCTGTAAAGCACTTTATTTATAACCTTAATTTCATCACCCGGTACACCTACACAACGCTTAATATAATTCAACACCTCACGCGATTGTTTTTCATCTCTCTCACCGGGAAAATCAAACACAACCACATCTCCGGGTTTTGGGTCTTTGAATCCGGGAAGTTTAACATAGGGTATTCGAACATCGGTAAAAGGAATATTTCTCGGTGTAGTAGCACCGTAAGTATATTTTGTCACGAGCAAGAAATCACCTACAAGCAGTGTATTTTCCATTGAACCCGTGGGTATTCTGTATGCTTCG
>JBAYUG010000079.1:0-15389 GCA_041675325.1 Kapaibacterium sp. (SeqCode)
AGGAAGCATGATGGTTTACCTGCCGCGACAGGATCACTTCTGAGGTCTTTGAAAATGCGGTCTGCGAATGAGTATTATGTAGGTATGGACGGCGGTACAACAACTAAAGGTGTCTGGAGGACTACTAATGGCGGTAACAACTGGGCTGAATTTAATAACAACTCGATGTCAAACTTACATCCTGTAAGAATGCTTTTATTAAAGACATCGGGAGATACTACTTTATTTGCAGGTACGTCCGGAACTGTTGATTCTTTAAAAGGAGTATATGGTTATACATGGCCAGCTCCTGCGGGTTACTTCAATAACTTCGAAAGTTATACAGTTGGACAGCGGCTCGCTTGTCAAGATTCTCTCAACTGGACGACTTGGAGCATCATGCCGTGCAACACGACTGAAGATCCGCTGATTTCCAATGCTCAATCATTTAGTCCAACAAAGTCAGTTGTGATTACACAGAATAACGACTTGGTAAAGCGACTTGGCAATGATTCAACTGGCGTTCATGAGATATCCATAAAGTTCTATGTCCCGACGACCAAGTCGGGGTATTGGAATACGTTATCGGTCTTCGCGGGATCATCATCTAAATGGGGTATGGAGTGCTACTTTGACGTTGCAGCAACCGGTAATAACGGAAGACTCCAGGCAGGCGCAGTGACAGCAATACCGTTCGCCTATACACACGATGCATGGCAGACGGCGAAATTGTTGTTGAATCTGGATGTCGATTCGGCTAAGTTCCTCATCAATGGGACCATGGTTCATAAATGGAAATGGACATTAGGTGCAAATGGCACAGCAGTTCCGAAGAAACTTGGTGGTAACAACTTCTTTGGAGCAACAGCAACTGACCAGATGTATGTGGATGACTACTCTTACATGCCGAACGCTAATTGGATAATAACCGGTGTTACTCAGAATGGTAATACAGTACCGACAGAATACGCTTTGTCACAGAACTATCCTAACCCGTTCAACCCGACAACAAAGATTAACTTTGCATTACCAAAATCAGGACTTGTAACAATGAAAGTCTATGACATTCTTGGTAAAGAAGTAGCAACATTGGTCAATGAAGTCAGGAACGCAGGAAGTTATACTTTAGATTTCAACGCAAGCAATCTAACAAGCGGAACGTATTTCTACCGTCTTGAATCGAACGGATTTGTTGGTACAAAGAAAATGATGTTAGTTAAATAATCCGAACCATTTTTTAGATTTTGGGGCTATTGTTTTGTGATAGCCCCTTTTCATTCAATTCATTTCTTTATTTTATTCTACTCCCCTGTCAGACAACCCGAAACATTCCAGTAGCTGTTTTCTCCTGAAGGTATTATTACTTGGAACTTATGTTTTCCTGCTTCCAACCCGTCTAATTTTATCTCGTAAGGCGTTACAACAATTCCCGGACACCAGTTTGAACAGCTGTAATCTGATGATGACATTCCATTCGGGAAGTTTCCTGAAGAAGGATTGTTTTCTCTGTAACTCGCACAGTCTGTTCTCCATGGTATTAAATTTAAAACTTCCATCCCGTCAACAAGAATCTTATGAACTTTAGGAGTAAACTCATCATTGCCATGACCCGTTGTCACAAATTTCAGTTTTATGTTCTTTAGTCCATCAGGTATTACTGCACTTACTTTCAAAGTATCTGTCCTGAACAAATCCGTATTGCCCTGTCCCTCCATTTCCATATAGCTGAGAGTATTGAACAAAGGCTGTACCCACTTAATATTATTCTGATATTCTGATTCCTCAAAATATTTTATCCGTAAACTTACAGTATGTCCACCTTTATCCCAGTTGCCTATAAATACGCCGATGTATGTATCATTACCCTGTTTCATCCCCTTAAGCTGATATCGGTTATGTCAAGGCGATAAACGATTGAATCCTTCCATTCAAGTCCGCCGATTTTAATATCCTTCCCGAAAGATCCTGTTCCGAAAGATGTCATGAACCTTATAAGTTCAAGAGGTGGTTCATAATCTTCCGTCAATACAATCCCTTCATTATCATTCTTGTACTTTGGAAGCGCGTCAATTCCCTCTTTAAAAGCTTCTATGAAATTCCTCATTCCAGTAATAGGTATCGCAAACACAGAACCCGTCCTGTCGTATGCATCTCCGTTCGAACGTACAGTCACTTCTGCAATCACTATCGTGTTTTCAGTCAAATTCGGCAGATTCACTTTCTTAATAACAACTGAACCCTTCGCAGTTCTTATCACATCCTTCGTAAAATCACTTAAGTGATCATTATTAAAATTAAGGTTCTCATTCCTGAATATCTCAAATGTTTTGTACCTGCTCTCAATTAACTTCTGCTGGAATTCGCCTTCACTAAGTTCGGTAATATTCGACGTCGGAATCAGTGCCTCATTTATGAATCCCTCAGAGTTAATAATTTTCTTCGCATAAATTTCATAACTGTCATTTCTGATTACTTTCAATACAAGTCCGGGTATTTCTGCAAGATATAATAAAGGTGCTCCATAATTCTCAGCCATATCTGTATAAAAAACTTCGACTTTGTTCGACCTTATATTTAGTGTGGTTTTCATGCATGGATATCCGAGTATTTCACTGTAATCGTGAGCAATTTCATGAAACTTGGTTTCATACGTTTTTCTGAAAGCAAAATATCCGTTTTCAGAATTCTCAAGAAATTGAATGGTCTGTCCTGACTTGAAATCTATGTATTGCTGTTCTTTTTTCAGCATCGGCTTTGTTATCCGCAGTGATTCTTTCATCGTATAAATTACAATCGAATCGTTCGGCATCTCTTTACCGTTATTCCTAATTCCGTACACAACCATCATTTGCGGAAACGCAGTGTTTAAGCTAATAGACAAAAGTACAAATAACAAAAGTCTCTTCATGAAAAGTAATTTATTTGCACAAAGTTATGCTATTATATTGTTATTTTCCACGCTAAAAACTAAATTTGCAAAATTAAAAAAATTAATGAACTTTTATAACACAGAAATGTTATATGTATTAAAGTTTTATTCCTCCTAAGCAAAGAGGTGTCGGGAACAATAAACTTCGGTTTACCCCTCACCTCTTTTATTATTTGAATCTAATTTTTAGAAAATGAATAACAGCAAAAGTAAGAAAGAATGGCTTGAAAAAGCCGCATCAGCTAAAACCACAGGAATGAAGTTCACTTCCCTTAGCGGTAAAGAACTCGATATCGCTTACACACCCGAAGATGTTTCAAAAAATGATTATGATACGATGCTTGGTCATCCTGGCGAGTTTCCTTACACACGGGGCATTCATACGAATATGTACCGCGGTAAGATTTGGACTATGAGACAGTTCGCAGGATTCGGTACACCGGAAGATACAAACGAAAGGTTTAAGTATCTGCTCGAACACGGTCAGACGGGTCTTTCGACTGCTTTTGATATGCCGACACTTATGGGTTGGGATGCTGATGCTCCTCTTGCAGAAGGGGAAGTTGGTATCTGCGGAGTTTCAATTTCTTCATTGCAGGATATGGAAATCCTTTTTAACGGTATTCCGCTCGATAAGGTCTCAACCTCTATGACAATAAATTCTCCGGCTGCAATGGTTTTTGCTTTCTATCTTGCTGTTGGTGAAAAACAAGGAGTCCCCTTTTCAAAACTTCGCGGCACATTACAGAATGATATTTTAAAAGAGTACATTGCACAAAAAGAATTTATTTATCCTCCTAAAGAATCAATGAGAATCATAACTGATATGATTGAATACTGCACAAACGAAGTACCGCAGTTTAATCCTGTAAGCGTTAGCGGCTATCACATTCGAGAGGCTGGCTCTACCGCTGCGCAGGAGCTGGCTTTCACACTTGCCGATGGATTTGCATACATTGAAGCTTGCATTGAAAGAGGGATGGATGTTGATGCTTTTGCTCCGAGAATATCACATTTCTTTAATTCACACCTCGACTTCTTTGAGGAGATAGCTAAGTTCAGAGCTGCAAGAAGAATTTATGCTAAACGCATGAAGGATAAATACGGTGCAAAAAATCCTAAGAGCTGGGTGCTAAGATTCCATACACAAACAGCGGGTTGTTCGCTTACAGCGCAGCAGCCGGAAAACAATATAGTAAGAACTGCTATCGAAGCACTCGCTGCAGTTCTTGGCGGAACACAAAGTCTGCATACAAACTCAATGGATGAAACACTTGCATTACCGTCAGATAAAGCTGTTAAGATTGCTCTTAGAACTCAGCAGATAATTGCTTATGAGCACGGCGTAATCAATGTTGCTGACCCGCTAGGCGGAAGTTACTATATCGAAAAGCTTACGGATGAAATCGAAGCCGAAGCAGAAAAGTATTTTAACATGATTGAAGCACAGGGCGGTGTTATAGCTTGTATTGAAAACGGATTCTTCCAGAAAGAAATTGCAAACGCAGCATACAGATACCAGAAAGAGCTTGATAACAAAGAGAAGATAGTCGTAGGCGTAAACGACTTTGTTGAAGAAAATGAAAAGATTGATATTCCAATACTTCAGATATCAAAGTCAGTTGAGGAAATGCAGGTAAATAGACTTAAAGAACTTAAAATGTCGCGAAATCAGGAAGATGTTAAAAATGCTCTCGCCGATCTCGGCAAAGCATCTCAGGACGGCAGAAACTTAATGCCAGTAATACTCGATTGTGCCCGTAAATATGTTACTCTCGGTGAAATGATAGGAGAAATGAAAGAAACATTCGGTGTTTATCACGAAACAGCCGTTTTCTAAGAAACTAAATTTAAAAATAGGTCTAACTTTGAACCCGGACATCTATCCGGGTTTTTATTTAACCAGAACAAACTTCTTCGTTAATATTTTATCACCTGACTTTAAAACATAAAAGTAAATTCCGCTTGAAAGTCCAGCAGCATTAAACCTAACATCATGCCTGCCTGAAATTAGTTCTTCGTTTAATAGTTCAGCAATTTCCGTCCCCTTTAAATCATAAACCTTCAAAGAGGTAAATTGAGTATTTGCCAATGTGAAGCTGATACAGGTTTCAGCATTAAACGGATTAGGATAATTCTGAAATAGTCTCATAATTTCAACATTCTCAGAAACAGTATTAATAAATATTGCTCCCCCGTCAGTTAATTTCATAATTAATGAATTTTCTCCGCAAACCCAGCCAGTATTGGAATCAGTAAAATCAAAACCAAATAATCTTAATGAAGTTGGAAAACTTACAAACCTCCATGTACTTCCGCCATTAGTCGAACGGTATATTTTATTATATGACAATAAGTAACCCGTATTGAAGTCCAAGAATTTTATATTCTGAATATTCCCAAATATTGTTGAGATCTCACTCCAGTTCATTCCTCCATCACTTGTTCGCATTATTACAGATGTTGAGTCCCCTTCTGAAATTATCCAGCCGGTCAAGAGATTTATAAAATCATAATCTCTTATAGCAGTATCAAAAACCTGAATCCAGTTTACTCCTCCGTTTGTACTCTTGAAAAGACTAATTCCGTTAGATCCATACACGGTCTGTCCATCAAAGAATACTGCTCTAATAATCGAATTATTATTTGGAATTTCTATCCACTGAATTCCGCCATTAGTGGTCTTTATAATGCTCTCATTAGAAAAAGCCCAGCCGGTATCGCTATTAAGAAAAGTCAGTGAGAATATTTCTCCTGAGTATGGATAAACAAGACTCCAGCTATTCCCAAAATTATTTGTTTTAAAGATATTCCCCCTGTCTGCAACAGAATACCCCGTGTTGAGATCCGTAAATTCGGTAAACTTAATTTTTAGCGAAGAAGAATAATTATCATAAACCCAGTTTGCACCACCGTTAGTCGATTTCCAATTTGCGTTGTTCGTTCCATTACTCCATAAGACGTTTAAAGAAATGGATTGTATCCTGCTAAGTGAGCAGCTGTGTTTTCCGAGTAAAGTATCAAAATTGAGTCCACCATTAATGGTTTTCATCACCCTGCTGTAAGAATCGACTAAGTAGAATTCCGATTCATTGATGAATGATGAGGCATTAACTCCGTTCACTTCCATTAATACAAACCAGTCCTGCCCACCGTTTGTTGACTTTAAGACCCTTGTGTTTGTTGTAACATATCCTGTAATTGGGTCAGAAAAATAAATGTTGTTAGGTGTTGATGAATTATTCGGTACATTTGACTCCGACCAGTTTAGTCCTCCATTAGTTGTTTTCATTGTGAAAAGTTTGCCGAACCTTTCACCCGCACACCAACCGTTATCATTTATAAAATACATATTAGTCATCTCAAGAGCATCAACTCCTGTATTAAACCTGTTCCAGCTTAAACCTGAATTTGTTGTATTAAAAACATAAGCGTAATTATTAGTCAGATTAATCGCTCCAATGTACCCTGTATTCAAATTAATAAAGTATATATCTTTATACTCATAAATATCTGCTGTATCCGGATTAAAAAAATCCCAATTTATTCCACCTGAAGTAGTTATTCCTATTCTATTGCTTAATGCGGCGAAACCCTTGTCTTGGCTAATAAAATGGAGAACGTTAATCTTAGAAGAAAAAGCCGTATTAAATATCCAGTTTGATCCTCCATTTGATGTCCTGAAGACCCTGCCTGAGTCATCGTATATATAACATACCAGTCCATTAACCTGGCTTTGCCCTTTTATATCTGGATTAACGTACAAAGCTTGCTGCGAAAAATTCGCTCCGCTCTCTGTACTCTTTAGAATAAGTCCGTTATTTCCGAATACCCAGCCTGTTCCGGAAATGAAAGTTACTGTATTGAATGATTCGGGAGAATAATAAGGATTTCGCAATTGAAAAACGCTTTGAGCATCAGTATTTGCTGATAACAGTAAATAAATCAATAAATATACCGTATTTATAACTTTCATAGTGCAAAATACTCTTATACTACGTCTTTTTCAATCTATATTCCATATTAGGTCTTGAGATCCCAACATTTATTAACTTATTTCAGATATCAATATATATAGTACAAAAAATCATAGCCAATAATTTAAAAGTTAGCCGATAAGTCTATACAAAATAACACAGATTTAAACAAAAAACAGACTCATTCATTGGTTGTACTCTTCATCCTTGTTTTGAAATTTTCCTTTTCATTAGATCAAGTACCCTATTCTATTAAGGTGTTTTTTTATGCTACCCGAATTGTAAAAAGTGCATTTTAATTTATTAAAGTAAGTTTTTAAGCTCTAAATACATGATATAACAGTTATATATATTTGCTCTATTTTTATGTTTTTTTATGCTTTTTATATATTTTCATCGAATATAGTCACAGGACTTAATATATTCAATTAAATAGCTGCTCAACTATCTTTATTATATATATGTTATTATAGTTATTTATATATTATGATCTAAGCATTTGAAATATTTCACAATAATTATTCCAAATATACTTGACAGTACAAGTTAATTTTAATATCTTGACAGCTCATAAAACGATATCAAGTAATTTTTAATATATTATTACTCGTTCTTTAACATAAGAAATCGCTCACTAATCAGATAAAAAAAGATTAAAGCGGAAAGTTTTTTTACAAACATAAACAGGAGAAAATATTTTGTTTAAATCCGTTGGTGCGGTGTTGTTAATCGCATTAAATCTAGTTTTTCTTTTTAGCGGACGAGAATCTGTTGTCTATGCACAGACCTCTGGCAGTTACTCTGAATTCATGGAAGAAGGTACAGCTTCCTGGTATGGTCCCGGTTTTCACGGCAGAAAAACCGCAAATGGTGAAAGATTCGACACTCAAGAGCTCACTTGCGCTCATAAATCACTGCCTTTCAATACTATTTTGAAGGTTACGAATCTGGAAAATGGACGTTATACCATAGTAAGGGTTAATGACAGGGGCCCGTTTATTCGAGGTAGAATAATAGACCTCTCAAACGCGGCCAAAAATGAAATCGGTATGGGC
Source organism: Kapaibacterium sp. (SeqCode) (assembly GCA_041675325.1). Taxonomy (GTDB): domain Bacteria; phylum Bacteroidota; class Ignavibacteria; order Tepidaquicellales; family Tepidaquicellaceae; genus CAIKZJ01. The sequence goes on from JBAYUG010000079.1 coordinate 7,941, forward strand.
GGACTGGCTAAAGTTAGGATAGAAACCTACGAGCCGGTTAGTTTTACTGATTTGGTCGAAAATGAAGAAATAGATGCAGTACCTTTAAACCTCTTCGAAGATGCTATCAGCAAAGACTCAAAAGTTTTTGTTGAACTAAAGGATAAAAGACTTACCATCACGAATGAAAATTCAAAAGATGAACTAAGAAGAATCCTAAGCACTTTCAAAAAGGTTAAGGTATTAATTGACAAAGATAACAGTTTTCTCGATAATTTAGCTCAAACTGATTATGGTATTAACTTGATGAATTTCATTGATTTAACTGACAAAGTTTCAACTTTTACAGGGTACTCAATAGAAGTTCAGCAATTCAGTACCGAGGATGAAGCTAACGCTTTGATTGAAAAACTTGAGGCCTTAAACTACAATGACGTAATTTTAGTCGAACTTGTTAATGAGGGCACGATCAACTTTAAAGTATATTTGGGATATTACGAAACCATTGATGATGCAGGTATTGACTTGAAGGATATAAGAGAAATGAATATAGAAGCTAAACTGATAAAAATTCTAAGTTGATGAATTTAAAAGCCGGAACAGAAATGTTCCGGCTTTTTTTATTCCCTTCTCAATTGCATATTTCTATTTTACTTGATTTTTGAACTACAATATAGTTATAATAATCATTATTTTAACAAAACCTAAAATTTAAAACTGATAACTATGGTAAACACAGAGCTTTTTGATTCATCAATAATCGCATTAAAAGATTATCTTGGTCTTAAAAGAGATGAAACTTTACTAATTATTACCGACGAAACTAAAAGAGAAATCGGACAGACACTGCTTGAAGCTGGAAAGCAGCTATGCAAAGAAACTTTTCTTGTTGAAATGAAACAGCGTGAAATAAACGGTGAGGAACCCCCCGTTCAGATTTCCGAATTAATGAAAATGGTAGATGTTGTTGTTTGCCCAACTGCAAAATCGCTGACACATACCGATGCACGCAGAAATGCTGTCAAAGAAGGTGTCAGAATTGCTACAATGCCGGGTATTGGAATCGAAACAATGATAAGATGTCTAAGTGCGGATTCTCAAAAGGTTGTTGAACTTTCTCTGAAAGTAAAAGCGCTTCTTGAACCTGCATCAAAAATAAGGGTTGTTACGGATAAAGGAACTGACATAACAATGCCGATGAAAGGAAGAAATGTTATTGAAAGTACCGGTGTTATCGTTAACAAAGGCAGCAGCGGCAACCTCCCATCTGGTGAAGTTTATCTTGCACCTTGGGAAGACAAATCATACGGTGTGGTTGTAATTGATGGTTCTCTTGCCGGAATCGGTATGCTTGATGAACCCGTAACCGTCACTGTAAAGGATGGATATGCTGAAGAAATTACAGGCGGACATCAGGCTGCAAAATTCAAAGAAATGATTGATAAAGTTGGACGCGATGCAAGAGCAGTCGCAGAATTCGGTATTGGTACAAACTATAAAGCAAAGCTTTGTGGATTGATTCTTGAAGATGAAAAAGTTTATGGAACAATTCATATTGCTTTCGGAAATAACGTTTCAATGGGTGGAAATATCAATGTGAAAAGCCATATAGACGGGCTAGTGTTATCTCCTGATGTTTACGTCGATGGCAATCTAATAATGCAAAATGGAAAATTAGTTTAATTAAACTTAGCAATTGCTTACTTTTGGTTTTGGAGATTATCTTCTAATAATTCTGTACTTCGTAGCTGCTGTATGGATTGGTTTTCGCTCAGGACGAAATGATAAATCAGAAGCAGATTATCTTGTAATGGGAAGGAGATTAACCCTTCCTGCTTTTGTTGCAACTCTTGTTTCTTCATTTTACGGAGGAATTCTTGGGATCGGTGAGTTCACTTACAGGTACGGTATTTCAAGCTGGTTTCTGAATGCATTCCCCTACTACATTTTTATTACACTCTTTGCCGTTTTTCTGGCTAAAAAAATCAGGAGGACAAATCTGTTCACGATAGCAGATAAACTTGATTCTGTTTACGGAAAAAAAGTCAGCATTCTCGGCGCAATCTTGGTTTTTCTTCTTGTAACTCCCGCGCCTTACGTATTTATGCTTGGAATTATCACTTCTATGATTTTTGGTTTCCCGCTTTGGATTTCTATGGCAGCAACTCTAATCTTTTCGATTGTTTTTCTTTTTAGAGGTGGATTAAATGCAGACGTTCGTGTAAATTCTTTTGAATTTATTCTTATGTTTGTCGGTTTTGGTATCATTATTCCCTTTTGTTTTACACAACTCGGCAGCTTTGATTATTTAACGTATAACCTTCCGACAAATCACCTTAATTTTACAGGTGGAAACTCAGTTTCATATATTCTGGTTTGGTTCTTTATCGGTGCTTGGGCAATTGTTGACCCCGCTTTTCATCAGAGATGTTATTCAGCAAACTCCGAAAGAACCGCAGTTAGAGGTGTCTTCATATCGCTTATCTTCTGGTTCGTTTTTGACGCAATGACTACCCTAACAGGACTTTATGCTTTCGCAAGCATAAAGAATATCGAGGATCCTGTTATGGCTTATCCGCTGCTTGCTCAGAATATTCTTCCTGATTTCGCTAAAGGATTCTTTTTCATTGGGTTGATTGCAACAATTATGTCTACTCTCCATTCAAACCTCTTTATATCTGCAACGACACTCGGAAGGGATATAATTGCAAAATTTACAGGTGGAATAGATAAAGGAAATTTATACTCAAAGATAGGAATTTTTATAACCGCTGTTTTATCAGTTATAATTGCTCTGCTCGTACCTTCTGTCGTTCAGATTTGGTATCTTATAGGCAGCCTGACGATACCTGCTCTTATAATCGGAATTGTCTCATCGTATTTTGTGAAATTGCAAATAAATAGGAACTGGATTTTTAGTGCAATGATTGTGTCATTTTTATTTTCATTTATTTGGATAATCTTTAGTGTTGGAAATATTGAACCAATGTATCCCGGACTTTTTCTCGGATTATTAGTTTACTCAGTAGGAAGAATTTTAAAGTAATAATTATTTGATAAAGTTAAATAAAATATTTCTGTTTATTGTTGTTTGTATGTTACTTGCAAACATGTTTAATCCGTTATTGGCTCAGGAGTTTTCTGATTCTCTTGTAAGCAGACTTGAACTTTATAAAAACCCCGAAAACAGATTTGATACTTCTAAATTTAACATATTTCTCGCAAAAACGACTAAGAAGAAAGTAGCGCTCGTTCTGAGTGGCGGTGGTGCCAGAGGACTTGCTCAGATTGGAGTTATTGATGTCCTCAATAAATACGGTGTGAAATTCGATATGATTGTCGGCACAAGTGTAGGTGCAATTACAGGAGGACTATATTCATCAGGTTATTCCCCTGATGAAATTGTTAATTTTACAAAAAGCGTTGACTGGAAATCGAAACTTGCATTGACGAATAAATACGAAAGAGAATTTCTATTTGTTGACCAAAAAAAGTCACAGGATAAAGGTTTTATTACAATATCTCTTGATGGATTTGAGCCAATGCTTCCAAATTCTCTGTCCAGTGGTCAGCAACTGTCTGACCTTATTAATATAACATTTCTTAATGCAAGATTTAAACCAAAGAAAAATTTTGCTGACCTTAAAGTTCCTTTTTATGCAGTAGCAACAGATTTGGACAAAGGTAAAAGAGTTGTTCTGGAAGATGGGAATATTAGTGAATCAATTAAAGCTTCTTTTACTTATCCGCTTTTATACTCTCCTACTCAGGTAAACGGCAGAAATCTCGTTGATGGAGGGCTTACTGCAAATATTCCAGTTGATGTTGCTAAAGAAAAAGGGGCAGACCTGACAATAACCGTCAATTCCACAAGTCCTTTGAAAAGCTCGGAAGAACTTAAAGATCCTTTCAATACCGCAGATCAGATACTATCAATCACTTTGGCTCAGCTAAACGATGAACAAATTCAGAAATCCGATATAATCATAACACCTGATCTCGGAAATATGAAAACTACTGACTTCGATCGGATTAATTTTGTTGTCGATAAGGGTAAGTATGCCGCAGAAAAGATGATAAATAGTATTTTAGTTAAATTAGACTCTTTAGAGGAAAAAGCATCAGACAATTATAATAATTTTATTTTCAATGGTAACGTTTATTTGAAATCAGAGAACATCCCTGACTCTCTAAAGAATATTATTTTTCTCGAGCAGGAGAACACGTTTGTAAGATACGTTACGATAGAAAAAAGGCTGAGGGATATTTACAAAACCGGGTTTTTTAATAACGTCTATGCAAAAATTTATAAATCTGGCTTAAAAACTGAGATTGAGTATGTTTCTGTAAATAATCCGGTACTTAATAAAATTATTCCAACATTTGACTTCAACAATTTTATAAACATTAATTCGAATTTAACTGCAGACTCTTCGTTTTTTACTTCTATTAATAATATCTTGAATGAATACGGAGATTACAATAAAGGAAAAATTATAAATAGAAATGAAATGTATGCTCTTTATGAGAAATTAACCGGCACTATAAGGAGTCTTGATTATTCGTTTATAGATATTGACAAGTTTTATCTTAACATACAAACAGGCAGTCTCGAAATAAATTTTACAGATGGGGTTGTCAGAAATATTGGAATAAATGGTAATAAAAAGACAAGCTATAACTTAATATTAAGTGAAACGTATATTCCTTCAGACAAACCCGTAAAGGGTAGCAACCTTCTCGAATCTCTCGGCGGTGTTGTTGGAACAAATCTTTTTCAGCAGGTGAGCATGTATTTTAACTACAAAAACAAACCAGAGTCACCTGAACTCGTTTTAAATGTCGTAGAAAAAAGTACAAGAAATATCCGTTTTTCATTCAGAGCAGATAATGAAAGGAAACTCCAACTGTACTTTGATTTCAGGAATCTTAATCTTTATGATACAGGCAATGAGATAGGCCTTATTGTTCAGGGGGGGCTTCGTGACAGGAACTATCAGTTTGAATTAAAATCTTATAGGTTCTTCGGTACAATATTTACCTATAATTGGTCCTTTTACTATAGATTCAGAGACATTTTTGATTACACTCAGACTAATACGAATGATGAGCTAATAATTACAAACAACGGAGAATACAGAGATATTCGTTTTGGAACAGGTTTTCTACTTGGTACTCAGGTCAAGAAATTTGGAACAGTTTTCGGTCAGCTTGTTTATGAGAAACTAAACAGAGAGATTATTCAGGGTATAACACCAGCCGAAAATGAACTGACTCTTTTCAGACTTAGAATTGGGGGAAGGGTTGACACAGAAGATAAATATCCATTTGCAACCAAAGGAACTAATTTTAATTATATTTATGAAACATCAACTAATCAGCTAAACGATGGTATTACTTTTACTAAACTTTCCTTAGACATTACACATAATATATCACTCGGCAAATTGAGTATTTTGAGACCAAAATTCGTTTTTGGCATTACAGACAAAACAACTCCGAATTATGAGTTTTTTTCGCTAGGAGGCGAAGATTCGTTTTATGGAATGCGTGAAGATGAAATGCGGGGCAGGCAGATACTACTGGCCTCTTTGGAGTACAGATATAAACTTCCGATTCAATTATTTTTTGATACATATTTATCTATTCGTTATGACCTAGGTAAAACATGGGAAAATACAGAAGATATAAGATTTAAAGATCTTCAGCATGGATTAGGATTTGCAACGCAGTTTGATACCCCAATTGGCAAAGCAAGTTTTTCTGTAGGAAGAATGTTCATTATAAATAAAGGATTTACCAGTGAAAGTCTTGTCTTGGGTCCTTATTCATTCTATTTTTCAATTGGATACAACCTTTAAATGATTTTAAATGAAAAGTTTTTTAGAAGGTTTTGTTTATCCGTTTAAGAGCATAGGTCTTTTCTTTAAGTACCCTAAAACTATAATTCATTCAATCATCCCGGTTACTATAAATATGGTTTTATATCTCTCAACATTTTTCATTATTTACTCAATGATTATGGAACAAAGTGCTAAATTTACAGGTGCCGATGCGAGTAATGCGGGATTCTGGTCCGAGTTTATTAATGTGATTATCCTCATCGTTTCCTTTATTCTTGTTCTTGTAATATGTTATTTTGTTTTGCTTATTATTGGTGGAATTATTTCAGCTCCCTTCAATGAAAATATATCATTAATAATTGAAGAGAATCTGACAGGCTTAAAAACTAATTACAATCCGGGATTCTGGAAGGATACATGGTTAAATATACTTTCGGAAATTAAGAAAATATCCTTCTATTTTATATTTATTTTTGTTTTCTTTTTAATCGGTTTTATTCCTTTAATCGGAGGTATTATTTCAGTAGTTTTAAGTTCTTTGTTTTCATTTTACTTTAATGCATTGGACTTTTATGATTATCCTATGACAAGGCGATATTATACATTTAGACAGAAAATTAGGATTACAACTTCAAAACCTCTTTACTCTATGGGGTTTGGATGTGCTGCATTCCTGATTATGTTTTTGCCGTTTGTAAATGTTTTATTAAAACCGCTTTGTGTTATCAGCGGTACAGCTTTTTATTTCGAAAAGCAATATGGTTTTTATACAAAATAATTTAATATAATTAGTAATAATGAGAACTGAACCCGTTGTAGATTTAAATCTTGCCATTGAACTGGGACTCACTAGAGATGAGTATGAAAGAATACTTAATGTATTGGGAAGAGTTCCTACTTACACAGAACTCGGAATATTTTCAGTTATGTGGAGCGAACATTGTTCGTATAAAAACTCAATTTTACAGATAAAAACTCTGCCAAGAAGCGGTGGGAAACTTCTTGTTTCAGCGGGAGAAGAAAACGCGGGACTCGTGGATATTGGTGACGGACTTGCCGTGGCTTTCAAAATTGAATCCCACAATCATCCCTCGGCTGTAGAACCTTATCAGGGTGCTGCAACGGGGGTTGGAGGAATCCTCAGAGATATATTCACAATGGGAGCACGACCTGTAGCTGCACTTAATTCTTTAAGATTTGGAAAAATCGATGACGAAGATGATGAAGTAATTTCAACACGAAGTAAATTCCTTTTTAAGAATGTTGTTAAAGGTGTGGGTGATTATGGCAATTGTTTTGGTGTTCCAACTGTAAGCGGCGAAATATATTTTGAAGAATGCTATCAGGATAATCCTCTTGTAAATGCAATGGCTGTTGGTATAGTTAAGCATACACAAACAGCTTCAGCAACTGCTTCAGGAGTCGGTAATCCTGTATTCATTGTTGGTTCATCTACAGGAAAAGATGGCATTCACGGAGCAACATTTGCATCAGTAGAAATTTCTGAAGAATCGGAATTAAAAAGACCAAGTGTTCAGGTCGGAGATCCATTCACCGAGAAACTGCTTCTTGAGGCCACTCTTGAAGTGATTCGTTCAGGTGCAGTTGTTGGTATTCAGGATATGGG